>JBIILC010000006.1:0-53777 GCA_044232865.1 Opitutales bacterium | reverse complement strand
CACCTCCGCCTCAACGATCGCATGCGCGCTTGGGGTCTGGCCAAAGGCTTCTCGCTCCTGCCGGAAGTCCAGTTCGGCACCCGCGGCCTTAACTGCTTCAAGAACGACCGCAACGCCGACCTCGAGCGCCTCAACAAGACCCTTAAGTCCCGCCACAAACTCATCATCGACGGCGGCTACGGTAAGCTAAAGGGTAAGACGTTCCGTATCTCCAACATGGGCGACGAGACCGACGCTACGATTGCCACACTGATTGCCGCCCTTGACGATTCCTTCGCCGAGCAGGGTATGTAACCGGAATTGACCCTCGGTTATAATCCTACGCATGCGCAAGAAATCATCCAAGACGTCCGACGAAGTTTCCGCCCCCGCCGGTTCCAAGATCCTGGTCATCGCCGAGAAGCCCTCGGTGGCGACCGACCTAGCTAAGGTCCTCAAGGTCCCCAAGTCCACGAGCGACTACTTCGAGAATGAGAAGTGGGTGATCAGTTCTTCCATCGGTCACGTGGTGCGCCTCGTGGACCCAGATGACATCGACCCGAAGTTCAAGCGCTGGACCCTCAAGGATCTCCCCATCGACCCAGTCAAGTTCGACGGCACCGCGAGCCCCGACATCCTGAAGGCTGTCATCAGCGAACGTAACAACGGCGACCGCTACAAGCTGCTGAAGAAACTTCTCAACCGCCCCGACGTCGGCACGGTCGTCAACGCCTGCGACGCGGGACGCGAAGGCGAACTCATCTTCCACTACGTCTACCAGCTCGCAAAGTGTAAACTACCCTGCCAACGCCTATGGCTGGCTAGCATGACGAACACCGCCATCGCTGAAGCCTTCGACCACCTTCTTCCGGCGGAAGCCAAGCAGGGCCTGCTTGACGCCGCCATCTGCCGCTCCCAAGCCGACTGGCTGGTCGGCATGACCGCGAGCCGTTTCTCGACCATCATTATCGGTGGAGCGAAGCGCGAAGTCTTCTCGGTCGGCCGCGTCCAGACCCCCACGCTCATGCTCATCGTGAAGCGCGAGTTGGAGATTCGCAATTTCGTCCCGAAGACCTTCTGGAAGATTGAAGGTGACTTCAGAGTCTCCAACGGCGGCTACCGCGGCGCCGCTCAGGTACCGGGCGTCACCGACCGCAAGGAAGCCGAACGTTTCTATGACGAAGCCCAAGCCCGCAAGGTGGCTGAGGAGTCGATCAAAGTCGGCACCGGTATTGTCACTGACGAGCGCAAGCCGAAGAAGGAAAGCGCCCCTCGACTCTTCGATCTCACGACGCTTCAGCGCGAAGGGAATCGCCGCTTCGGCTTCTCGGCCAAGACCACCCTCGGCGTCGCCCAGGCCCTCTACGAAAAGCACAAGGCACTCACCTATCCTCGTACCGATTCCCAGTACCTCCCCGAAGATTACCTTCCCAACGCCAAGGCGGCCCTCCAGTCCCTCGAAGGCGCCCACCCGGCCGGCGTCTTCGCCAAGGAAGCTCTCCGTAGTGGCTGGGTTGATTCCGCCGGCCGCCGCGTCTTCGATAACAAGAAGGTCAGCGACCACTTCGCCATCATCCCGACGGGCACCGTCCCGCATGGTCTGACCGACGTCGAGCAGAAGATCTACGACCTCGTCGTCCGCCGCTTCGTCGCCGTCTTCTTCCCGATGGCCGAATTCGAGGAGACCGTCCGCACGACCCTCGTCGGTGAACATAATTTCCGCACGACTGGTAAAGTCCTCGTCGTCGCTGGTTGGCGCGCCGTCTGGGGCCAAGAAGCCGAAGCCGAGGAAGATAAAGACAAGGAAGGCTCCGCTAGCCTGCCCGCCCTCGCTTCCGCCGACGGTTCGCCCGCCAAGGCCAAGGTCAATGGCGTCGACGTCAAGGAAGACGCCACCAAGCCGCCGGCCCGCTTCAACGAAGCCTCCCTCCTCGGTGCGATGGAAAACGCCGGTAAACTCGTCGACGACGAAGCCCTCGCCGAAGCGATGAAGGAGCGTGGCCTCGGTACGCCCGCCACCCGCGCCGCGACGATCGAAGAACTTCTCGCGAAGACCTACATCGAACGCCAAGGCAAAGAGCTCGTCCCTCTCGCCAAGGCCTTCCAGCTACACCAGTTCCTGCACGCCAAGGAGATGGGCGTCTTCACGGAACCCCAGATGACCGGCGAATGGGAGTATAAACTTAAGCAGATCGAGCAGGGTAAGATGGGCCCGCG
Source organism: Opitutales bacterium (assembly GCA_044232865.1). Taxonomy (GTDB): domain Bacteria; phylum Verrucomicrobiota; class Verrucomicrobiia; order Opitutales; family UBA953; genus UBA953. The sequence goes on along the minus strand of JBIILC010000006.1, from coordinate 51,581 downwards.
CGAGTTCATGAAGGAGATCAAGGCGCTCCTGGAAATCATTGTGAAGAAGGGCGCCGTGAAACCGCCCTCCCTTGAACTGACTCCGCAGGTCCTTTCCCCGACCGACGGCAAGCCGCTGCAGACCGACGGCGAGAAGTACTTCTCGCAGGACACGGTCGGCACGACTGATCGCCCGAAACTGACGATCTACGTCGGCATGAACGGACACACCATCACTCCGCTCGAAGTCGCCGAACTCATCGAGAAGCGTCGCATCGGGCCGTTCGCCGACTTCCGCTCGATGAAGTCGGGTAAGAATTTTACGGGCTACATCGACCTCGTCGACCCGGACACGATCAAACCTCGCGGCACCGAAGAGAAGGCCGAGACCGCACCCGCACCTGCCGCGGAAGGCGAAGAAGCCAAGCCGGTGAAAGCACCGCGGAAGACCAAGCCCAAGGCCCCGAGCGGTAAACTTAAGGCCGTACTCTATTTCCCTCCCCGCGAAGGCGCGGATGGCAACCCCGACGCTTTCGACGTCGAATGGCCCGTGCTCGGCCCCTGCCCCGTCAGCGGCTTGGCGGTCCAGCACACGCCGACCGCAGGTTACCGCGTTTGCCCACACAAGGCCCAGGAAGCTGGCGCCAAGAAGACGTTCAGTCTTAACTCCGAGATGCTCAAGTCACCGATCTCGGCCGACGACGTCCGCAAGCTCCTCAACGAAGGTAAGACCGGGCTCAAGAAGTTCGTCTCTAATCGTACCAAACGTACCTTCGAAGCCTTCCTTGTCGCCGACAAGCAGAAGGGCTGGTGGTTCGAATTCCCCCCGCGTAAGCCTCGTGCCCCCAAAGGTGCGCCCGCGGAGAAGAAGTCAGACGAGCCTTTCTAATCAGCGCTCCCAGACCTGTCGGGGTATCCGCTGAAGGATGCCGAGACGCAGCTCGGTTTCCATGATGCGTAACCTGATCAGGTCTTCCGGGAAACCGTCCTGCTTGGAGCGCATGCGCGTCTCCCAGTAGTTCCGATACCAACCGTAGGCTTCGACCTTACGGCCGGCACCCCAATCGAAGTCCGCGGAAATCCGGGCTGCATACCAAGGGGCGTCCGTCGACTCCGCGGCCTGACGGTAATAATCGGCGGCGAGTCTGAGATCCTTGAGTTTTCCTTCCGCAAGGAAGCCGGCCGCCAGCAGCAAGGAAGTGCGACTACGGGCATACACCATGCCCTCTTCCAAGACATCCAGTCCCTGGCGTCCATATTGGCGAAAAAGTCGCTCCTGGGTCTCGGCGGGCACCTTGGCATAGCCGCCCCGACGACGAATCTCCCAGTGCGCCATGTCTAACCCGATGCGTAACCCGGTGTTTTCCCAAAAATATCGGGCGTGCGGATCAAGGGCACAAGCCGACCGCATCAACGCCTCGCAACCGGGACGATCACGTCGCTCCCAGAAGACGTAGCTACGAATCCAAGCGATGTCGGCGACGACCGTCCGCAGTCCGCCCAAAACGCCGAGCAGCACGCCTTGACCTAGGGTGGGCTCAAGCTCCTTGCGGCCGATCTCGGGAATACTCGGACGAACACGACGCCAAGAGGATTCGGCCAAAGCCCCAGCGCCGAGGATGAGCACGCCAACCAGCAACCAAGGGGCGAAGCGACGCATCAGATTTCCCTCCGGCGGAAGATCAACGATCCCAGGGTCAGGTAGGCAACCAGATAAGCCAGACCGGAGAAGCCGACGGAAATCAGCGCACCCTCCTCGACCACCGAGGAACCGAGCACGAGCGCGTCAGCGAGATTGAATTGCTGAAGATTCGGAATCAGCCGGGTGCTAACCCAAAGGAAGGCAGCATATGCTGGCGAATCCGTCGGACGAAGAAAAGCGTCCTGCGCGATCCACTGGAGCTGACCGGCGACGACCGCCAGCGAGCCCACCACCACTGTGAAAAGGAACGTGCGGGCCAGTGAGGAGATGGCGAGAACGATGGCGATGACCACGCCTAGGCGAAGCCACTGGAGCAGCACTAGCTGACAAAGGCCAACGATACTGAAAGTAGTGGGGATCCTGCCCGCCTGCTCGGCTGCGGCAACCAGCTCTTGCTCGCGGGCCCACAGGACAACGCCCTGCAGGCTGGCTAACACCAAGACAAAGACGCCCAAGACTGCCCAGGCGCCGAAGAACTTACCCAACAGGAATTCTGGGCGACTCAAGGGTTTGGCTAGCAATGTAAGCGCGGTCTTATTGTCGATCTCACTAAAGAAAAGCTGAGCGGTCATGACCACCGCGAGCACTGAGCCAAAGAAGAACATTCCGCCGAAGCCGAAGTCGGCGATGAACTTAAGTTCGCCATGGCCGAAGTCGAAGACCCGGAGCGAGACGGAGGACAGGACCATCGCGGCGCTGAGTACGAGCAGGAAGGCGAAAAAGCGCTGGCGGACGGCCTCAAGGAAGGTAACCCGGGAGATCCAAAGCGTACGGCGGAGGGAATCTTTCATATCAGGCGTCGCGACTTCCCGTCACGAGTTCACGGAAGAGGTCTTCCAAGGAGCGGCGGGGATGGGTGATGGAGGTAATCTTGGCGCCATGGGCCTCCAGCGCCGCTTCGGCGGCAGCCCGCGCGGCGGGCGTCATGGCCTCAATCGTCATCACGTGGCGGTCACGACGGGACAGGACATCCTCCACGGCGCCTTCGAGAACGAGTTTGCCGCGGTCCATGATGGCGACGCGGTCGCAGACCTGCTCGACTTGGCCAAGTAGGTGCGAGCAGAGGACGACGGTCTTCCCCTTGTCGCGCATGGCGTGGATCATCCGGCCGATTGAGGCTGAGCCCACGGGGTCGACGCCCGCGGTGGGTTCGTCTAGGATGATGAGCTCGGGATCATGGACCACGGCCTGGGCGAAGCCGATGCGTTGCAGCATTCCCTTCGAGTAGGTGCCAATCGGTCGCCCGGCGGCTTCGTTCATCGCGGCCAAGCCCAGGGCATCCTCGACAGCCGCGTCGAGCTCAGAGGCAGCGACCCCGCTGAGCTGTGCGCAGTAACGCACGAGTTCGCGGCCGGTAAGGAACTTATGGAAATAGGGAGCCTCCGGCAGGAAACCGGTGCGACGACGCGCGGCGCCAGTGGCGGAAGGTTCGCCGAGGATACTGATCTCGCCAGCGGTCGCAGAGACGAGCCCCAAGACGACCTTGAGCGTGGTGCTCTTGCCGCAGCCGTTGGGTCCGAGCAGTCCGTAGACCTGACCGCGGGGAATCTCGAGCGAGAGATCATCGACCGCGCGGAGCTTGAGCCCACGGATACCAATGCGGAAATCCTTGGTCAGATGGCGGACGGAGATGGCGGAATTCATCGGCGGATAGCGAACTCGCGGCAGGTGCGCAGTCCGGTGAAGGTCTTGATCTCCTCGCCGCGGATATGTCCGTCGAGCGATTTGGCGATCTGGTCAGTAAAGGCTTCCACTTCACCTTCGTCGCCCTCGGCGTGCAGATACACCCTGCCGTCCGTCAAGTTCTGGACGTAACCCGTCACATCATAACCACGGGCCAAACCGAGGACTTGGGCACGAAAACCGACCCCTTGGACATGGCCTAAGTACCAGACATCACGATGGGAGACATGGGTTGACATAACCAAGACTTATCGAAATATTTGACTCTCCCTCATTCACAGCAACCGCAATCTGACCATGAACCTCCCTCTAGCCCTACTCGATGGCCCAGTCATCTGGGTTGTTCTCTTCGTCGTCCTGCTCCTTTTCGGAGGCTCCAAGCTCCCTGAGCTCGCCCGCGGTCTGGGTAAGGCCAAGCGCGAGTTCAAGAAGGCTTCCGATGAAGTCGAAGACGAAGTGCGCAGCGCCGTCGAAGAAGACGAACGCAAAAAGCTCCGCCTAAAGCAGATCGAGGAAGAAGAGCGCGCCGCAGTTCGGGCCAAGCTCGAAGCTGAAGAGCGCGCCAAGCGCGCCCAAGACGGCAAGCAGAACTAACACCTCCGGGGCCTACCAAGGCCCCTTTTTATTTCCCGATGTTTACCGGTCTAGTCCAGGGAGCCGCCAAGGTCCTAACCATTTCTCCGCGCGACAAGGACGGCGCCCGCCTGACCTTTGCCCACCCCCTACTCGCCTCCGCCAAGGCCGGCGACAGTATCGCTACCAACGGGTGCTGCCTGACGGTCGTCGACCCACGGGGCGAGCAGGCCAGCTTCGACCTGCTCGCCGAGACGCTCCGACTGACCAATCTCGGCGACCTCCGCCCAGGTTCGGTCGTCAATATTGAGCCTAGCCTCCTACCGACCGACCGGATGGGCGGGCATTTCGTGACCGGACATATCGACGGCTGCGGCGAGGTCCTCTTCTTCGGACAGGACGGCGCCGACTGGCGCCTTGATATCAAGGCTTCCGACTCCTTCCTCCGCCACATCGTGCGTAAAGGCTGTGTCGCCGTTGATGGCATGTCGCTGACGGTGGCCGACGTGATTCCCGGCGGCTTCCGCATCTGGATCATCCCGCACACTTTGGAAGTGACCAACCTCTCCAACCGTCAGGCCGGTGACCGGGTCAATCTCGAGTCCGACCTTCTGGCCAAGTACGCCGAGAAGCTCATAGGCAAGGCCTAGGCCCTTAAGCAGGGTCAGTCGAAGTCTCGTCCAAGCGGGCCTTCAATCGGGCGGAGATGATTTCGTCTGGTTCGCCTTCCGCAGGCATCGGCTCGCGCTCCAAGGTGACTACCACTTTCGAGAACGGAATCGGCATCGCGAACCGATCCCAACTGCGCATGCGCCAGCAAGCATGGTAACGGATGCCCATGACGACGAAGGGACTGCGCGTCAGGCGAGCAAGCGAGACCGCCCCCGTCTTGAACTCAAGGGCGGGGCCCTTCGGTCCGTCCGGAGTGATGCCGGCATGATTACCCGCGCGCATGGAGCGAGTCAGGGTGATTAAAGCAGCGGCGCCGCGACGATTGGAAGACCCCCGGACCGCGGCGATACCCATGAATCTGAAGAAAGCGACCAGCCAAGCGCCGTCCTTACTCGTACTGATGAGCGCCGTCACCGGACGCGAGAAGTAGCGGTTCGCAATCCACGACGAGACGAAAAGCTTATCGTGCCAGAGTAACAAGACCACGGGGCCCTCGGAATCGTCGATGCGCTCGACGTTGCACCGAAAGCGCAAAGTGGCCAGCCAGAGGCGAAAGAACAGCGCCATCGGCACGACCCACACCCAATGATACCATGGCACCACCGCCGGGGCATCGGAATGATTTTGGGGGGCGTCGGACACTCCCCTCTATCTCACCTCCCCGCGGTTAGTTCAAACAATTACGCAGTCAGCCCCAAGGCACGCCGGACACCTGTCCTGCGGAACAAGTGCGCGAGCGAGGTCGCGAATACGGTCGGCTCAGACTTGGCCCAATCTTCGACCTCAGCGGGAGTCCGCCAGAGCAAGGAATCTACCTCGAATTCGGCGAGCTTCGTCGGATGGTCGCCGTGCAACAGATAGGAACGGACGAACTCATTCCCGAGGTCCGCGTGCCAGGGTGCGTAGTCGATCTCGAGCAGGGCCGCGGGCGGGACGGCGATACCCAGTTCCTCATGCAGTTCCCGAACGGCCGCGCGCAGGTAATCTTCGCCGGAGTCCACATGGCCAGCGCATGAAGAACTCAGCAAGCCCGGGCAATTGTCCTTCGCATAGGAACGCCGCTGGAGGCAGAGGTGCCCGTCACCCCTGAGCCAGAAGATGTGGATTGCCCGATGGAGTAAGCTCCGCCGATGGATCTCCCGGCGGAATTCCCGACCAACGACGACGTCACGCTCATCGACGATATCGAAGATCTCATCCGGCGACTGGCCGACTTCGTGATGACTCATCGGCCGAGGTCCATGATGACATTCCAACGTTTATTCAGTTCGCGGTCGTGCTTCTTCCAATCTGGGTCCCACGCGGCCAGCTGGTTCCAGAAACGATCGGAGTGATCCATATGACGACGATGGGAAAGCTCATGCAGAATGACATGGTCGTGCAACATCGGCGGAAGCAGCACCAGTCGCCAATTCAGCGACAGTGTACCCGTCGTCGAACATGAGCCCCAACGGGTGGTCTGGTCACGCACGCTGACCTGCTCAACCGTCACGCCAACCTTACTGCTCAGCCGGTCGACCGCCAAGCCCAGGCCTGTCTCCGCCAATCGACGAATAACGCGGACGGCCCCTTTCTCCGAATCGGCCGAGGGCATGACGAGATTAACCTTATCTTCGGTCTTGGAGATGCGAATGCTCCCGCGAATCCCCTTCTCGGTCTCGATCGCCAACAAGCGGTCATCTAGGGTGACCCAGGGGAACTTGCGCAGATGCGAAGTCAGGGAAGGCTGGACAGTGCGCGCCTTGGCAAGCACGCGCTCCAACCAAGGAAGATTGTCGCGGAGAAAAGCTAGCGCGGAGGCATGCGAGGCGTGCGGTGGATAGGTAAGGATGACCTTAGGGCCGGGTTTGACTGATAACCTGACGCGAGTGGTGCGAGCGGAGATACACGGCCAGACCTGCACGGGACGTCCGCCAACGTGCACGGTGATGGGCTGGTCGTCCTGCTCCATGCTCAACCTTGAGGGGCGCGAAGTTCAGCCTCGGTGACGACCTTAGAGGTCTGTCGACGCAACGCGGAGTCTGGGTCGATACCGGCATCACGGCAGGCAGCGATCAGTTCGAAGATTTTCCGGCCGGCGGCTTCCTCGGTCAGTCCTTGGGCCAGAGCGTCGACTTGGGCGACATCGACCGTCGCTCCGGAGTCGAGCTGCTTTTTGCGAACCTGCTTCCAGACTTCACGAGCCGTCAGGATGGCATTCAGCGAAGGCGGGAGTTCCTTGAAGACGGTGGGCTTCTTAGCGCCCTTTTCCTTGAGCTTGATCTGCTCCCATTGCGTCACGACAGCATCGGAGGTTCCGAGCTTGGCACCGTCGCCGAAGACGTGCGGATGCCGACGGACCATCTTTTCGTTCACCTCGCGGGCGACGTCGTCGAAAGTAAACTTGCCGGCCTCAGCGGCCAGCTGCGCGTGCATGGCGATATGGAAAAGGAGGTCACCCAGTTCTTCGCGCAGATTGGCGTCGTCGTTCAGATCGATAGCTTGCAGGAGCTCGGCTACCTCTTCGACCAAGCAGTCGCAGATGGTGCGATGCGTCTGCTCACGGTCCCAAGGGCAACCGTCGGGAGCGCGGAGTCGGGCGGTGGTCGCAAGCAGAAGGTCGATGCCGGGCATAACCCGATGCAGAAGGCAGGAAGGAAGGGAGTCAAAACGATTGCCAGAAGCCTTAGGAGCGCTTGCTTTAGGGCCAGTGGACAAGCTGACCGAAATCATGAATGCCAAGCGCCGGGAAATCGCCCCGTTCGCCCGTGCGGTCACGGACGCCGAGCTGGCGGCCTTCGCCGGCAAGCAGTCGACGCCTGGTTTCCGCCAGTCCTTACAGGTCCAAGGACGACTTAGCGTTATCGCTGAAGTCAAAAGGGCCTCGCCCAGCGTCGGCCAAATCCGCGAAGGCGTGGACGCCGTCACCCAGGCACGGGCTTACGCCGCGGCCGGTGCCGACTGCCTCTCAGTCCTCACCGAAACGACGTACTTCAAAGGCGAACTCAAGGACCTCATCCAAGTCGTCCAAGACCAACCCTCCTGGACTCGCCCCCTCCCCTGCATCCGCAAGGATTTCATGGTGCACCCTTACCAGGTACTTGAAGCTGCCCAAGCCGGAGCCCGTTGTATCCTGATTATCGTCCGCGGCCTGACCGACGATGAAATCATCCCGATCCACCGTTCGGCCAAGCTTGCCGGCCTGGACACGCTCTTCGAAGTCCACGACGAAGCCGAGCTCGAGCGTGCCCTGCGTCACAACCCCGACATGGTCGGCGTGAATAACCGCAACCTGTCCACTTTCCAGATCGACCTATCTTTCGCCGAACGCGTCATCCCGCACATGCCGAAGTCCGTCCTGAAGGTCGCCGAGAGCGGCATCAAGACAGCGGAAGACGCCGCCCGCATGCGAGCCGCCGGTGCGCACGCCCTGCTCGTCGGCGAGTCCCTCATGCGTGAGCAGAATCCGGCTGCACTCATGAAGGCGTTGCAAACCGCATGAACGACGGGCCGCTTTCGCCGAACGAGACCCGGGACCTACTGGCCCGCCTCTCCCATATGCCCAAGAAGTGGCTCGGACAGAACTTCCTGATCGACGGCAATATTGTCCGCAAGTCGCTCGAGCTCGGCGAGGTCAAGGCCGGCGACACAGTCCTCGAAGTCGGCCCCGGACTGGGCACGCTTACCCGCACCCTGCTCTGCGCTGGCACCGACCTCTTTGCGATCGAGGCCGACCGCACGATGCACTTCCATCTGACGGAATCACTGCTGCCGCGTTTCCCGAAGACTTTTCACCTCAAGGAAGGTGACGCCGTCGACTTCCCCCGAGCCGGCCTCGTCGACCCGATCGACGGTTCTTTCAAGGTCATCGCCAATCTTCCGTACGCAATCTCCACGCCGTGGATGGACGCGATCTGCGCCGGCCCCCACCCCTCAATGATGGTGCTGATGCTTCAGCGCGAGGCCGCCGAACGTCTCACCGCCGAAGTCGGTACGGGACATTGGTCCGCGGTCACCGCACAGGTCCACCTCGCGTTCGAAAAGGTCAAGGTGCACCCAGTACCCGCCCAGTCGTTCAACCCTCCGCCCAAGGTCGATTCGTGCCTGCTCGTGCTCCGCCGGCGCCCCGACGCCAAGCGCCTCAGCCCGCGAGCCCGCGAAGTCGCTCGCATGCTCTTCACCCAACGACGGAAGCAGGTCGGCTCGGCCGCCAAGAAACTTTTCCCGGGCGCCGCGGATGTCACCGCCTGGCTGGCGGACCTGCCCCGCTACGGATTGACCAGTTTGGCTCGTCCAGAGGCAATTCCGGCCGAAGCCTGGCTGACTCTCTGACGCCTGGGGTTGCTTTCCGCCCCTTCTCTGCTCCTTATCCCGCCATGTCCGTAAAAGTAGGCCTCGTCTCCCTTGGCTGTGCCAAGAACCTGATCGATTCCGAGATCATGATCGGTCACCTCGCCAAGGCTGGTATGTCCATGACTGCCGATGCTTCGGAAGCCGACGTGGTCATCGTCAACACCTGCTCCTTCATCGACGCCTCGAAGCACGAGGCCCTTGAAGCCATTTACGAGATGAGCGACGGCAAGGCCACCGCCCGCAAGAAAGGCCAGAAGCTCATCGTCGCCGGTTGCATGTCCCAGCGCTACCAAGGTGCCCTGCCCGTCGTCGAAGGCGCCAAAGGCCGCGTCGAACTGCCGAAGGTCGACGCGTTCATCGGCCTGGACCAGGTCACCAACATCGTCCCGGTCATCCATAAGGTCATGGGCGGCGAAGCCGGCATGACCGAGTTCCTCGCCAAGACGACGACCTTCATCCCGGACTTCGACACCCCTCGCTTCCGCCTGACACCGCGCCACTCGGCCTACATCAAGATCGCCGAAGGCTGCAACCACCCCTGCACCTTCTGCATCATCCCGCGCATCCGCGGACGCCACCGCAGCCGCACGGTCGAATCCGTCGTCAAGGAAGCCCGTCAGCTCGTTGCCGAAGGCGTGAAGGAGATCAATCTGATCTCCCAAGACACGACCTACTTCGGCATGGACCGCTGGACCGAGGCCCGCCCAAACCCGCGCAGCAAGGTCGACTCCTCCAAGGGTGAATCCCTCGCCTCGCTGCTCCGCGAGCTCGACCAGATTGAAGGCGATTTCTGGATCCGCCTGCTCTACACGCACCCGGCTCACTGGAGCGACGAGCTCATCGAGACCATCGGCCAGTCCAAGCACGTGGTCCGCTACGTCGATATCCCGCTCCAGCACGTCTCCGATAAGATGCTCGGCGCGATGCAGCGTGAGACCGACGGTGCCTATATCCGCGACCTGATCGCCCGCATGCGCGCTGGCATCCCGGAACTCGTCATCCGCACCACCTTCATCGTCGGCTTCCCCGGCGAGACCGAAGAAGACTTCACTGAACTCCTCGCCTTCCTCGAACAGACCAAGTTCGACCGCGTCGGCGTCTTCAAGTATTCGAAGGAAGAAGGCACCAAGGGCGCCAAGATGGAAGGCCACCTCTCTGACGAGGTGAAGGCCGATCGTTACGCCCGGGCCATGCTCCTCCTCCAGCGTCTTTCCAAACAGCGCGGCGAAGCCTTCGTGGGCCGCAAGCTCCGCGTCCTCGTCGAAAGCCCGGGCATCGCCCGTAGTGTCGGCGACGCCATGGAAATCGACGGTGTCGTCAAGGTACCCAAGAAGCTCCCAATCGGCGAGTTCGCCGAGGTGACCGTCACCGGCGCCGAGGAATACGATCTGATCGCAAAGTAATCAGCCTTAGGCGTCGCGTTCGGGCGCCGCTTCCGCGGAAGCCGCCGCGGCTGGAGAATCGCTGAGACGGATGAGGGCGTCCAACGACGTGAAATGGCGCGTCCAGTCGGTCATGTCCGGAATATCTCCGACGACGGTGGAGAACAGCTCCCGCTTCTCCTGCTTAAGTTCTTCAATGCGCTCCTCAACCGTACCCGGTGCGATCATGCGGTAGATGAGCACCGGATTCTTCTGACCGATCCGGTGGACACGATCAACAGCCTGAGCTTCGACGGCGGGATTCCACCAAGGGTCCATCAGGAAGACGTATTCGGCGGTATTGAGCGTGATACCCGTGCCGCCGGCTTTCAGCGAGGCGAGGAACAAGGCCGGGCCCTTGGTCTCCTTGAACTGCTCGACCGGGGCCGAACGGTCCTTGGTCTCACCAGTCAGTTCGTAGATCGGCAACGACGGTAGGTCGCGGGCCAGCGCCGATTTTACACGCTCGATGAGCGAGACGAACTGGGAGAAGACGACGGCCTTGGAACCGTTGGCCGCGATCTCGGAAAGTTTGGAGACCAGCAACGTGACCTTGCCCGAGTGGGCCGAAGGACAATGAGAATTCTCTGGCAGCAGACCAGGGTCGCAGCAGACCTGACGAAGACGCATAAGGAGCGTGAGCACCGAGGTCGCATCCTTTGACAGCAACGAGGCGAGCTCGCCCGATAGTCCGCTTCCCTGCGTGAGATGCTGGTAGAGCGCACGCTGTTCGTGGGTGAGCGGGCAAGGCAGTACGACCTCCATCTTGGGCGGGATATCCGCCGCGACGTGGCGCTTGAGACGACGCAGGATAAAAGGCGAGACCTGGCGGCGGACTTTGCCAAGGGCGATCGAAGGATCGCGGAGCATTTGGCGCTCGAAATTAGCGCGCTTGCCGAGCAAGCCCGGCATCAGGAAGCGGAAAATCGTCCACAGGTCCGTCGGGCGGTTCTCCAGCGGCGTGCCCGTGATCGCGATACGATGATCGGCCTGCAACGAAACGCAGGTCTGCGTCGTCTTGGATTCGGGGTTCTTAATCGCTTGGGCTTCATCGAGCACCGCGTAGCCGAAGTGGGTCTTGGCCAGCAGGTCGGCATGGCGACGCAGCTGGGTGTAACTGGAGATCCAAAGCTTAGCCGAAGGATTCGTGTCGAAGTCTTCGTCAGCCGTAAGCACGGCCGCGCCCGCACTCATCTCCGGATGGAAGCGCTTGATCTCGCCGAGCCAGACCGGGATGACGCTGGCCGGGCAGACAATGATGGAGCGCTCGCCAACCGGGCGCGAAGCGAGCAAGGCGAGGACCTGGACGGTCTTGCCGAGGCCCATCTCATCGGCGAGCAATGGATGCGAACCGAGTTCGCAGAGGCGACCGAGCCAGGCCACGCCCTTGGCCTGATAAGGTCGGAGGTGGGCGGGGAGACTGTCAGGCGGCGTCGGCTCCTGCAGGAGCTTATCCTTCCAAGCCTTGAGGTCGTCGTTGAGCTTCAAGGCGCCGACCGCGGCGTGGTCGAACAACGATAGCAATAGGTAGCGAGGGACTTCGCCGTCCTTGGCGCGCCAATCTTCGGAAAAGTCCGCGACCGCGGCGTTGTAGGCCACGACACCCTTACCAGGAAGGATGACCGGGCGACCACCAGCCTTGAGCAGCAACTTCTGTTCATCAGCCAAGAGGCGATGCCCACCGGCCTTGAGGCGCCAGTTCAGTTTGAAGGACCTACCATCGGCGGCGGACTCGGCCTCGGCGTCGACGGCGACCTGGAGCTGTTCGTTACGGAAAATATTGAGGGCGTCCTCACCGATGAGCTTGAAGCGCTTGCGCCAGTCGTTGAGCTCCTCGCGGACGAACCGCTCGATGCGGCCGATATTATCGATAGCCCAGGCGCCGGTCGCCTTGCTGTAGACGAAACCAGCCCGGTGCGCGACGGTGTTGAAACGGAAAAGGGTCTGACGTTGCTCGTCGGAAAGCTCGTCTCCCGGGATCGCCCCAGGTCCGAAGCAGTTCCAGGCATGACCACCCCGCCCCGTCCAAGCGGCGGAAATCTTCAGCCCATCGGAGGTAAGATCGAAGGAGACCTGCAGCTTCAGCGAGGTGCGGGCGTTGGCATCCTTGCGTTCAGGCTCCTTGGGCGCCTCGGGAGCGACCGCCGCCGCGGACTCGTCGATGGCCGGGATCTCGTCCGCGATAAGCTCCTCGATCTCATAGATGGAAGCCACGGCGAAAGGCGCGCCGTTCTCCTCTTCGGGCAAGGAGGTACGCCATTCCAATTTGGCGCCATTGATTTCGATCACCGCCCGGACGGTCTGCGTCTCGGTCCGCGTGACGGCTTCGGCATTCTCCGTCTTGAGTTCGATCTGTCTGACCAATCCTTCGGTATAAAGTCGACGACCTTCGACGAGGTCGGCCTCCTTGAAGGCCGACTCCCATTCTTCCGGAAGAGACACAAACCACCGCTCCAGGGCTTCCGTGGAGTAGGAGCGATTGGCCGGACGTGGGGACGACATCGACGGAACAGAATTAAACCTGCCCCGATTTACGCTTACAACCCCCAAACTCTGCCAATTTTAAGCAGGGTCCGGTCTCCATTCGACTGGGTCTGGGCTTGTGATGCACGGGTCTCAGCGTCTAGGATTTAAGTCCCTTTTACAGGCAAAGAAATGAAACATCTTAGCGTCGGAACCCGCTGGAACGCGGACCTCGTATCCTCTTATCACGAACAGTGGTCCAAGGACCCTTCCTCCGTGGACGCGGAATGGCGCGCCTTCTTCGAAGGCTTCGAGCTCGGCATGAGCCTGCCGCCCAAGCCCGCCAAAGGCGCTACACCCGTCGCCGGTGGCGTCGACGCCGCCGCCCAGTGGAAGGTCCTCGCCGCCATCAACGCCTACCGAACGCTCGGCCACCAGCAGGCCCGCATCAACCCTCTCGCCGAACCGACGCCCCACTTCGAACTCTCGGAAAAGGCCCTCGGACTCGACGGCATCCCGGCCGACCGCGTCTTCCACACCGGCGATTTCCTCGGAGGTAAGATGCTCCCCTTGGGCGAAATCCTCGCGAAACTGAAGTCCACCTACTGCTCTCCGATCGGCGTCGAATACACCCACATCCAGGACGGCGAGCGCCGCCGCTGGCTCCAGGAACGCATCGAAACCTCCGGACTCCGGCCGACCTATGACGCCGCCGCCCGACGTCGCTTCCTCCGGTCCATCGTCCAGGCCGAACAGTTCGAACGATTCCTGCACAAGACTTTCGTCGGCGCCAAGCGCTTCTCCGTCGAAGGCGGCGAAGTCATGCTCTCGGCTCTCGATCAGGTCATCCACCGCGCCCCGGGCCTTGGCGTGACGGATCTCGTCATCGGCATGGCCCACCGCGGCCGCCTCAACGTCCTCGTCAACATCTGCGGCAAGAAGGCCGAAGCCCTCTTCGGCGCCTTCTCCGAAAACCACATCCCCGACACCACGCACGGCGATGGCGACGTGAAGTATCACCTCGGCTACGCGGGCGCCCGCGTCGTCGACGGCAAGGAAATCAGCATCACCCTTGCCTACAACCCCAGCCACCTCGAAGCCGTCAATCCAGTCGTACTCGGTCGCACCCGCGCCCTCATCGACGTCCAAGGAGGCGCCGACCGTTCGAAAGCCCTCCCGATTCTCTTGCACGGCGACTCTGCTTTCGCCGGCCAAGGTATTGTGATGGAGACCCTCAACTTGGCTGAGCTCAAGGGCTACCAGGTCGGCGGGACACTGCACATCATCACCAACAATCAGGTCGGCTTCACCACCAACCCCGACGAGTCCCGCACCGGCCGCCATTGCACCGAGATCGCGAAGTTCACCGAATCCCCGATCCTCCACGCCAACGGCGACGACCCGGATGCCGTGGTCATGGCGACCGAAATCGCCTTGGAATATCGCCAGAAATTCGGCGCCGATGCCGTCGTCGACATCGTCTGTTACCGCCGCTACGGCCACAACGAGACCGACGAGCCCGCCTTCACGCAGCCGGTCCTCTACCGCGAAATCTCGGTCCACTCTTCCGTCGCCGACCTCTACGCTTCGCGCCTGACTGAGTCCGGTTCCGCACCAGACGGCGAACTGATCGCCCTACGCACCGAGTTCGACATCATGCTCAACGCCGCCCAGGAGCGCGCCCAAGCCGCCCTCGCCGTTGAGATCGAAGAACGTAAGAAGAATCCCGTCGGCGTGCGTCCGTTCCGCTCCCCTTACGAACATAACGTCGACACCTCCATCCCGCAGGAACTCCTGGATAAAGTTGCACCGGTTCTCTGGCAGATGCCTCCCGACTTCTCGCCCAACCCGAAGATCAAGCGCCTGCTCGACACCAAGGCGGAGGCTTATAAGTCGGGTGCCAACTTCGACTGGAGCCTGGGCGAAGGCCTCGCCTTCGCTTCCCTGCTCGCCGAGGGCTACCCTGTCCGCATCTCCGGTCAGGACTGCGAACGCGGCACCTTCTCGCACCGCCACGCCGTCCTGCACGACCCTTCGAACGACGCCGAATACTGCCCGCTCGGTTCCATCGCCGGAGCCGAAGTCGAACTCGTCAACTCCTCGCTCTCCGAATACGCCGTACTTGGTTTCGACTACGGCTACTCGCTCGAAGCGCCAGACTCTCTCGTGATCTGGGAAGCCCAGTTCGGCGACTTCGCCAACGGCGCGCAGATCATGATCGATCAGTTCATCGCCTCGGCCGAATCCAAGTGGGGCCAGACCAGCGGTCTCGTGATGCTTCTCCCTCACGGCTACGAAGGCCAAGGACCGGAGCACTCTTCCGCCCGCCTCGAACGCTTCCTGCAGCTCTGCGCTGAAAACAACCTGCAGGTCATCCAGCCGTCGACCCCGGCCCAGCTCTTCCACGCGCTTCGCCGTCAGGTGAAGTCCGAACATCGTAAGCCGCTCGTGGTCATGACTCCGAAGAGCCTGCTCCGCCACAAAGGCTGCGTCAGCACCCTGAACGAACTCACCAAGGGCCGCTTCCATTCCGTCCTCGCCGACGCCACGCCTGCCGCGAAGACGGAGCGTCTCATCCTTTGCTCCGGTAAGGTCTTCTACGAACTCGACGCCGAACGCGCCGCCCGCAAGGACACGGCGACGAGCATCGTCCGCCTCGAACAGTTCTATCCTTTCGACGGCGAGGCGCTCGCCAAGGTCCACGCTTCGCTGGGTTCGCCCAAGAAGGTCGTCTGGGTCCAGGATGAACCGAAGAACATGGGCGGCTGGTCCTTTGTGGCCGACCTGATCGAATCCACCCTCGGCATCCGTCCTGCTTATGCTGGTCGCGATGCGGCGGCCTCCCCGGCGGTCGGCTCTCTGGCGGTCCACAAGATCGAGCAGGCAGACATGGCGAAGCAGGCGTTTACCGTCTAATATAGCCGACAGTAGCGGGCTTTCTCGCCTCAGGAACCTCTCCTTCTACCCCCTAAACGCCCATCCTAGGTCGTTTAAAGGGTCATTTCCCCGTTGAAACAGGCAGGAATGGGTTCCAAAGTTGAACCTACCTAATTTTCATGGCCGTCGAAGTCAAAATCCCTCCCATGGGCGAATCCATCACCGGGGGCCTCCTTGCCGCTTGGCTGGTCAAAAGCGGTGACGCTGTTCGCAAGGGCCAAGCCCTCTTTTCCTACGAAACCGACAAGGTGACCTCCGAAGGCACCGCTGAAGTCGACGGCAAGATCACCATCGCCGTCGAAGCGGGCAACGAAGTACTCGTCAATCAGGTCGTCGCCTCGATCGAGGCCGGCGCTGCTGGTAACGCTCCCTCTGCACCTGCTGCTGCCGCACCTGCGGCCAAGGCGGCTCCGGCCCCCGCCGCCGCTCCTGCTCCTGCCCCGAAAGCCGCGCCCATCGCCGCCAAGTCTGGCGCTGCCGCCGAAGTTTCTCCCGCCGTCCGTCGTCTCTCCGCCGAAACCGGACTTGATCCTGCCGGCGTCGAAGGTTCCGGCAAAGCCGGACGCGTCACCAAGGGCGACATGCTCGCCGCCCTCGCCGGCCAGGCTCCGATTCGCGCCGTCGCTCCGACCGCCTCCGTTCCCTCGGCCGCACCATCCGCTCCGGCCGCACCAGTCTCCATCCCCTCGCGCGATGGTCGTACCACGCGCAAGCGCATGTCCCCGCTGCGTCGCAAGATCGCCGAACGCCTCGTCCAGGCCAAGACGGAGACCGCGATGCTCACGACCTTCAACGAGGTCAACATGGCTCCGGTCATGGAACTGCGCAAACGCCACGGCGAAGAATTCCTCAAGAAATACGGGGTCAAACTGGGCTTCATGTCCTTCTTCGTGAAGGCCGCCGTCCAGGCGATGAAGGAAGTCCCCGCCATCAACGCCCAGCTCGACGGCGAAGACATCGTCGAAAATAACTTCTTCGACATCGGCGTGGCCGTCGGCACCGACAAAGGCCTTATGGTCCCGGTCGTCCGCGATTGCGACCAACTCAATTTCGCCGGCATCGAGAAAGCCATCGGCGATTTCGGCAAGCGCGCCCGTGACGGAAAGATCCAGCTCCCTGAACTCCAGGGCGGCATCTTCACGATCTCCAACGGCGGCATCTACGGCTCGATGCTCTCGACGCCGATCCTCAATCATCCTCAGGCGGCCATCATGGGCCTCCACAATATCGTCGAACGTCCCGTCGCCGAGAACGGCCAGGTCGTGATCCGTCCGATCATGTACCTCGCCCTCTCTTACGACCACCGCATCATCGACGGCAAGGAAGCCGTGACCTTCCTCGTCAAGGTGCGCCAGTTCATCGAAGACCCGCAGCGCCTGCTGTTCGGCGTCTGAACCCTTTCATAATCCTACCTCAATGTCTCAATTCGATCTCGTCGTAATCGGTTCCGGTCCCGGTGGCTATGTCGCCGCCATCAAGGCCGGCCAGCTCGGACTCAAGGTGGCCCTGGTGGAGAAGGACAATTCTCTCGGTGGCACCTGCCTCAACGTCGGTTGCATTCCTTCCAAGGCCCTCCTCCATTCGACTGAAGTCTATCAAGAGGCTCTGCACGGCAAGAAGCACGGGCTCGTCGGCGCCGAGAAGCTCACCTTCGATGTCTCCGCGATGCTCGCTAACAAGGACAAGGTCGTCGCCCAGCTCAACATGGGCGTCGGCGCCCTGCTCAAGAAGCGCAACGTCGAGATCGTCCGCGGCCTCGGCCGTCTCGTGAAGTCCGGCCAGGTCCTCGTCCGCTCCACCGCCGGCGACCGCACGCTCGAGACCAAGAACATCCTCATCGCCACTGGTTCGGTTCCGATCGAACTCCCGTTCATGAAGTTCGATGGGGAAACCGTTATTTCCTCGGACCACGGCATCTCGCTGAAAGCCGTTCCGGAAAAGATGGTCGTCGTTGGTGCTGGCGCTATCGGCCTCGAACTGGGCTCCGTCTGGGCCCGCCTCGGCTCCCAAGTCACCGTCGTCGAGATGCTCACCTCCATCGGCGGACCGTCCTATGACGCCGACGTCGCCAAAGCCGCCCAGAGCGCCTTCGAAAAGCAGGGTATCAAGTTTGAATTAGGCACCAAGGTCACTGGCGTGAAGAAGAGTGCCGCCGGCTCCGCCCTTACGGCTGAACGCGATGGTAAGGCCCTCGAATTTGTGGCCGACAAGATCCTCGTTGCCGTTGGCCGCAAGGCTAACACGACTGGCCTCGGCGCCCAGGAAGTTGGCCTTAAGCTCGACGAGCGCGGCCGCATCGTCATCGACGCCCACTTCCAGACCAACCTCCCCGGTGTCTACGCCATCGGAGACGTCGTCGCCGGCCCGATGCTCGCCCACAAGGCCGAAGAAGAAGGCGTCGCGGTCGCCGAGAATCTCGCCGGCAAGCATGGCCACGTGAACTACGCCATCATCCCCGGCGTCATCTACACCGACCCCGAAGTCGCCTGCGTCGGTCTCTCCGAGGCCGAGGCCAAGGCCAAGAATATTGAAGTCGCCATCGGCAAGTTCCAGCTCGCCGGGAACGGCCGAGCGATTGCTTCCGATTGCACCGCGGGGTTCGTCAAGGTCATCGCTTGCGCCAAGACCGACAAACTCCTTGGAGTTCAGATGGTCGCCAAGGGCGCCTCGGAGATGATCGCCGCGGCTTGCGCGCACATGGAATACGGCGGCAGCGCCGAAGACGTGGCTCGTACCTGCTTCGCCCACCCGACCGTCAGCGAGTCCTTCAAGGAAGCTGCGATGGCCGTCAGCAAGTCTAGCATCCACTCGCTCTGAGCCAGGGACGGACTTTTGAACGAAAGGGTGCGAATAGCACCCTTTCTTATTTTGCGCCTAAACAAGGACGCCCTCCCAAATGAAGGGAAGGCGTCGAATGAAAAGCAAGGGGCCAGGCTTGCCACGGCACACGGATGGACTGACTGCCGTTGCTTCCTTCCGGACCTGGCGGGATTCGTCGGCCTCCCATTGCATGGGGCCTGGCTTGCTTATCTTAATGCCCGCCTAGTCCGTTCTTTTCAATCCCCAACTTAACCCCTAATCATTCCCCTTTCCGATGGCCGAAATCCCCAAATCTTATGAGCCGCAAGGCGTTGAACAGCAGTGGTACGACCGCTGGGTCGCGGCCGGTTGCTTCAAAGGCAAGGTAGACCACTCCCGAGAATCCTTTGCGGTGATGATCCCTCCGCCCAACGTCACGGGTGTCCTGCACATGGGACATCTACTCAATAACACGCTGCAGGATATCATGGTCCGCCGCGCTCGTCAGGAAGGTAAATCCGCCCTCTGGCTGCCGGGCACCGACCACGCCGGCATCGCCACGCAGTCCCGCGTCGAGAAGGAACTCCGCCAGAAGGAAGGCAAGACGCGCCACGATCTCGGTCGCGAGAAATTCATCCAGGTCGCCTCCGATTGGCGCGACAAGCACGGCGGTATCATCCTCGGGCAGCTCCGCAAACTCGGAGCCTCCTGCGACTGGGATCGCACCGTCCATACGCTCGATGCCGGCTACTCGCAGGCGGTGTTGCAGACCTTTGTCACGCTCTACGAACGCGGCTACGTCTATCGTGGCAAGCGCATGGTCAACTGGTGCCCCGTCTCGCAGACTGGCCTTTCCGATGAAGAAGTGATCATGAAGCCCACCAAGGGCTCGCTCTACCGGATGCGCTACGAGGTGGCTGAGATTCCGGGCACGTTCCTCGAGATCTCCACCACGCGTCCCGAGACCATTCCGGGCGACGCCGCTGTCGCCGTCCATCCCGACGACGAACGCTACAAGCACCTCATCGGCAAGCATGTCTGGCGCCCCTTCCCTCGCGCCCAGATCCCGATCGTCGGCGATACGGCGGTCGAGAAAGAATTCGGCACGGGCGTCCTGAAGGTCACGCCCGCCCACGATCGTACCGACTTTGATATCGGCAAACGCCACGACCTCCCGGTCGTCGATGTGATGAACCCGGACGGCACGATGAACGCCGAAGCCGGTCCGCTCGCGGGCATCGAACGCTTCAAGGCCCGCGCCATGGCCGAAAAACTCCTCGAAGAGCTTGGCGCCCTGGTGAAGACCGAGCCCTACGAGAACACCGTGGGCTACTCCGAACGCGCCGATGTGCCGATCGAGCCTCGCCTGAGCGAACAGTGGTTCATCCGCTACCCGAAGATCGACGAAGCCAAGCGCGCCGTCACGACGGGAATGATCAAGTTCCATCCCGAACGTTGGACAAAGACCTACCTCCACTGGCTGGAAAACATCCAAGACTGGTGCGTTAGCCGCCAGCTCTGGTGGGGCCATCGCATCCCCGTTTGGTACCGTAAGGGCGCTGACCGCAACGACCCGAAGAATCTCCACGTCTCCCTGACGGCTCCTGCTGATGCCGCCAACTGGGAACAGGACCCCGACGTGCTCGACACCTGGGCTTCGTCCTGGCTCTGGTGCCTCGCCACCATCGGCTGGCGTAAGCCCGGAGAGATGACCGATGAACTGAAGCATTGGTATCCGACCGGCGCCCTCGCGACGGGACCGGACATCATCTTCCTCTGGGTCGCCCGCATGATTATCGCCGGCCTCGAGCTACACGGACCGGAAAAGAAAACACTTACTGACGACGAAATCCGCCAGCGCATCCCGTTCAAGCGGGTCTACTTCAACGGTATCATCCGCGATAAGCTTGGCCGCAAGATGTCCAAGTCGCTCGGCAACTCGCCCGAGCCCCTCGATCTGATCGCAAAGTTTGGCGCCGATGGTCTCCGGTTCGGCCTGCTCTCCATCGCCCCCAAGGGCCAGGATATCCTCTTCGACGAAGATCGCGTCGGCCAAGGCCGCAACTTCTGCAACAAGCTCTGGAACGCCGCCCGCTTCCGTCAGATGTCTGGCCCGATGGCCGACAATTCGACGCTCGCCGCCGTGGTCAGCCGCATCAAGGCCACGCAACTCGATGATGACGACTTTGCCATCCTGCAAGGCCTTGCCGAGTTGACCGACAGTACGACCAAGAACCTCGAAGAGCATGAGTTCACCGCCTACGCACAGGGGCTGTATTCCTTCTTCTGGGGCGACTTCTGCGACTGGTACGTTGAAGCCTCCAAGGCGCGCCTCAAGGATCCGACCCTCGTCGATAACTGCCTCGCGGTCCAGGACCTCGTCCTGCGCCAGTTCCTCCTCCTCCTCCACCCGGTCGCTCCGTTCATCTCCGAAGAACTCTGGCACCTCCTGGGCTACGGTACGGAAAAGGACTTCATCCAGAACCACCACACCGGCTCCGGCGGCGACCTCCTGCGAGTCCTCCGTGAGAACGGTATCAAACTCAGCGCCGCCAAGGTGGCCGACGTCGCCCTGCTCCGCGAGTTCGTCGCCTCAGTCCGCGGCCTCAAGTCTCAAGCCAACCAGGCTACCCGACGCGACTCGGTCATCACGATCGTCGCCAAGGACGCCACGGCGAAGACGCTTATCTCGTCGAATCGCGACAAGCTCAGCAGCATGGCTGGCCTGGCCGAGATTACGTTCGCCGACGATGCCGGCGATCGCACCGGCTCGCTTAACTCCCTCGGTACGGTCTTACTCGAGCTCTCGGGTACGGTCGATGTCGCCGCCGAGAAAATCCGTCTCGCCAAGGAACTGACGAAGCTCGAACAGGCGGTCGCCGCCGGCGAAGCCAAGCTGACTAACGATGCGTTTGTCTCGAAAGCTCCACCCAAGATTCTCGAAGGTGCTCGTAAACAGCTCGACGACGCCAAGGCCAAGCGCGATGAAATCGCGCGCATGCTCGCCACGCTAGGCTAAGATGATCGCGACCAGGCTTCACCCCGACAAACAAACCGCCGCGCAGGCGATTGCCCGGGAGATAGCCGACCTGATTCAGATACGCTCGAAATCGGGCAAGTCGACGGTACTAGGACTAGCGACAGGCTCCACTCCCCTCCCACTCTACGCCGAGCTCATCCGCCTTCATCGTGAAGCCGGCGTGAGTTTCCGTTCAGTCATCACGTTTAATCTGGATGAATACGAAGGCCTCGGCCCGACGCACCCGCAGTCGTACCGATTCTTCATGGAAGAAAACCTCTTCCGCCATCTGGATATTCCTGCGACTAACATCCACATCCCGGACGGCTTGGCGCAAGACCCCGCCAAGAACTGCGCCGACTACGAAGCCGCCATCCGCGCGGCCGGCGGCATCGACCTGCAGATTCTCGGTATCGGTCGCACGGGCCATATCGGTTTTAATGAACCACCCTCGGCCGCCGATAGTCGCACCCGCTGGGTCCACCTCGACGAAGTAACCCGCCGCGACAATTCGGTCTTCTTCGGCGACCTTGCCCAAGTCCCGCACGGCGCCCTGACGATGGGGGTCGCCACGATCCTCGAAGCTCGGCGCATCGAACTCATCGCCTTCGGTGAGACCAAGGCCGAGATCGTCCGACGCGCAATGAAAGAAGCCCCTTCCTCGCTCTGTCCGGCCACCTGGCTGCAACAGCATCCCGGCTGCACGTTCCACCTCGACGCGGCGGCCGCCAAGGCCCTTTGACCTGTCAGATGGACGTCGCCCCTCGCCATCGCTCCTCCATCGATCCAGGACTTGTCCCAGCGGTGCTCTGGACCCGAGACTACCTGGGCCGTTGCGCGACTACAGCCGGCTCCTCTGAACTCACCATCGCCCTCCGCCGGGACGATAGCACCGCCTCACTGTTCCGCACGCAGGTGCTCGCAGGCGGAGTCGACGACGAATCGACCTATCTTCACGTTGAACGCACGGTAAAGTTCCTGCTCTGGTCGCGCGGTGCGCCTGACATCCTGCTTTGCGGCCATGAAGCCGCCCGACTCGCCCTCCGCCTGCAGGACGATTATTCTTCTACAGGCTGCCGCGCCTTCGACGCGGATTTCTTCCGCAAGGTCTTCGAGCGCCCACTCTCATTCCGCGAGGTCAGCGCATCGGAACTTCCCGTCGCCTCCACCGCCCATCTGCCCCTTGGTCGTAACCTCAACGGTTGCCGCATCGGCTTCGACCTCGGCGGCTCCGATCGTAAGTGCGCTGCCCTCATCGACGGCAAGGTAGTCTTCTCCGAGGAAGTGAAGTGGGATCCCTACTTCCAATCCGACCCGGCCTATCACCTCGCCGGTATTCGCCACTCGCTCGACCTCGCTGCCAGCCATCTACCCCGCGTGGACGCCATCGGTGGCTCTTCTGCCGGCGTCTACGTGAACAACAAGGTGCGCGTCGCCTCACTCTTCCGCGGCATCACCGACGTGAGCGTCTTTGACTCGCAGGTGCGTGATATTTTTCTGGACCTAGCTCAATCCTACGACGTCCCCTTCGAAGTCCTCAACGACGGCGACGTCACGGCCCTTGCCGGATCAATGTCCCTCGGACGCAACGCCGTCCTCGGCGTGGCCATGGGCACGAGCGTGGCCGCCGGCTACGTCGACTCGGCTGGCAACCTGACCAACTGGCTCAGCGAGTTGGCCTTCGTGCCTGTGGACTACCGGCTAGACGGCCCCACGGACGAATGGTCCGGCGACCGCGGATGCGCGGTGCAATATTTCAGCCAGCAAGGCGTGGGGCGTCTGCTGCCACTCGCCGGGATCGAACTACCCACCTCAATGCGCCTCCCTGAGCAGCTCGAGGAACTCCAGAAACTCCTGCTCGCTGGCGACCCACGCGCCACACAAGTCTACGAGGCCATCGGTATCGCCTTCGGCTACGCGATCGCCCACTTCGCCAGCTTCTACGAGCTGAGCTGCCTACTCATCATGGGACGGGTTACCTCCGGCCAAGGCGGCACCATCATCATCGAGCAGGCCAGGTTGGTCTTACGTGATGAATTCCCCGAACTTCGCATCGACCTCGTGGTGCCTGCGGAGAAAGATAAACGCCACGGCCAAGCTATCGCCGCCGCCTCACTCCCCGCCATCAGCCGATGATTTCCCTCAACCCCCTCGCGCGCCTCGTGACCCCAGACGGAAAGACTGGCCCGGACGCCATCAGCCGTACCACCCACCTCGGCATCGGGGCCCACCAGGATGACCTAGAGTTCATGGCCTTCCATGGTATCCTCACCTGCTACAATCGCACCGATCGCTGGTTCGGCGGCGTGACCATCACCGACGGACGCGGCAGCTCGCGAGCCGGCCAGTTCAAGGACTGGACGGACGATCAGATTGCCGCCGAACGCATTCGCGAGCAGGAAGCCGCCGCTGTCGTCGGCCAATATTCCTTCATCGCCCAGTTGGGCTTTGGCAGCGCCGCCGTCCGCGACGCCCAGCATTCCGCCGTCCGCGACGACCTTCGCCGCATCCTCGAAGCGAGCCGACCTGAAGTAATCTACCTGCACAACCTCGCCGATAAGCACGACACCCACGTCGGTTGCACGCTGCGCAGCATCGAGGCCATACGCCAGATGCCCAAAGCCGAACGCCCGAAGATGGTCTACGGCTGCGAAGTGTGGCGCGACCTCGATTGGCTCGTTGATAGCGAAAAGACAGCCATGCCCATCTCCGCCCGCCCAGAACTCGCCCAAGCCCTTAACGAAGTGTTCGCCACGCAGATTGCCGGCGGCAAGCGCTACGACCTCGCCGTCCTCGGCCGCCGCACGGCCAACGCGACGTTCAGCAACGCCCACTCCACCGACCAAGAATCGGCGATGCAGTGGGCAATGGACCTCACTCCACTCGTCCTGGATGACTCCCTTGACCCCGTTGCTTTCACGGTTGGATTTATCGATCGGCTGAAAGCCGACGTCACCACGCGCATCCGCAAATCTCTCTGATATGAAGCCCACCCTTCTCGTTCTCGCCGCCGGCATGGGTAGCCGCTACGGCGGACTCAAGCAAATCGACCCGATGGGGCCCTCCGGCGAGACCATCCTGGACTACTCCGTGTTCGACGCCATCCGGGCCGGCTTCGGGAAGGTGGTCTTCATCATCCGCCCTGACTTCGAGAAAGACTTTCGCGAACGCATTGCGGCAAAGTTCACTGGTCGAATCGATGTCGGTTTCGCCTTCCAGACCATCGATCAACTGCCCGCTGGCTTCTCGGTCCCGACCGGACGTGAAAAGCCTTGGGGCACCACCCATGCAATCCTCTGCGCACGTGATGCCGTGACCGCGCCCTTCGCGGTAATCAATGCCGACGACTTCTATGGCCGAGATTCCTACGCGAAACTAGGCCGCTACCTCGCCGCCCTCTCGAATGAGTCCACCGCCTACGCCATGGTAGGCTTCACGCTCAAAAATACTCTCTCCGAACATGGTACGGTCGCCCGCGGCGTCTGCCAAACCGATGCCGTCGGCAATTTGACCGATATCCAAGAGCTGACGAAGATCGCCAAACTCACTCACGGAGCCGAACATCGCGGAGACGATGGTAAGGTCGTGGCACTCTCTGGTGAAGAACCTGTCTCCATGAATATGTGGGGCTTTACTCCCGCAATCTTCCCGCAACTCGAAGCCGACTTTCGCGCCTTCCTCGCCGCCAAAGGCGCCGAAATGAAAAGCGAGGCCTACATCCCGATGTCCGTCGGTAGTATTATTCGCAGCAGCCAGGCGACCTGTCAGGTGCTACGCTCCGATTCGACTTGGTTCGGCGTCACCTATCGCGAAGACAAGCCCGTCGTCCAGGCCAGCATCGCCCAGCAGGTCAGTAGCGGCGCCTACCCCCCTTCCCTCTGGGCGTAATAATGACCACCGCCGCAGGACATGATGCCCTCGCCATCGCCGGTGAATTCGCGCTCGCCGGCGAGATCGTATCGGCATCCCCCTACGGCAGCGGCCATATCAACGATACCTACAAGGTGGACGTGAAGCCCACGAGCGGCCCGAGTCGCTTCGTACTTCAGCGCATCAACCATAACGTCTTCCGTCGTCCCGACGAGCTGATGGAGAACGTGGAACGCGTCTGTGCCCATGCTTACTCCAAGCTAAAAGAGGCGGGTGAACCGAACGCTGATCGTCGTACTCTCCGACTCATCCCGACCCTCGAAGGCAAGGCTTGGCACATCGACGCCGCTGGTAATCGCTGGCGATGCTACCACTTTATCGAAGGCGCCACGGGGCATGATGTCGTGCGTTCACCGGAACAAGCTTACGCTGCCGCAAAGTCCTTCGGTGCCTTCCAGTCACTCCTCGCCGACCTTCCGGGCGGCCGTCTCCACGAGACCATCCCGGATTTCCATCACACTCCGTCCCGCTTCGCTCGCTTCCAGCAGGCCTTGGCCAAGGATAGCCAGGGACGGGCTGCGGCCTCCGTACCCGAGATCGCCTTTGCCTTGGCCCGTGCCCATGAAGTCAGCATCGTCGTCGATGCCCTCCGTGACGGCACTCTGCCTGAACGCGTGACGCACAACGACACAAAGCTGAACAACGTCCTCTTGGACGACATCACCCAGGAAGGGGTCTGCGTCATCGACCTCGACACGGTGATGCCCGGCTCCGTGCTCTATGATTTTGGAGACCTCGTACGCACCTCGACTTCACCGGCGGCCGAGGATGAGACTGATCTCGCCAAGGTTAGGATGCAGTTTCCGATGTTCGAAGCCTTGATCAAAGGCTACCTTGAATCCGCTGGCGGCTTCCTGACACCCAAGGAAAAGGAGCTCCTGCCTTTCGCGGGCAAGCTCATCACCTTCGAGATCGGCCTACGCTTCCTCACGGATTGGCTGGAGGGCGATACCTACTTCAAGATTAAGCGCCCAACCCACAATCTCGAGCGAGCCCGCACGCAGTTCAAACTCGTCGAATCCATCGAAGCTCAGCTCCCCGCTATGCAAGCGCTGGTCGCCCGCGCATGAGTAAGCGCATCCTCATCACCGGCGGCGCGGGCTTCATCGGCTCACACCTGGTAAGCTATTTTGCCGAGCAAGCCGAAGTCACGGTGCTCGACGACCTGCGCAGCGGCTATGCGCGCAACCTCGAGGGCGTCCGTTGCCGTTTTCTTCAAGGCTCCATCCTGGATGACGTCACCCTCAAGCAGGCCATTGCGGGTGCCGAGGAGGTCTATCATCTCGCCGCGATGATCTCCGTACCCGAGTCTGTCGCCAAGCCCGCTGAGTGCGCCCAACTGAACACCGAGGGGACCCGCCGAGTGCTGGATGCCGCCCTCGCTGCCGGCGCCCGTAAGGTCGTCCTGGCTTCCTCCGCCGCTATCTATGGCGATAATCCGACGGTGCCTAAGCTTGAGTCGATGCCACCGGAGCCGAAATCACCCTACGCCGAGACCAAGCTCGCAGGGGAAAAGTTGCTCGAACAATACCGCTTTACGCATGGCCTCGGCACCGCGAGTCTGCGCTTCTTCAACGTCTTCGGCCCGCGCCAAGATCCTCGTTCGGCCTACGCCGCCGCCGTGCCCATCTTCATCGCCAAGGCGCTCCGCAATGAAAAAATCGGCATTCATGGCGACGGCAGTCAGACCCGCGACTTCATCCACGTGACCGATATCATCGGGGCGCTGGCCTATACGGGTGAGTCGAAGGATATGTCCGGCACTTACAACGTCGGTTATGGCCAGAGCCAATCAATCCTCGCACTCGCCCAAGAGATTATCCGGCTCACCAGCTCGAAGTCCGTGATCGAACACCTACCGCTCCGTGCCGGCGATGTACGTCATTCGGTGGCTTCAACTGAACGACTGCTGTCCGCCGGATGGAAGCCGCAGTCCACCGTCAGCGCCGGACTTGCCGAGACGATCGCCGCCTTCCGCCGACTCAAGGCGTGACGACCAACGTCGTGCGCAGGAGTTCCTCCTGGCCGTCGTTGAGATTCAGCCAGACGTCATAGGTGCCGGGTGGCGGGAGACGGAGATGAAAAGAAAGCGTCGGGTTCGGCGCATACTCGTCGCCCTCGAGCGTGGGATGCATGTGTGCGTAGCCGGCCAGTCGGTGATCCGCGGAGAAGACGACCACGTGGCCCAGCGCGCCCATGATTGGCTTAAGCTTGAGCGGCTTGCCTTCGGGACCAGATAGCTTGATGCGCAAGGCGGCCGAGGTATCGGCCTTCGTCGAAGAAGCCTCCATCGAGAGGATAATATTACGCGGCGGCACCACGAAGGCGTCGAAAGACATCGGGGGGGCCTTGACCTCGGTCTGCGCGAGCATCACGCGGGAGGTACGGACATCCGAAAAATCGACATAGACCTCCAAATCGGAACCCCGAAGTTTCGCGGGCAGGTCGAAACGCCAGAAGCCGTCGGCACCCGGCACGGGATGAAGGTGGGCGTAGTCTCGATTTCCACCGACCTGACGGAGATGGAGGTGAATCTTCTGAGTATGTGATATGGCGACCTCATGCGCGTAGTACGGATGACCATCGTCCTTGAGGAGCTGGATTTCGCCCTTGGCGCCGTCAGGAGAGAGCGCGACCTTCAATTCGACCGGGAAGCGCAACGCCTTGGGCGAATAGAAATTGGCCTCCTCATTGAGCCCACAGAACTCGATGCCATCGACAATGACTGGCTGATGGTCGGCATGGAGAAAAGCGCACTGGGTGTCCGGCAAGGCCCGCAATCCGAAGAAGCCCACAATGGCTAGGGCGCTAATGAGCAGGATCTGTCGCTGAGATGTCATCGGGACTTCGTGCCGGCGGTACCGGAAAGTTTAAGCAAACGGGCGGCGACGTCTTCGGCGTCAAAGGAAGCCCCTTCGCTACGATAGGCAATGCGACCTTCGGGACTGATCACGATTAGGGCAGCATTATGCACGATGGTACCGTCATCTCGCAGCGTCTGGATGCCGTAATGGCGCATGAGGTCCTTGATCTGGCCGGTATCACCGGTGAGGAAGCGGTGACGTTCATGGTCGATGCCATAACCGTCGGCATAAGTGCGCAAGACGCCCGGGCTATCCGTCTCGGGGTCGAAGGTGATGGTGAGTAGGCGGACATTGGCGGCGCCGGGTAGTTTGGCCAGCGCATCGCCGAGCTGCTTCATGCAACTGGTGGAAGCGGGACACATGCGGGCGACCCGGCAGCTGGTGAAGACAAAGTTCAACGCGAGGGGGTGACCGAGGAAATCCTTCTTCATGACCAGACGGCCAGACTGATCCCAGAGTGCCATATTGGGCATGAGCTCGTTCGGCATACGCGAGACCATGCGCCCCTTATCGACCGTCTCGCGGCGTAACGTATCCGTGACTTCGGCGACCAGCCGCAACTCCTCGGCGTCGGCGGAGACGACTCCACGCGCCTGTGTCTCGGTGGCTTCGGTCACTACATCGTAGCGCACGGTCCGGCCAACCCAGCCCACCTTGCGGTCACCTTCGGAGAAACGACGAAGAAAGACCGTCTCACCCTTGGCGTGCACAATGTTCGCCCAACCATCGGGGGAGACCGAGATGACCTTACCGGTTTCGGGGGCGGCGGAAAGTCCGACCACGGACAAGAAAAAGATGCAGGTGCGAATCATGTTAAGAGATGCTCTCCTGACGGACCAAGGAGCAGCTCAATCATGCCATGTCGAACGCCATAGTGCGAAAGATGGAAGGATTCCGCCCCCGTCAGGTCGGCGAGCACGCAAAGGGTGATCAAAGCCGCCGGCATGATGTCGGCGCGGTCCGCCGGGATTCCCGGAATCTTGCGACGTCCGTCGAGATCGAGTGCGCACATGCGGTCACGCAGCTCACGAATACGCAGGACGGGCAGACGGCCGCCGACTGGAGGCTCACCGATGGCCTCGAGATGCAGGGCGACGGCCGCGAAGGCACCGCCAGCCCCGATAATGAGATAGTTTTCGGCTGCATTGGCCGGAATGACTGACTGAAGGACACCCATGAGATGGGCGCGAATCGAGGCCTGATCGAGTTCGTCAACCACACCCGCTCCGCCCCGCAGATAGCCGTTGGTCATGCGGACCGAGCCCAAAGGAAAACTACGGGCCAACACGTAATGCTGTCCGCGAATGGCGGTAACCTCAAGGCTGCCGCCGCCGAGATCGAAGGCCATGATATTGGCATAGGCCTTGTAAGCCGGATCGGTCCTTACACCCGAGCCAGCCAGGCGGGCTTCGACCTCGCCAGAGACAATCGTGAGGGGTACGCCGGTGACCGCCCGCACGGTTTCAGCGAAGACCTGGCGATTTGAGCACTCCCGGACAGCGCTCGTACCGAGCACGGTGAAACGCGTGGCCCCCTTGGTGCGGGCAAAATCGAGCAGGCGGCCGATCGCAGCGGCGGCGGCGGCCTGAGACTCCGCGGTCAGCGGATCGCCCGGATTGACTTCTTGCTGCAGCCGAACGGATTCAGTCAAACGACCGAGCTCGCGCCGATCCTGATCGTCCACCACGGCGACCTTGATGGAATTGGAGCCTACGTCGACAACGGCAATGGCAGACATATTTAAAAAAGGAATTGGCCCTTGAGACCGCCGAAGAAATGGATGCCGTCCTGCGTCTCAAATTCCTTCGTCCGCGCCGCGATGAAATAAGTCGCGGAGCAGGAGTAGACTTGGAAGGTGGTTCCGACTGCGCACTGCAGGACGATGGGCGAACGAGTGACGCCACGGGATTCGCGGAAGTTGGTGCCGTCGGTCGCATAATTACGAACGACGACCTCGACCTGAGAATCGACAAAAGCCCAGTAGGAGAAGTTCGGGCGTGATTCCGGGGTCTTCAGCGCATCGATGGGGTCATAACCATTCGAGTGGCGGATAAAGGAATGGCCCCACGATTTGTCTAGATTGATACCCCATCGTAATTGGCCCCCCAGGACCACCGCGGTGCGCACGGTGCCTAGCTCGACAACGCCTCGGGCAATCAGGTCACGATAACCACGGCCGGACGAATCTAGGTCGAAGCGACGGCGAAACTCTCCATCCACATTGATCAATAACTCGTCGGGTAATTGCGTACCCCAGCCAGAGGACTGCGGCGTGCCAATGAGGTCGTGGAATTTATTCTGAATCGTCGCACCACCCGCCGAAGGTCCGATCACGCCGAGCTTAGCCTCGACCGAAAACATGCAGTCCCGGCGGCCGCCTCGATCCAAGACGGCGCCATGACCCCATCCGAGATAAAGGGCGCCCGAATAAGGCATGTCGTCGAGCGAAGGATTCGGGTTCGTCGTATCAGACGGCGTATTGATCTCCTGCGTGAGCGAGAAGAAGGTATGATCGCCACGATTGATGGCGATTTTCAGACCTTGAGTGTAGTAACGATCCTTGTTCTGCGGGGTGAACTTATCGTTCTCTTCGGTGAGCGAGACGACCCAGACGGACCTTGGAGTCGCCGGAGCGGGGACTTCGGCGGCTTGGGCGGCAGCGGCAGCCAAGGCAATGGCCATGAGACGTGAAGTCGACATTTCGGAAACATCAGCAAAGGGCATCTACAAGGGGGCGTCCACGCCTTTCTGACTTGTGAACATCGGCTCGCCCAAGTATTTGACAGTCAGGATGTCCCATGCTCCCACAGGCTTACCTTTTGCCCGGACGGAAG
Organism: Opitutales bacterium; assembly: GCA_044232865.1. Taxonomy (GTDB): domain Bacteria; phylum Verrucomicrobiota; class Verrucomicrobiia; order Opitutales; family UBA953; genus UBA953. Next base: position 20,373 of record JBIILC010000006.1, on the reverse strand, counting down.
TCCTGGCCGATGGCACCGCCTTGGTCACCATCGGCGGCGTCTGGGAGCTGAATCAGCCGCTCCCGGCGATCGTCATCAAGGGAGATCGAGCCAAGGTCGTGGCCGAAGGGCTCACCGACTTCGACTCGTCGCTCCCGGCGTGGCTTTACGCCAACTTCAAGAATGTCCGTCAGCTGGATATTTCCACCCTGCCCGTCCGTCTCCAATCTCTCGTGCAGATGGCCGAAAAGGCCTCATCCGACCACGCCCAATCTGACCACGCGGGGTTACTCGAGACTTTTGGGAATTGGGGCGTCGAAAGCGGCGGCTCTTGGGCCCGCGCCTTTGAGCATATCGGCCACACCGCCTTAGGCTTCCTCAGGATGCTCGTCGGGCGGGCCAAGGTGAATTGGGGAGATTTCACGCTCCAGCTGCAGACCGCGGGCGTCGATGCTCTCCCTATCGTGGCCCTTCTGGGTTTTCTGACCGGGCTCATCATGGCCTACGTCGGCCTCATCCAGCTCCGCCAAGTCGGTGCGACGGTCTACGTCGCCAACCTCGTCTCCCTCGCCATGACCCGTGAGATGGGTGCGTTGATGACCGGTATCATTGCATGCGGACGCACTTCGACGGCCTACGCTTCGCAGCTCGGCAGCATGAACGTCAGCCAGGAGACCGACGCTCTCCGCGCCTTGGGTATCAACCCCATCGAGTACCTTGCCCTGCCCCGTATCTTGGCCGTCACGCTGATGGTGCCACTCCTCGCCGTCTTCGCCACCTTCATCGGTATCTTCGGAGGTATGGTCGTCGCCTGCGCCGGCGACCTCAGCATCGAGCAATACCTGACGCAGGCCATCCGCGCCATCTCCTTCAAGAGTTTCATGGTCGGCTTTATCAAGTCCATCGCCTTCGGCTTCATCGCCGCTTGGGCGGGTTGTTATCGCGGCTCGGTCGCCAAACGCTCCGCTCTCGGCGTCGGGGAAGCCGCCACCTCCGCCGCTGTACTGGGCATCACCTTCATCGTAATCTTCGATGCAATCTTCGCAGTAATCTTCAACCTGTTCGACCTGTGAGCGAAACCCCCGACATCCTTACCTGCACGGATCTGGCAATCGGCCACGGCAAGACCGTGATCATGGATCATCTCAACCTATCCCTCGCGCCGGGTAAGATTCTCGCCATCGTCGGGCCCAGCGGTTGCGGTAAGAGCACGCTCATGCGTGCCCTCGGCGGACTGGATGAACCGCTCGGCGGTAAGACCACGCTCATGGGTGTCGACCTCGCCGCGGCAAATGGACAAGAGCGCGAGGATATCCTCCGTCAGAGCGGCTTCCTTTTCCAAGGTGCCGCCTTGTTCTCCTCGCTCACCCTCCGCGAAAATATCGAGATGCCGATGCGTGAATTCCTCAAGACTCCCCGCAAGGACATCCGCCAGCTTGCCGAGTATAAATTGGCCCTCGTCGGCCTAGCCGATGCCATGGATAAGCTCCCCTCGGAAATCAGCGGGGGCATGGCCAAGCGCGCCGGCATCGCCCGCGCCATGGCCCTCGATCCAGCCGTCATCTTCCTCGACGAACCCAGCGCCGGCCTCGACCCGCTGAGCTCGGGGCGGCTCGACGAGCTCATTCTCCGCCTCCGCGAGGCCTACGGCACGACCATCGTTCTGGTCAGCCATGAAATCCCGAGCATCCTGCGAACCGCCGACTTCTGCGTTTATCTCGACCCCGACACAGGCACCATCGGGGGCTACGGGCCTCCGAAGGGCTTCCTTCAGGCTGGCAATTCGCCGAAGGTACACGCCTTCTTTACCCAAGCTCGTTTCGACTGACCATGCGTAGATCCGCCAACATGACACTTATCGGGGCCTTCGTGGTCGGAGGCATCTTGCTCATCATCGCCGCCGTGGTCCTGCTCGGGGCCGGCTCTTTCACCGGCGCCAAGCCTACGGCCATCGCATATTTCGAGGATTCGGTCAGTGGTCTGGATATCGGCGCCCCGGTCAAATTCCGCGGCGTCAGCATCGGCAAGGTCAGCCAGGTGCTCCTGCGCACGTCGGGTCAAGCGGCGTCCGACTACTCCGTCCCGGTGGTCATGGAATTCTCGCCCGACCTGCTCACCCGCCGCGGTATCGACCAGGCCCTACTCCAAAAGCAAGGCTTACGCCTCTCCATCGAGAAAGGACTTCGTGCCAAGTTGCAGCAGCAGTCAGTCATCACGGGCGTGCTTTACGTGGAGCTAGATTACCTTCCCGACACGGCCTACAAGTTACACGATCCGAAAGGCGAACTCCCCGAGATCCCGACGCAGCCTTCCAACCTCGGTGCGCTGACCAAGGCCGTCGCGCAGACGCTCGATCAGCTCAGCCGGATCGACTTCGTCTCGATCACCCAGAAGGTTGACTCGATTCTGACCCGTATCGACAAAGGCGCTTCGCAGATCGAGTTCGAGAAGATCAACGGCAACCTGGTCCAAGCCTCCTCTAATATTTCGAAGATCACTGGAGACCCAGCCATCGCCCGGGCGGTCACCGACTTCTCCGCCGCGATGCAAGGCATCGACGTCCTCGTCAAACGCCTGAGCGGCAAGGTCGACCCCGTGACCGACGACATTAAAGCGATGGTGACGGCCGGCCGTAAGGCCCTCGAGCGACTCAACGAGACCTCTGATAACCTCCGCACGCTCACCAAGCCAGGCTCACCGGCCCGCCGCGACCTCGACCAAGCTCTGGCCGATGTCTCGGAAGCCGCCCAGGCAATCCGCTCGCTCGCTGACTTCATCGAACGCAACCCAGAGACCATCATCCAGGGTCGCAGCAAATCGCCCACCCAAGATGCGAAGCCCAAGGAGGAGCAGGCCGCTAAATGATGTCCCGCGCCCTACTGCTTGGCCTGTCCGCGCTCCTGACCGGCTGCATCATCTTCGATAAGAAGAGTGAAGCCGTCACCTTCCACCAGCTCGCCTCGCCGGCCGCCATCACGACGCGCTCCACCCCGATTCTGTTCGTCCCACGAGCCATCATCCCGTCGGCCCTCCGCCGCCCGAACGTCGTGCTGATCGATGACACCGGATGGGTGCGCATCGAAGATGCCCACCGCTGGATTGCGCCACTCGACCGCGCTATCCCCGAAGCCGTCGGCCGCCACCTCACCTCGCTCACCGGATTACCCTCTTCCACGCAGTCGCCGGCCGAGGAGCACCTGGTGCTACTGCTGACCGTCGACAAAATGGAGGTCTTTACTCCCGCCGGCCCAGAGCGTTCGATTTTCTCCATCCCTGGCACGGCGCCGAATACGGATACGGCCACCCTGCAGGTTACGTTCCGCCTAGAGAAGTCCGACGGTAGCCTCGTGGCCGCCAAGACCCTTTCACAATCCCGTCCGCTCAAGGAGCGTACTCCGAACGAATTCGAAAAGGCCCAATCGGCGAACCTTGCCGCTGTCTCGGCGCAGATTGCCAAGCTCCTGCCCGCCGCTTCCTCGTCGAAATGACCAAACCTTCCGACCCTCGCCCTGACGGCTTTTCCGAAGCCACCGGTGAAATCTGCTACGATCTTCCCTCGGCCTACATCCCGCACCCCGCGACCGGCCTACTCCACCTGGCTCGGTTCCTCGCCAAGATTCGCAAGCACCTGAAAGGCGAACTGCCAAAATCTTATCAGCGTAATTTCTGTAAGGGCTTTGATCGCTTTCTCTGCCTCCACCTCGGCGTGGACCCTGAACTGGTCATCGCCTGCGTCCGCGAGACGCAGACCGAAGCCGAACTCGATATTAGGCTCAAAGCACTTTTCCCCGCTGACCTCCGCGTGGCAGTCTGGAACCGCGAACTGGTCCAGAAAGGCATGAGCGAGATGGGCCGCGAAGCCCTCGACAGCGCCAAGCGAAAGATGGGCGCCGAACAACGCACCGACGTGATCTCCTTCGCAGACATGATCGACTTCGACGAAGGACGCATTTTGTGAATACCAACGACCCCCATCCCAACCGCCTGGTCATCCGGGGCATCGCCGCGCTGCTCGCCTGCCTCAAGCACCATCCTAAGGCGTTACGTGAGGTCGTCGCTACCGCTGCGTTCGCACCCAACCTCGCTGAATACGACGCCGCCTTCGCCGAACTCGGCGTCAAGACCCGCATCGTCGGTCCGATCGAGCTCGCTCAGACGGCCGAAGGTCCCTGCGACGACGTTTGTGCCCTCACCATGCGCCCAGACTTCGGGCTAGCCCGCATCTCCGACTTCGCCGAGTGGCGCGAGTCCCGCGAAAGCATCGTCATCGCCGACGGCGTCACCGACGCAGCCGACCTCGCCGCAATCGCCCGCTCCATGGCTGCCTTTGGCCTGAAGCGCCTCCTGCTCTCCGGCGGCACCGAGAAACTATCCTTTCATCCGGAAGCTTGGAATCTCTCACGTGGCGCCATGGAACAGCTGCGTCTCATGCGCGCCGCCGCCCTCGGCGGGCTTCTGAAGCTCGTTGAAGACCGATGCTGCGTGGTGGCGCTCTCACCTGAGATTGGCCGAAAAATCGACCTCGCCGTGCCGGTGCGCGTCCCCGGCCGTCACCTCGCCCTGCTCATCCCGGGCGGCAAGCTCGACCCTGACATCCAGCCGCGCGTCGAACATTGCTACCGCTTCCCGGGACTCGTCAGCCAGCCCGGCTTGTCCCTTTCCGAGATCGCACCCTTGGCCATCGCCTGGTTCGCCTCTACCCCCCAACCTCGCGCCGACGGCTTCCTCTCCCGCAAAAGGGCTCGCCACGCCAAGGACAAGGGTTCCAATCCGACCAGCTAATCCCCATGTCGCAGCCCCCGCCCGGCAACGGCGAGAACGTCCTCTCGCTCCAGAACATCAGCCGCACGTTCTTCACGGCCCTCCAACGCCAGCATGATATGCTCGCGTTCAGCATTGCCGGACTGCACACGGCCGACCCCAAGGCCTACGAACACTTCTCCTCGGTCTCGCGCGTCATGCCAGTCCCGCAGGCCCACCTGCCTCCGGAACAGATGCTCGCCTATGCCCGCGGCCTGATGATGCGCACGACGGTCAATGACCTGCTGACGCTTTCCTCAGAATCGATGGTGCAGTGCCACCTGCTGTGCCTCTTCATCCGCGAACAAGGCAAAAACCAGCGCCGCGACCCGCTCATCGAGAAGATCATTTCGGATAAACAGAACGCCTTCCAAAAAATGACCCTACAGGACCGCTTCACGGCCCTCGAAGAGAATTTCGGTATCGTCTGCGACCTGGAAGACGGAGTCTTTAGCCTCGCCGCCGCCCTGCGCGTACTCGTCCGCGGTGGTCTCGTCACCAACGACGACATCACCCCAGACGGTTCCCTGACCCTCGAATTCAAAGCGATGCAGGATTTCGAAGCTCCGGCCGAACCTGAAAAGACTCCAGAAGCCGCCCCCGAACTTCCGCCGGGTGTCACGCGCCATGGCCTCACCGATGAGAATAAGCCCAAGATGGTCGCTCGCCTAACGGACACCACTCGCACCTTTAAGCCAGGCGAAATGCTGAACCTAACGGACTCCGAACTACTCGGCCTGAACATCACCGTCGCCAAATTTGTCGACGGCCTGCTCCGCTCGGTCGATCACTTCGGCCGCGCTCAGCTCGGCGAAGGCGCCTAAGCGATGAAAGAGCCTGCGACGATCCCCCGCCGCGCCTGGCTCTGGGTCTTCGCGGCCTACCTGTTCCAATCTATTCCTGCGGCGGTCCGTGATGAAGCCCTGCCGGTGGCGCTCAAGGACCTGGGCTACGCTGACTCCCAGATCACGCAAGCCGTGGCGGTCTTCGGGTTAATTGTTGGCTGCAAGATACTCCTATCCCCCCTCGTCGCTGGCTTTAACCCGCGGCGCTTCATCCTCGCGGCCGAACTGGGTATCGCCGCCCTGCTTGGCGTGCTCGCCTACTACGTGGGCGCCGACCAATTCTCAACCACCCCGATTATCGGTTGTCTCATCCTGCTCTCGCTCTTCGCGGCCGCCCATGACTTCGCCCTCGATGGTTACTTCGTTGCCTCCCTCGACGACAAGAGCCGAGCGACGCACTCTGGCATCCTCAACGTCGCGACGAAGGTCGGCGTGGTGCTCGCTGGCCCCGGACTCATCTGGCTCGTGGGTCGCATCATGGACTACGGGCCGCAGACGGCTGATGCGTGGTCGTGGGCGCTGGCGATCGCCGGCATCCTAGCCCTGCTGACCTTAGTGGCCAACGCTTGGGGACTCGCGGCGGAGCCAAAGACCGCCGCGGATACGAGTACGATTCCGGAGCGCTTTCGGGAGATGCTGGCCGGGCTGCGCACGCTGCTCACCGACAGGCGGCTCATCGCCGTCCTCGCCCTCATCTTGTTCTATCGGGCGAGCGAAGTACATATGGCCCGGATCATCCCGGTCTTCGCCACGAAGAATACGGCCGGTGGCTTAGGCCTTAGCAACGAAACCTATGCGGTACTCCGCATGATGTCGGCCGTCGGCGGTTTGGCGCTCGGCGGCGTCATCGGCTCGCTCGTCGTGGCTAGGCTCGGCTTGGCCCGAGCGCTCCTGCCGCTCGGAGTCACGATGCACCTACCATTGGTGGCGTTCGCCTGGCTGGCGTATGATGGGAGCCACAATCTTTGGGTCATCGGCAGTGTCTTCATCGTGGAATACATCGTTTACGGTGCCGGCCTCTGCGCACTGATCCTGGCGATGATGAAACTGGCGTCTGGCCCTGGGGCCGCCGTGCGCTACGCCGCGCTCTCTACTTTCGCACTACTCGCCAATTACCTACCCGGACTCTGGGCCGGCCACCTGGCCGAGCGTCTCGGCTACGCCCAATACTTCCTGTTCGCACTCAGCCTCGCGATCCCGGGCATCCTTTCGGCCTGGTTCGCGAAGCGGCACTTCGAGGACGCCTAATCACTCCTTCGGGAGGACGATGAGCTCTTGCTCGAATTGGGCGTCGAGGTAGCGCTGGGCGAATCCCTGCACGGCGACTTCATCGGTCAGGCTCATACGACGTTCCCACTCGGCATCGAAATTAGCCCCTAGGCCAGCCACCTCGCGCACGAGCGCCCCCTGCATGCGGGCGCCGGCGGACTGCCGGCCCTGACGACGGGAAACGCGCATGCGGCGCTTGGCATCCTCAATCTCGTTCGGGGCGAACTTACCCTTGCGGAGACGATCAAGCTCGAGGCGCATCTCTTTCGCGACCTCTTGGGCCGAGGCAGGTGCGGTGCCGGCATAAAGGTAGAACATACCTTGGTCGACGACTTCGACCCGCGTAGCGCCGACGAAATAGGCCATGCCCTTCTCTTCGCGCACCCGGCGGAACAACCCGCTGGCCATGCCGCTGAGGAGTTCTTCGGTTACGTTCGCCGCGACGACCTCATCCGGGCCGAAACCACAATGAGGGAAAGCGATGGCGACGACGGCCTGTTCACCCTGAGCCCGCTCGAGGGCCTTGGTAGCCTTAGACGGCACATGCTTGGGCAGGCCGCAGCGGCTCAGCGAAAGCTTCGGCAAGGAGCCGAAACGGCGGTTGACGAACTCCATGACCGTCGGGCGATCAAAGGCCCCACTGACACCGACGACGATATTGTCGGCGACGACCAGGGACTGGTGCAACGCGGACAAATCTGACGGCTGAATCTTCGCTAAAGTTTCCGGCGTACCGCAGGCGTCAATCGCGAGTGGATGCCCACCGAAATACTGGCGCTGGAGCTGTAGTCTGGCCTTCTCGACGATGTCGTCTTCAGCTTCGCGGCAAGCAGTGATGATGGCGGCACGCTCCAAGGCGAAAGTCTCCGGCAGGATCTTCGGACCGAGGATACCGTCGGCGATGAGTTCGGAGATCTTTTCGAAATCCGAGCTAAGGGCCTCACCCCAGAGACCGCAGGAGACCTGTGAACCATGGTCGGCGAAGGTCGCGCCGATGCTGTCGACGAGGTGAGCCACCTCTTCCTTGGTCCGATGCACGTTATCGCGGGCAAACATGGTTCCAAGCAGGCCGGTGGTGCCACGCTTGTCGGGCGCTTCGTAAGCGAGGCCACCGGCGAGGAAGACGCCGACGCCCGCCTTGGGGATGGTGGCGTCGTGCTGGAGGACGACGCGTACGCCGTTGTCCAAGGTGAAGGTCTCGAAGCGGTCCGGTGTGGCGGTTGGCGTGGCGCTGGCCGCCGACGCATCTGCCCTGCCCCCACGCATGGTGCCGAAAGTGACGTTGTCCGGGCGAAGCCACTTGCGGGCCTCGCGGGTGAGGTCCTCGGCGCCCAGCTTGGCGAGATGCTCCACGCCGCGCTGCGGCCAGGAAATATCATGGCCGATAGTAGCCGCATGGGCGACGCGGCTGGTCAGCCCGTGGATGTTCTTCTGGCCGTTGACCATGCCGACGACCGACTGGCGACGCACCTTCTCAAACTGGGCCGGCGTGACGCCTTTCTGCAGGAGGCCGTCGACGACTTCAGCGATTGCCTGTTCCACCGCAGGGGCGGACGTGCCGGCTTCACCCGTCCAACTGCACCAGGCGAGGCCTAGATCGCGGATACCGAAGCCAGAGGCGTCGATACCGTGGATGAGCTTACGCTTCTCGCGGAGCTCGCTCCAAAGCAAGGAACTGTTACCCGCGCCGAGGACACCCAGGAAAAGGTCCGTGGCGAGGCGACCTTCGTCGAAATATCCAGGGATGTGCCAGCAGGCGACGCCCTTGGAGGTATTGACCTCGCGGATAAGATCGGCTCGTCGGACCCCGCCCTGGGGCGGTTCTTGGTGTGCAGCGATATCGATGAGGGGTCGGCGAGCGAAACGACCGAACCATCGTTCGGCGGAGGCAAAAACTTCCTCCGGAGGCATGCTGCCTCCCAGGGCCAAGACGACGTTCGTCGGGACATAGCGGCTGGAGTGATAGGCCCGCAGATCTTCTGGGGTAATGCGCACGAAGAGGTCGCGATGGCCAATCACTGGTTGGCGTAAAGGATGGGAACGTACCGCCTCTTCCAAGACGGACTTGGCCAGCATCTGATCATGCTCGTCGTCGCACATCGCGATCTCGCGCAGGATGACTTCACGTTCCATCTTCGCATCGGCATCCGTGATGAGCGGATCGAAGACCATGTCGGCGATGGCTTCCATCGCCGTTTCAAAACCTTCCTGCGGCGCGTCGACGTAGTAAACCGTCCGGTCGAACGTCGTGTAGGCATTAGAGGAACCCCCGCTGCGATGGATGGCGTCGGTGAGCTCACGGTTCGTGAAGCGACCGGTACCCTTAAAGACCATGTGCTCGAGGTAATGCGAGATCCCCGAGCCTTCCCAACGCCCCTCATGGATGCTGCCCGTGCGGACCCAGGCCTGCACGGTACACAGCCCGATGCCGGGCCGATGGGAGTAAATTACCTCGAGTCCGTTGGCAAGGACCCGGCGCTCAGGCAAGGGGCCAGCAATCTGGGCGAAACTCAGGCCTTCAAGATACGACATGGGCTGGATGTATGCCCCAGCCTCGACGGGGTGCAAGTGCGACCAGTCCGTGCCCGGGCAAATGAGAGCCCGCCCTGCCCCACTCTGACATTGAAAACAAAGGATGGACTAGGTATTCCCAACCTTCGCCCTCCAACCAAGGAGAGCCCCTCCCCCTTCCTTCCGCTTTCCGATGTATATTCCGCCCGAAATCCGAGCCAGTCTCGACGAAGTCGAACGCCGCGCCGGCTACCTCTGGAAGTTCCTCGACGTCGCGGGCAAGCAAGCCGCCATTGCGAAACTCGAAGAGCTCATGACCGCCCAGAACTTCTGGGACAGCCAGAAGGCCGCCCAGAAGGTCATCTCGGAGTGTAACGGCCATAAGGTCATCGTCGCCCCCCAGGTCGCCTTTCGGCGCCAGATCGAAGACGCCAAGACCCTCGCCGAACTAATCACGGAATCGCCGGATGGCACGGCCGACGCCGAGGTCGAGGAACTCCGCAAGCTCGGTACCGACCTGCTCGCCGCCGTCTCCGAGCTCGAGATCGCCTCCTTCCTCTCCGGCCTGCACGACCGCTCCAATGCTATCGTCACCGTCAAGGCCGGCGCCGGCGGCACGGAATCCAATGACTGGGCTGACCTGCTCTACCGCATGTATACCCGCTGGGCTGAACGTCGCGGTTTTAAGATCGAAGTCGAAGACATCGCCGAGGGCGAAGGCGCGGGCATCAGCCAAGCCACCTTCCGCCTCGAGGGACCGAACGCCTACGGCTACGTCAAGGCCGAGCGCGGCGTCCATCGCCTTGTCCGTATCTCACCTTTCGACGCCAACGCCCGTCGCCACACGTCCTTCGCCTCCGTCGACGTCGTCGCGGAAATCGACGATGACATCGACGTCGAGGTCAACGAAGCCGACCTGCGTGTCGACGTCTACCGTTCCAGCGGCAAGGGCGGCCAGCACGTCAATAAGACCGAATCCGCGGTCCGACTGACGCACATCCCGACGGGCATCGTCGTGGCCTGCCAGCGCGAACGCTCCCAGGTCAAGAACCGCGCCCTCGCAATGAAGATCCTGCGCGCTCGCATCTACGAAAAGACTATCGACGACAAGCGTGCGGAGATGGAAAAATATTACGGCGAAAAGGGCGACATCGGCTGGGGTAACCAGATCCGCTCCTACGTCTTCCAACCTTACCAGATGGTGAAGGATCTCCGCACGGGAGTCGAGACGGGCAACATTCAGGCAGTCATGGACGGCGACATCGACGCGTTCATCAACGGCTGGCTCCGCGCCGGCGGCCCGCGCACCCGCAATAAGGACATCAAGATCGAGGACTAAGTCCTCCGCCCCCATGCCCACCCGGGACATCCTCCGTCAGAAGCTCCTCGATACCCCGCTCTTTGCGGAGAAGATCTGGAAGCTTTCGCCGGAGCCTTGGCCCATCACCGAGGCGCAGCTACGCGACCTGAAGCGAATCGGCTCGGCCTGCCTGAGCTACCATCGCGCACTCGAACGCCTCTACGTCCGCTCCTTCACCAACAAGAAGATCCTCCGCAACCGCGAGGTCTACGCGCCCTGGGTTGCCGAATACCTGGACCGCTACAAGCCCGCCGGCCTCATCGCGCACGGCCGCCACCGCGCCGTCAAAGGCCAGTGCCCGGTCGTTCTACGCCCGGACCTGCTCATCACTGAAGGCGACTTCACGATGACCGAACTCGACAGCGTCCCTGGTGGCGTCGGCCTCACGGCCTACCTCAACGAGGTCTACGCCGAGGACTTCCCACGCGTCATCGGCGCCCACAGCATGCCCGATCGGTTCATGGCCTCGCTTGCCCGCCTGACCCCGAAGGAGAAATTCCCCCTCGTCGCCATCGTCGTCAGTGACGAAGCCGCGACCTATCGCCCGGAATTCGAGTGGCTCGGCGAGAAGCTCCGCACCCTCGGCCATGACGTGCACGTCATCGCGCCTGCCCAGATCATGCAGATGGGCGATGGTTCCTACATTCCCGTCGACGGAGCGCCGCGCCGGGTCGATATCCTCTACCGTTTCTTCGAACTGTTCGACCTCGCCAACGTTAAGGGCGCTGACGGTATTTTCAACGCAGTCGAAGCCGGCACGCTCACGCTGACGCCGCCGATGAAAGCCTTCCAAGAAGAGAAGCTAGGTCTCGCGCTGCTCCACCACCCTCAGCTCGCCGAGTTTTGGAAAGAAAATCTCCCGGAGGATCATTATGAAGCCCTCTTTCGCATCATCCCGCAGACCTGGATTATGGAGAAGACGGAGCTCCCGCCGACGGCCGTCCTGCACGCCCCTGGCTTTGCCGGTCGCCCCATCCGCGAATGGACGGAACTCGCCGAGGCCTCCCAACGGGAACGTAACCTGATCATCAAGGCCAGCGGCTTTCACGAGACCGCCTGGGGCGCCCGCTCGGTGACGCTCGGCAGCGACGTCTCCCGCGAGGAATGGCTCGAGGCTATTGAGAACGCGCTGAACCCCGAGAACGAGACCTTCCACGTGATGCAGGAATACCATAAGCCCTCGCGCCTGACCCACCCGGTCTACGCCGATGACGGCTCGGTGGTTCCCGCCGACGGACGCGTCCGTCTCTGCCCCTACTTCTTCGTCGATAACGATACGGTGGAGCTTTCCGGCATCCTTGCGACGTTCTGCCCCGCGGACAAGAAGATCATCCATGGAATGAGCGACGCGGCCCTGCTGCCCTGCCACCTGGTCTCCTAAGGCGTCTCCGACGCCTTGCATCCTGCTGGGTTTAAGCCCAAGGTAGGCCCATGAGACTCCTTGCCCTCGGCCTGTTCTCGCTGCTTGCCCTCCTCGGTGACCTGAGCGCCGCCGTCCGCACCAAGGTCGACTTAGTCAACCTGACGCCCGACATCCGCCCCGGTGAAAAGGCGCTCATCGCGATGCGCTTCCGTTGTGACCCTCACTTCCACATCTATTGGCAGAACCCTGGCGACGCCGGACAGGCCCCGACGGTGGAATGGCAGGAACTTTCCGGCACGAAGGTCGGCGCCTTCATCTGGCCCGGCCCCAAGTTGATCGACCAGTCCGGCGTGATGAACTTCGTCTACGAGGATGAGACCTTGCTCCTCATGGAAGTCGCCGTCCCCAGTGACGCGAAGGGCACGCTGACCTTCAAAGGCAAAGCCGAATGGCTCGAGTGCGACGACACCGGGTGCTGGCCGCACGACAAGCAGGTCGAACTCACCGTCAAAGTCGGCGCCGGCAACGTCGCTTATAAATACGACGCTAAGCTCTACCCCGCCCTTCGTCCTCGCTTGTCGACCACCGCATCATCTGACGGCAAGATGCTCACGGTTGCCCTGCCAGCTGGAGAGAAACTGACCAAGACCTGGTTCCCCACCCGCAACTTCGTCTCACCCACGGCCACCGCCAAGCAGAAGCTCGTTGGCGATGCCATCGTGATCGAATTAGCCGACGCGACCGAGACGCTCGATTCGGGAGACTTAATCTTTACCACGCGGTCCGCCGATGGCGGGTTCGTCGACATCAAGGCGGTCTTAGGCGCAGCACCCGCGAAGCCAGCACCCACGCCCAACACTCCGGCCAAGGCGGCGGGCGACTGGCAGCCCTGGTCTCCGGAGGAGCAGGCGAAGGCCCTCGCTGCCGGCAAGATCGTCTACGTCGATTTCACGGCGCGGTGGTGTGCCACCTGCCAGGTCAACAAGCGCGTCTACACGCAGGATGACGTGGCCAAGGCGCTCACCCAAGCGGGCGTGGTGATGCTCAAGGCTGACTGGACCAAGAAAGATGAGGTCATCGCCAACGAGCTCGGCAAATACGGACGCACCGGGATTCCGCTCAACGTCTTCCTGAAAACGGGCCAGCCCCCCGCCATCCTTTCCGAAGCCCTCACGGGCACCGAAGTTCTCTCGGCGCTTTCCGCGGTCTCAGCCGGCAAGCCCTACCAAGCAGAGACAACGACTCATTCGTTCGCTATCTGGATGCTGCTGGCTTTCGGCGGTGGCATCCTCCTCAACCTGATGCCCTGCGTCTTCCCGATGATCGGCCTTAAGGTCCTTGGCTTCGCCAAGGAAGCCGGTGCTGCGCGCAGCAAGGTGATCCTCAACGGCCTCCTGTATTCCGCCGGCGTCATCGCCAGCTTCCTCGCCCTCGCGCTCCTCATCATCGGACTTAAGTCCGGTGGCTCCTCCGTCGGCTGGGGCTTCCAGATGCAGTCGCCCGGATTCGTCCTCGGCACCTGCGTGCTCATGATCGTACTCGGACTCAGCCTCGCCGGGGTCTTCGAAATCGGTGTGGGGCTGGGCGGCGTCTCCGCGGGAGAAGGCGACGGACGGGTCGCAACCTTCCTCTCTGGCGTGCTCGCCACGGTCGTGGCCACACCGTGCACGGCACCTGGTCTCGGCGCCGCGTTAGGCTTTGCCTTGGACAAGGAACGTTCCACAGGCGAGACGTTGCTCTTCTTCACCGTCATTGGCCTCGGCATGGCACTTCCCTATCTACTCCTTTCGATGTTCCCCCGCCTCGCCGCAATGCTCCCGCGACCAGGCGAGTGGATGGAATCTCTCAAGCAAGGCATGTCCTTCCCGCTGTTCGCCTACGCACTCTACCTACTCTGGGTCCTCAACGCACTCGTGGAAGATGCCGCTTGGGTGCGCGACGCCTCACTGGGACTCGCCCTCATCGCCACGGCCTGCTGGGTCCTCGGCCGCTGGGGCGCGCTGCACCGCTCGGACAAGGAACGCCTGACGGCCAAGCTGGTGTCACTGGGATTGTTTGGCGGTACGCTCGCCTACCTCTTCGCGACGCTGCCGTAAGCCGAAGCTTACCGACAAAGAAAAGGCCCGCCGATCGGCGGGCCTTTTCTTTGGTTCAGTCTGTCGCTCAGAGCGCAGTGGGGACGGGAGCCGGAGCAGCGCCGCCGGACTGAGCAGGGGCGGAGACCCGAGCGGCCGGTGCAGCGGAAATCGGGCCAGAGTAGTACACGTCGACGATGATGGCCTTACGGTCCTTCGCGCCGGACTGACGACCAGCGGCATTCTTGTCCGCTTGCTGCGAACCGAGGGCCATGATCTCAGATCTGGCTTCGTTGGCGCCGCTCTTGACGAGATACTCGCGGACGGATTGGGCGCGGCGATCCGAAAGCCCAAGATTATATTCGGCGGTACCGAAATGGTCGGTGTAACCGGCGATGATGATATCCGTGGCCTTCACGCGACCGGCGACGGCGTCAATCTTGGCACGCTCGTTGGCGGAGACAGTGTACTTGTCGAAATCGAAGTAGACGGTGGTGAGAATCGCCTCGGGAGGGATATTGCCTGCGAGAATCTGGGCGGCGAGGGCATCGCGACGTGGATTGGCCGAACGGTGATCGATGATGTCAGGGCCACCGGAACCGCCGTTACCGGAAGCGAGCGGATTGAAGCCGGAAGGGATGCGAGAGGTGCAACCGACGCTCAAGGCGGCGACAGCGAGAAGGAAGGTGAAACGCTTCATAGTGAGAACGGAGATAAAATAACAGAGGGCGGGAGTCGGCAAGCCTAGTCTCGCTCAGTAGCGCGGGACCTTGGGGTCGACCTTGAGCGACCAGGCGTCGATGCCTCCCTTGACGTTACTGACGCGGGTGTAGCCTTTGGACCGCAAGAACTGGGTAACCTTCATGCTCCGGCCCCCATGGTGGCACTGGACCAGGACCGGGACGTCCTGCGGAATCTCGGCCAGACGCATCGGCACGGTGTTCATGGGAATAAGTCGCGAGCCATCGATCCGGCAGACGGCATACTCGTCCATTTCCCTGACATCAATGAGCTGCGGTGGATTAGGGCCAGACAGCAAGCGGTGGGCTTCTTCGACGGTCACTTCAAGCGGGGTTTCGGACATTGGTGCGGAGGATTGGCAGGAAATGGGTGCATAGGCGGCCTTCTCGAGCGAACGGATGGCAGGAGAGGAACCGCAGCACGGGCAAGCCGGGTCAGCCGACAAGGCGATCAGTTTAGAGGTTCCGGCGGCGACGTCGACGACCAGGAGGCGCGAGCCCGAGCGCTTACCCAGCAAGATGGCGATGACCTCGGAAGCCATCCAGGAGCCGAGAACCCCACAGGTCGCGCCGAAGACGCCCGCATCGGCGCAGGTCGGCACAGAAGCGGCGTCTGGAATCACCGGGTAAAGACAGCGGTAGCAGCCAGTCTTCGGCAAGAAGACGCCAACCTGCCCGGCTTCGCGCAGGACGCTACCGTGCACGAGCGGTCGCCCACCCAGCACACAGGTATCGGCCGCCAGGAAACGGGTCGCGAAGTTATCCGTACCATCGACCACGAGATCGTAACGGGCGACGAGGTCGGCCGCGTTCTCGACCGTCAAGCCCTCGGGATGCAGTGCGACCTTGAGGCCGGGATTGATCTCCCCCAGTGCTTCGGCGGCGGAAATGGTCTTCGGGAGCCCCAAGGTATCGAAACCGTGGATGATCTGGCGATGCAGGTTCGAGATTTCGACCTTGTCTGGGTCGGCGATGCCGATGACCCCGACACCGGCGGCAGCCAGATAGAGGCCGACCGGAGACCCTAGGCCGCCGGCACCCAAGAGCAGCACCTTGGCCTCGCGCAGACGCAGCTGACCAGCCTCCCCCACCCCGGGCAGACGAATCTGCCGGGAGTACAAGGCCCTCTCATGATCGCTCAGGCGCTGTTCCGCGGACATGCCGACAGTGGAACCCCCGCATGGAGCGGTGTCAAACCGCCCCTTCCACGTGTCGGATTGAATAATCCGCCAAGGTGTCCCAACTTGACCCCGTGGCACAGGTCTTCCTCGGCATCGATTATGGCTCCCGCAGGGTCGGGCTGAGCCATGCCGACGAACTCGGCTTCGCCTTCCCCCTGCCCGCCGCCGTCGCGGAAAGTGCCGAAGAGCGTTTCGCTCAGATTGGCAAGGAGATCGCCCGCCTGAAGGTCACCTTACTCGTCCTCGGCTACCCACTATCGGTCGAAGGTGAACGCACCAAGCGCTGTGACGAAGTCGATGTCTTCGCAGCTGAACTCACCCGGCGCTTCGCACTGCCCATCGAGAAGGTCGACGAAGCCCTGACGAGCCAGGCGGCCGACGAATTCGGTGGACGAAAAGCACGCTCGGCCAACGAGCGCAAGCAACAGGCCCGGACCGGCGAACGCGACTCCCGCGCGGCGGCCGTCCTCCTCCAAGATTTCCTGAACAGCCGTGGCTTCAGCTCCTGACATGCCTCCCGCCAAGACCAAGAAACCGTTCACACCGAAGCTCGAGCGCTTTCTAGCGACGGTCGCCTATGATGGCACCGACCACATCGGCTGGCAGGTCCAGACGGGGCGGATTTCGATTCAAGGCGAACTCGAGGCCCGCTTGTCGCGCATCCTCAAGACCACGATCGTCATCCATGGCAGTGGTCGCACGGACTCCGGCGTTCATAGCGTCGGCCAGCGCTTCCATTTCGACGCCTTCTGGCCTCACCCCTGCAGCTACCTCGTCCACGCGATGAACTCGTGCGAACAGAACGGACTGCTGGTCACGCGACTACAGCGCGTTGCACCGACTTTCCATTGTCGCTGGCATGCCGACGGCAAACGCTACCGCTACGAGATCTGCGATGGCTACCCACCGCCTTGGGAAGCGCGCTTCTGCCTGGGTTTAGGCATGAAGACCGTCGACGTGAAGCTGATGCGCCAAGCCGCCAAACTTCTGCTCGGCAAGCATGACTTCTTCGCGTTTGGCGCCAACCATGGTCAAGGCATGGAAAAGGAGAATCCCGTGAAGGAGCTCCGCCGCCTCGACGTCCGCCGCCGCGGCAAGCGGATTACCATCATCGCCGAGAGCAGCGGCTTCCTCTATAAGATGGTTCGCCGACTCGTCGGAGGTCTCCTCCGCGTCGGCGAAGGGAAGATGACCCCGGAACGTCTGCTGGCCTACCGGAAGGAACGTGCCATCACCTCGGAGGTGCCGACCGCGCCCGCTCGCGGGCTCTTCATGGAGAAAGTCTTCTTTAAGCCTGGCTCCTTTCAGAACCCGCGCGTCTTGCGCAGCTACAAAGACTCCGACAGTTCGGAGTAGTCCGCCCCTTAATCCTTAGATTAGGGCGCGAAAAAATCGGCCGACACCCTTCCCACTTTAGGCGAAGCGCCAGCCCAGCCGCGAAGAAGGGGCCAAGAAGCGGTTTTGATTGGAACGCGACCGCCTGGCGTCGTAGTTATCTTCCCATGCGGCGTGTCTTCCTGCTCTGGCTTTCGGCCCTCCTGCCGACACTTCTCTGGGCCCACCCAGAGTGGAAGGAAGCCACCAGCATCGGCGTCATCGACGATCAGAATGTCTTCGCGCTGACGGTTAAATTCGACGTCCCCTCCTTCCTGCTCGGCCAGCTGCCTAAGGACGCGCCCGTTAAGGATCTCGATGTGCTGATGTTCACGCCGGGACGCCTGGCCTCTTCCATCGAACCAGGCCGTCAACAGTTCCTCGCCGGCCTTCGTCTGGAGGCGGACGGCAAACCCGTCGCTTGGACACTCGTGTCGTTTCCGTCCGCCGAGCAGATCTCCACCCTCTCCGCGAGCCAAGGCGAAGCCGATCGATATCCCGTGATGATGAACGTGAAACTCACGGCGAAGGTGCCGGCGGACACGCAGAAACTTGTGCTTCGTTTCCCTGACGCCTTGGGCACCGTCTTCACGAATCTCCGCAAGGGCATGGAATTCCAGACGGTCATGGCGGTGTCGAAGAACGAACCCGGCGAATTTGAGATCGGCGACAGCTCGGTTGCGACCGATAACCAGACCGTCTACGCACTGCTGGCCGACGGCTTCGGCCACGTGCTGCCCGACGGTTGGGATCATTGTCTGTTCATGTTGGCGATGTTCCTCGGCGCGGCCTCGCTCCGTCAGGCCCTCGGTCGCTCTTTGGTATTCACGCTCGGTCACAGCATCACGCTCAGCGCGGTCGCGCTCGGCTGGGTCGGTAACCCCGGTGCATGGATTGAACCCTTCATCGCGCTCACGATCGGCCTTGGCGGACTCATGGCCTATCGCGGGAACGCCACCAACCGTCAGATGCTCGTCGTCCCGGCCGTCTTCGGCCTGGTCCACGGCCTCGGCTTCGCCGCCGCGGTCTCCGATCGCCTACAGGATTGGGATAACGGCAGCATCGTCCGCATCCTCGTCGGCTTCAACGTCGGCGTCGAACTCGCCCAGATGGTGGTGATTTTGACCTCCGCCGCCCTGCTCTGGACCGTCCTCCGCACTGGCCTGACGGAGACCCAGGTGCGACGCACGCTCTGTCTCGTAGTCGCGATTATCGGCTTCGGCGTGATGGCCTGGCGCGTCGCTGGACTCGGCGGACTCGTCTGATCAGAGGCGACCGACGGGGCGCTTACCGGCATCGAGCTTCTTGCGCTCCGAGGCGGCGAGTTCCTGCAGCTCCTTCACGACCTCAGGATGGGCGGCGGAGACGTCGTTCTTCTCGCCCTGATCGGCTTCCAAATCGTAGAGCGAAAGACCGATCTGACGCTGGTGCGTCGTGGCCGGCAGGCCATCCCTCGCGGCGGGCACCATGTCGACGTAACTTCGATACGCATGAGGCAGATGGAGCTTCCATTTACCTTTACGGACGGCTTCAAGACGATCGCCGTAGTAGTAGCTGAAGATTTCACGGGCCGTGGTCTTTTCGCCCTTGAGCAACGGAAGGAAAGACTGGCCGTCGATCTCGTGCTTCGGCTTATAGGCCGCGCAGGCTTCGACGATCGTCGGGACGACATCGATATTAGCTGCCAGTGCATCCGTGCGGGTGTCGGGTTTCACGACGCCCGGCCAGCGGACGATGAACGGCACGCGGACGCCGCCTTCGAAAGTCGTTCCCTTGCCTTCGCGGAACGGGCCGGCGGAGCCGGCATGGCGTCCGAAGTTCAACCACGGGCCGTTGTCGCTAGTGAAGACAACGATGGTGTTCTTATCGACACCTTTATCAGCGAGGGCCTTCAACACGGCACCGACGGTGCGATCGATATCGGCCATCGTATCGGCATACGGAGTAACTCCCTTGCCCTTGAAGTCCGACGAGGCGCCGAGCGGGGTATGTGGCATCGAGGTCGCGAGGTAGAGGAAGAACGGCCTGTCCTTGCCAGCGCTCTCCTGAATGAAACGTACCGCGCGCAGGCCCTGCATCGAGGTCAACGCGTCCATGTCCGTCCAGTCGCGGACGGAGGCCATCGGATAATCGTTCACATAGCGCGGCAACTCGGGATACATCTTCCGACGAGTTTCGTCGCCGACAGCGTAGCCCAATGGCCACATGTCGTTCGAATACGGCAGGATCATCGAATCGTCGAAGCCGTGCGCCGAAGGCATAAACTTACGGGCGTCGCCCAAATGCCACTTACCGACCACACTGGTCCGATAGCCGGCATCGCGCAGCAAGGTGCCGAGCGTCTGTTCATCGTTGCTGAGTCCGGTCTTCGCGTTAGGCCCGAGGGCGGTGCCGCCCAAACCGAGACGATTCGGATAACAACCAGTAAGGAGCGCCACCCGCGAAGAAGTGCAGACGGCCTGGGTCGCGTAGAAACTGGAGAAGCGCAGGCCTTCTTTGGCCAGTCGATCGATGTTTGGCGTTACGTTCTGGGTCGAGCCGTAGCAGCCGGGGTCAGCCCAACCCATGTCATCACACATGATATACACGACGTTAGGCCGAGCGCCGAACAAAGTTGCGCACAGGAGTAGAGCCAAGGTTGGGGTAAACCTCATGAAACTATTACTAGGGGTATTACCCTAGGTGTCCAAGCCCTAAAAAGCGTCGTCTTAGACCTTCAGACCGAGCTCGGCGCAGACGGCGGGATGCTTGCGGGCCTTGTTGATGAACTCATCCACTCCGAAGTCGGCGACGATGAAGTCTCCATAGCGGAACGACGGGCACTTGGACTGGCCCGTGATGGCGACCAGCTGGCGCATCTGATGCATGTCGGCGAT
>JBIILC010000032.1:0-20370 GCA_044232865.1 Opitutales bacterium | reverse complement strand
CTCCCTTTGATGCACCTTCTAGCTGGTAACAAAGGAGAGGTGGCAGAGTGGTCGATCGCGCTGCATTGGAAATGCAGTGTACCGCAAGGTACCGAGGGTTCGAATCCCTCCCTCTCCGCCAGCTAGATTCGAGCCCGAAAGTCCTGACTTTCGCAGGTTAGCTACGTCTACTCTGACAAAGACTCTAACAAGCCCGGCGACCTCAGAGCGCCACCAGGACGAAGGTCAGGATGAGCTTGTAGCGCAGGCGGAGTTTGGAGACGAAGACGACTCCGATCAGGCCGAGGGAGATGCCGCTGAGGTAGCTATTCCAGAAGTAGCCGAAGCCGTCCTTCGCTCCTTCGAATTCCGACATCAACCAGAAGCGGATCGGCAAGGCGCACAGGACAACGATGAAGTAAGCCGCGATCTCCCGGCTTAGATTACGCTTAAAGTCGGACTTGGGGTTACTGGTCATGCCGATTACTTAGCCTCTTTGACCTTCTTGGTCTTCGGCTTTTTCTCGTCCTTATTCGCGCTACGACCGGTGCCGTCGCCGGCCTCATCCTTATAACCTGCGGCCGGATTCAGACCGGTCAAAGCAGCCGCCAGACGAGCACGGGCGGCCACGGCGGCCTCGTCCTTGGTGTCCGCCGCGACGGCGACTTCTTTGAAGGGAGCGTCCTTCATGTCGTAAAGGGTGCCGGACTGGTCGAGCTTCCAGCCCGCTTCACGGACGTAGTAATTGTTACTGAGCTGACAGAAGGCCCAGGTACGCGGGGACTTGGCGTCACCCTTGAGCTGCGAGACGAGGCTGCGTCCGTCGATCACGCGGCCGGTCGGCATCGGCGCACCAGCGATTTCAGCGAAGGTCGGCAGGAGATCGCTGGCGTCGGAAACATTGGCGTTCACTTTTCCAGCCGGGGTCACGCCGGGCCAAGTGGCGAAGAACGGCACGAGGCCTCCGCCTTCCTTCATCGAGCCCTTCTCGCCTTCGATTCGACGACCACCGATGGTCGCGTCAACCGCGGCCGACTTAGTGCTGCCATTGTCTCCCATGAAGACGATCACGGTGTTATCGCGCAGTTTGAGGCGCTCGAGTTCGGCCACGAGCTTCCCGACGAGTTTGTCCATGTAGCCGATATTATCAGCGAGCAGACGTTGGGCGCGTTGGCCATTCGACTCTCCCTTCGGGGCGGGGATGCTATCCGGGGTCGGCAAGATTTCGCCGTGCACTTGAGAGAGTGAATAATACAGGAAGAACGGTCGGCCTTTCTGCGCCTCCATCCAAGCGGTTGCGTCCTTGTGCAGCAGGTCAGGGATATACTCCTCGTCCTTCACCGAAACCGTCTTGCCGTCGAGGACATAGGTATCAGGGTCGCCACGCACTTCACCGCCTTCGGACATCGGCTGGGCGACCTTGCTGTTCCAGTACATTCCGCTACCCTTGTAATAGAGTTCATGGTCGAAACCCCAGTCCGACGGATCGCCAGACGGAGTAAGCTGCCCCCACTTGCCGATCAGCGCGCTCGCGTAGCCAGCCTTCTTCAGGACGGTCGGGATCATGACCTCGGCCTTCTCGCCGGTGCGGATGATGGTCTTGCAGGCGTCCTGAGTGACCGCACCAGAGCGGAAGCCATAACGTCCGGTCAGAACCAACGCACGCGAGGGTCCGCAGAGCGGCACGGTGTAGAAACGCGTGAAGCGCACGCCGGCGTTAGCGAGGGCGTCGATGTTCGGGGTCTTGTAACGGTCGGAGCCATTGCAACTGAGCTCCGCGAAACCCAGGTCATCGGCCAGGATATAGACGATGTTCGGCTTGGCGGTCGCGCCGAAGAGAGAGGAGAGGCCGGCCAAGAAGATGGCCAGAAGGGCGAGGACAGGACGAAGGGTCATGGAATTACCCCTATGCAACCCCCGTGCGTCGGTAAAGTTTCCTGTGCAGATTCCGAGGTTCCCATTGAGCCCTTTCGGTGCTTAAAATCCCTCAATGCGCCCCCTGCCCCTCGCCCTTGGCACCCTATTTGCCCTTACCCAAGCCTTCGCCGCCGACATCAAGGTCACCCCGAACGAAGCCGTCGACATCGCCCAGGAAGGCAAGGTCGTGGCCCGCTTCATGACAGCCCACGACGTCAGCACCACAGCCAAGCGCCTGGAGACTTATAAGCCTTACCTCCATGTCTTCGACCCCAGCGGCACCCTGCGCCTGACGAAGGGCCCGGGCTTCAATTTCACCCACCACCGCGGCATCATGCTCGGCTTCGCGAAGATCACGGTCGACGGCAAGACCTATGACCGCTGGCACATGAGCGGTGGCGACCAGGTCGTCACGGCGATCAAGCCGACCACTGATGGCTTCGTGGCCTCGATCGAGTGGCAAGGCGCGGGCTCGACGGCGAAGCCTATCCTGACCGAGGAGCGTGCCTTCATATTCACGAAGCCGACCGCGCCCTTTTATTTCGGCATCGAGATGAAGAGCACGCTCAAGCCGGACCATGGCGAAGCCAAGATTGATGGCGACCCCGAGCACGCGGGCGCGCAGTTCCGTCCGTCCGAGAAAATTGACGGCACGAAGACGACCTACGTTTACCCGGGAAAGGACGTTCTCATCCACAAGGTCCGCGACCTCACCTGGGTCGCCGAGGTCTTCACCATCGAAGGAAAGACCTTCACGGCGCTGCTCCTCAACCACCCTTCCAATCCGAAGGACACGGCCTTCTCGGCCTACCGCGACTACGGCCGCTTCGGCGCGTTCCCCAAGGGCGTGGCCACGCCAGATGCCCCCTTCAAGCTGCGCTACCAGTGGCTAATCGCCGAAGGCGACGTCCGTGACGCCGCAGCCTTCCAGCAGGCCTACAATGCCTTTGCGGGCACGAACGAGCCCACCCCAGCCGTGACGGTCATGCCCGCCGAACAGGCCAAGCCGAAGGCGAAAGCTCCGGCCAAGAAGTAAGCCGACTTAGGAGCCTACGCCCTTCCGGACGCGACCGATCGCGGCGGACTGACGTTCGTGCAGGATAGTCTGGGCCTTGACGACCTTGGCCTTCGCGGTGGCGGGATCCTTGGCCATGGCGAGGACGGCCGGGACGATGCCCGCGAGCTGCGGTTCGTCGTCGAGGTCAAATAGCCACTCGGAGAGGCCGATGTCCTTCCACATGTTTCCCTTGGAAGTCTGTTCAGCCCAGCGGCAGACGATGGCGGGGATACCGCTACCGACGCACATGATGGGCGAATGCATCTCGTTGCCGAAAAGGCCGGCGCTGCGGACGTAGACGCTCAACGCCTCGTCGGTGAGCCAGTAATCCTGACGCCAGACCACGCGGCCCTTCACGTCATCGGGAAGTTTGTCGTAAAGCATCTCCTTGCCCAAGGCCATCTGGGTGCGGTCCTCAGGGCAGATGAGCACTTTGAGGTCGGTCTGCTTGACCACCGCGACAATCGCGGCGCGCAGCTGCGCGTGATCATGCTCCTTCATCTCGTCGTTGCGCTTCTGCTTCACGGGATCAAAGGCACGCTCCTTGTGGATCGTCCAATAGGGCGTGATGCGATAACGCGGGATGCAGCAGAGGAACTTGCCGCGTTCGAGGCCCCAGCCGTGCAGGAACGCCTCAGCCTTCTCCTCGTTACGCAGGTCGGTCGCGAACGCGCCATCCGGACCGAACTCCATCACCGGGCAGTTCACGCCGGCGGCCTTGGCGGTCGCGAGCGAGACCGAGTCACGGAAATAAACAAACTGTGCGCCGCTGAGGATTTTGGCCGTCTCAGGCGTCGGCTGGCCCTGGGTGATCCCGAGGACGCCGTAAGGCTTGGGGCCCTGCTGGCGCCACTGCGCGACCTGCTTCTCGCCGACGAGCGAGGGGCCGGAGCCGTGGAGGAGGAAATCATTCTCGGCGTAGAGCTTGGCGACGTCGGTCTTGGGGCTGACGAACTGCAGTTTCGGGAAGCGGGCCGCCAACATCTCCTTCACGCCATTATCGACGTTCGAAGGCCAGAGAGTGATTACGGCTTCAGGGAAATACTTCTCGAGCAGGACGAGCATGCCCGGGGTGTGCGCGATGTCCCCGATATTCACGGTCTGCCACGACGAGCGCAGCACCACGCGCGGGGCGCGCTTGCCTTCGGCAGCGCCGAGCGAAGCGGCGATGGCGGCCACGAAAGCGGATTCCAGAAAACGACGGCGAGAGAGCATTGTTTCAGGGATAGAGGTAGGGGGCGGGGTAGGGAGAGTCAAACCACCCTTCCCTGCGGGAAACTATTCCCGCCACCTGCCACCCGGGGCTGCCACCCGCCACCTGAAACGATTCCCACCTTTGCACTTTTGCACAGGCCGCAGGCCGATTTGCACTTTTGCACCTAGGGCAGCACGCGGTGCTGCCCCTACCTCAATTCTTCTTCGCCACTTCTCGCTTAGGCAGCATCGCGAAATACTGATCCAGCGCGGCCTTCACCTTGGTCTTCATCGGTTCGACCTGCGGGGTGAGTTCGGCGTAAGACTTGGCGATTTCCTCGAGGTTCTTATCGCGCTGAGGGATATCCTTCTGGGCGGCGGCAAGTGCCTTCTCAGCGTTGGCCTTCTCGCTCTTGGTGAGCTCGAGGGTCTTGGCGGCGGCATCCAGGAGGAGGCGCTTAGCCTCGACGGGCTTACCGGACTCGGTCAGCTGGGCGCGGACTGCAACCAGCGCTTTCTCAAGCAGGGGCAGACCATCCTTGGCCTTCTGCACGGAAGCCTGGAGAGCGGGCAACTTGGCGGCGTAATCCTTCTCGGCGGCGACACCGGGGGCGGCGAGCTTCTCGCGTTCGGCGAGATGCTTCGAGCGCTCCTTGGTGATTGCGGCAACGGCGACGCCGGCGGGCACGATGGCTTTGTCGGCGGCGACGACAGCGGCATCAGCGGCGGCCTGGGTGGCTACGAGGGTCTGTTCGACGGACTTAGCGGCGATGAGCTCCTGGTCGGCGATTCCCTGCCTTGCCTGGGCCTTCGCAAGCGCGATCTTGGCTTCGGCGACCTGCTGCTCGGTCTGCTTCTTGCGGGAGAAGTAGCTGAAGGAGAATACGGCACCGAAAGTTCGGGCTTCGCCGAAGGCTTTATCGGCCGCGGTGAGGTTCACACCGGCCTGCTTGGCCACGTCGGCGGCCTTGACGGAGACGAGCGCGAGACCCTTCGATTTCGTAGCGGCGTCGGCGGCGTAGGTCTTCGCCTTGGCGGCGGCGGCCTTGGCGGCGTCGGCGAGCTTCTTCAATTCGTCGACCTTGGCCGTGGCTTCGGTGAGACGCGCGCGGAGCGGCGTGGTATATTGATCTCGGTAAGCGTTGGTCGCGGCGGTGGCGACGGCCACGATAGCGTCGCGATCCTGACCTAGGCGCACGATGGCCTCGGACTGGGCGTCAATGAGCTTCTGCTGGGCCTCGATCTTGCCGAGCGCCTCGGCTTCGCTCACGCGTAATGGCGACAGAGTCTTATCAAGCGCGGCGAATTCGACCTTAAGCGCCTCGAGCTCCGCTTGCTGCTTCGGGATGAGCTCCTCGTTCTGCGCGGCAGTCTTCTTCGAGGATTCGATGCGGGCCGCGGCGGTCACCTTGGCGGCCTCGTTCTCGGCCTTGGCGGCGATGAGATCGGCGATGTCCTGCTCAAGCTTGGTGAGCTTCTCTTGTTCCGTGAGGACGCCGACGTTGAACTGGGCGGCCTTGAGAGTGACGACGCGTTCGCGGTATGCAGCGGTCTCGGCGACGAGGTCGCGCACCTTAGCCTGAGCGGAAGCGAAATCAGCCCGCACCTTGGCGAGCGCCGCCTCAGCGGCCCGGTAGCCATCCGCGGCGGGCTTCAGCTTGGCGATTTCCTGTCCGTGATAGGTCAGGCCTCCGCGGCAATCGGTGATACCCTTGGCGGCGGTAGCCTTTTCCGCATCAGTCTTCGCCTTGGTCCTCATACCCTGCCAATAGGTGAGGCCTTTGGCGACCTCAGCATTCTTAGCCTCGTGTTCAGCGAGTTTCTTGGAAGCGGGTTCGCCATCAGCCTTCAGCTTGGCCAAGGCGGCCTCGGCGGCGGGGATGCCGGCTTCGGCGGCCTTCACCGCGGCTTCCGCGGGGGTGAGCGCTGGGATGAGTTCGGCGAGGCGCTTCTCCGAGGAGGCGAGGCGATCGGCGAGCTTAGGCGGATTGCTGGAGACCTGGATGATCTCGCGACCGGTCTCGCTTTCGAAGAAACGGACCTCTCCCAGCCAATTGCTGGAGACGAAGGTCTTGGAGTCGTAGAGGCCGACGACGCGGGCGACTTGGTCGTTCTGTTTGATTCCCTGAGCATGTTGCAGACGCTTGCCGTCGATGGCCCACATCGCGGTGGTACCGTCGGCTCCGCACGAAAGTAGACGTCCGTCAGGCAGGAAGGAAACGGACTGCACGTTGCCGCCATGGGCGCCCCAGGTAGCGACCTGCTTGCCGGTCTTCATCTCCCAGGTGGTGATGATCCCATCGGCGGAACAGCTGGCGAGGATGTTGGAGTCGGCGCGCCAGGCGAGGTCAGTGACGCTGCCCTTATGCTGGCCGAGATTATAGAATTCCCCGCCGTTGTCGGCTTCCCAGACATAGACATTTCCGTTGCGATCAGACGTCGCGAGCAGGATACCGTCCGGACTAAAGTCGGCGCCGGTCACCCACTCGGTGTGCTTGGCGATCAGGTAGAGCTGCTCGCCCGTAGCGACGTCAAAGCACTTCACCTTCTTGGTATTGGTGGCGAGGACGACCTTGCCGTGGTCCGGCGAGATGTCGGCCGACATCACTTGATCGAACTCTTTGCCGATCTCGGTGACGCGCTTACCAGTCTTGACGTCCCAGACGATGGCGTGGCCAATCTTGCCGCCGCGACCGCCGCCCATAATGAGCAGCGAACCGTTGGCGCTGAACTTCAGCGAGCGGGCATATCCTTCGGCGTAGGGCAGGATGCCGGCGAGGTCGTGCGAGTCGGTGTCGTAGAGGAGAATCTGCTTCTGTCCGGCGACGGCGAGGAGCGAGGTCCAGGGGCTCGCCGCCATGGCGATGACCGCGGACGTGCGCGGGGTCACGATGACGGGCTCGAGCAACACGTTTTCAGGACGGGCCACCGCGCCGGTGGGCTTGCCAGCGCCGCCGGCGAAAGAAAGGTCAACCTTAGGCTTATTGGAAGCCTTGGCCACGCTGCCCTTGGCCTGGAGGACGCCGCCTTCGATCCACTTGGAGAGCATCGCGAGATCCTTGGGTTCGAGCGGTGCGCCTTCCGGCGGCATGAAAGGCTCTTCCTTCTTCGTACTACAGGTCCAGAGCCGGCTGCCGGAAGGATTACCCGCGTCGACGACCGCGCCGCCGCTGCCGCCGTTCATCAGGCCGGAATAGCTGGTGAGCTCGAGGCCGCCCTTCTTCTTATCCGGGTTATGACATGAGAAGCACTTGTTCTCGAGCATCGGCCGGATATGGTCGTCGTAAGTGAGTTTCTCGTTCTCCTGCGCCCAAGAGGCGGCAGAGACCAGCCCCGCCGCCAAGATAAGGCAACGACGAGTCAGCCAACGAAAACTAGGGAAGGCAGCAGACATGTGAATGGGACGATCAGTGGTTGAAGTAGAATTCCTTCGAGTTCATCAGCGCCCAGAAGGCGTCTTCGAGCACAAGCCGACGATTGGCGGGATCGGCCGCAATGGCAGCGTTGATGGACTTCGCTTCGACCGCAGCGGGCATTCGACCGAAGACACGGAGGAAGAGTTCAGTGATGATCTCGTCATCCTTCTTGCCGGCAGCGACCAACTTCTCGACCACCTGGCCGCGGCGGATGCGGTCGTTGACGGCGTCGCCGTTCATGAGGTGCAGCGCCTGGGACAAGTTCGGATCGGTCTTCACCTCGGTCGAGGCGACGGACTCACGCTTAGAGCGACCGAAAGTCTCCAGGAAGTAGTTCGAGACGGCCCCGTCGGCGATCTGGACCGCACGGGCTCCGAGCGGGAGGCCCTGGAACTTGTTCGGGGTCTCGGTGATCTGGGAGATGGCGTCGAGCAGCACCTCGGCGCGGACGCGACGGACCTGGGCGCGAGCGAAGTTCAGCTTGTCGTTGGCATTCGTCTCGTTGGTCTTCGAGCTACGCTGGTAGGCAGCCGAGGAGGTGATATCGCGCACGAGCTGACGGACGTCGTACTTGTAATCCGTCAGGTGGGCGGCCAGTTCGTCCATCAGGTCAGTGTTGGAAGGCGGGTTCGAGACGCGGACGTCGTCGACCGGATCCACGACGCCGACGCCGAGGAAGTGGGCCCAAACGATGTTGGCGATATTACGGGCAAAGTAGGGATTACGCGGAGAAGCCAGCCACTCGGCCATCACGCGACGACGATCATCGCCAGGCTTGAGCTCAGGCTCCTCGCCGCCGAGGAACTTCGGCTTCACGTTTTTCTTGGTCAGGAAGTGCTGGGACTCGCCGCCCTTGCTATTGAAGACAATGACCTCCTGCGGATCATCGGTGGCTTTACGGCCGATCTGGGCGAAGAAGGCATTGAAGCCGTAGTAGTCGTTCATCGTCCAGCGGTCGAACGGATGGTTGTGACACTGGGCGCACTGGAGCCGCATGCCCATGAAGACTTGGGCGACGTTCTCGGACAGCTTGAGGCGGTCAAGTTCACTCTGGTAGTAGTTCACCGCGGGCACGGAGACCGTGCCACCGTTAGCCGAAAGCAGATTGACGACGATCTCGTTGATCGGGCGATTCTTGCCGATTTCATCGGCGAGCCAGTTATAGTAGAGGAGCGCGTTTTTGTAGAAAGGCGGGACGTTATTGTTACCGGCGACGTCGGAACGGATCTGGAGTAGTTCGGCCCATTTCATCACCCAAAGTTCGGTGAACTCCTTGCGCTGCAGGAGGACTTCAACGAGCTGCTTACGCTTGTCGGGATGCTTGTCCGCGATGAAAGCCTGGAGTTCGGCCGGCTTGGGGTAGAGGCCCACGACGTCAATGTAGACGCGACGGATGAACTCCTCGTCGGTGCACACGCCCGAAGGCACGATGCGCAGGCGATGCAGACGCTCGTTGACCGCCTTGTCGATGTAGTTGACTTCAGCGACCTTCGGACGCTCGTAAACGAGACCCTTCGGGATGACGATGGCCTGAGCGGTGACACTGAAGACGTCGAAGCGCGCGAGCATGAAGGCGGCGCCACGGTCACCGGACTTCACGAGACCGTCCTTGCCGATGGAGGCGACCGGGTCGTTGTTCGACATGAAGAGCGCGAGGCTGGTCACGTCGCGATCGGTGCCATCGGAATAGGTCGCCCGGACGGTGATCTGCTGGGTAGCGGCCTTCCCTTCGAGGACGATCTGCTTCGGGAAAACTTCGATGCCGGTGACCTTGGCGATGTCAGGGGCGTCGTCCTTGGCGCCGTTAGAAATCCACTCGAGGATGGTCTTGTTGTACTGCGAATCCGCCTCGTACAGCTTATTGCCAGAATGCGGGACGGTGCCGACGGATTTTTCGACCAGCGTGCTTTCCTCGGGGATGGCGAGGTTGATGCGTCGGCCGATCATCTCGCGGGTGAGGCGGATGTAGTCGCCGTCCGGATCCATGCCGAAGAGGGAGAGGCGGAAACCATCTTTGCCGCGGGCGGCGCCGTGGCAGCCGCCGCTATTGCAGGTGGCGCGCAGGAAGACCGGCATGACGTCCTGACGGAAGGAGACTGCGCGGTCTTTCTGGCCGTCCTTGACCGCGACGGGGATGCGGGCGGTCAGGCCACCGAGCGCGGCGACGACTTCGGTTTTGCCGGCTTCGGTCACAGCGTGGACGGAATAGCCGTCAAACTTGGCGACCTTCTCATCAGAGATACGGAGATCGGCGAAGGCGGTGACGTCGCGAGTGGTGGCATCCTTGAAGGTGGCGAAGACGACGAGGCGATGGAAGTCGCGCTTGGTCTCGAGGCTGATGGATTCGGGGAAGATTTCGAGCTTCTCGATCGTCGCGAGTTTCTGCGTGAGCTCAGCCTTGGCTTCCTCCTTCGACTTATCCTTGGCAGCGAGCACGACACCGGCGGGCCAGACGGCGCCTTCGGCGACCCAGCGGCGGATCACATCAATCTCGGCGGCCGGCAAGGGGCCGTTCTTCGGCGGCATGATATCGTCATGCTCCTTGGGCAAAGTGAGGCGCTTGATGAGTTCGCTCTGGGCGACATCGACACCGATGAGAGCGTGGCCCCCTTCTCCGCCCTTGAGAAAGCCCTCGCGGGTGGTCATGAGCAACTTGCCCTTGGTCTTATCCGGATTGTGGCACTCCAAGCATTTACCCTCAAAGATGGCGCGCACTTCGTCAAAGGCGATAGGGGCGGCGGAAGCAATCGTTGTCAGGCCGACGGCGAGCAGGGCGAGTAATGGGAGGCGATAACGGAAAGGCATGGCTGTTAAATCAGTTCTTGGGAGCTTCGTTTTTCTGGCGGAGCTGTTCGAGACGAGAAAGGGCGGCCGGGGCGGCGGCCACCGGCGCGGCGACCTTGGCGGCAGACGGAGTGGTAGCCTTGGCGACCGGCGCGGGCGCCGCTTTACGGGCTGCGTCAAGGCGCAGGATCGAACCGAGCGCGATACGGTGCGTGGCGACGCCCTTGCCGACCGGGATGTCGACTTGGACGAACATGTTCGCGGTCTTGCCGACACGCGACTTCTCGTCGGTCTCAACCGTGAAGCGGAGTTCCTTGGTGTCCTTCGTCACCTTGATGGGCGCGATGCGGATCGTATCGGGGGCGCCGATGAGCTGGGCGACGGCCTCGCCCTCGAACGGACGGGTCACCTCGAAGTTGGTCGCCATCACACCAGGCGTGCCGACCTCGAGCGCAGTGAGCGCAATGGCGTTGGCGGAGACGTAAGGTGCCTCGGTCGTAAGTTCGGCGAAAGGCGAGGCGTTGTATACGCGCCCCTTACCGGTGTCAGACTCGCCTTGGACCACAAACTTCCATGGCTTGGTGTCGACGTTAGCGTTGGCGTTAAGCTGGAAGACGCACTCGGTGGCGTCGGCGCCGATGGTCTGCTCGCCGAGCGAGGAGACGCCCGGAGGCGTCCAGCACATGAAGACGCGGATGGCTCCCTTGAAGCCTTCCTTACGCTTGGCGATTACCTTGAGATTGAACACGCCGTTACGGACGAGCGGGGTTTCGGGCTTCTGAATCTCCAAGGAGTAAGGCGCCTCATCCACGACGGCGACCGGCAGTTGGTCTTCGAGGCCCTGATAGTAGATGGTATTACCAATGCGCACGATGTCATAGGTGCGACGCATCTGGCCGACGATCTTGTTGTTGGGATCCTTCGGCTGGAGGAGAGGCGTGACGATGGCACCGCCATGAGGGGCATCCGCGGCGGCCTCGAGTACGAGCGGCACACCAGGCAGGGCGCCCGGCGCAGCATCTTCGAGCAGCTTCACGCCTGCCGGAAGATCCTTGAGCTCAAAGCGGTAGTCACCGCCGACGCCGTTGCGGGTAAAGTTCTCGAGCAGCACCATACGGCCACCCTTGGGTACAGCCATGAACTGGCGGTAGCTGGTATCGTTGACGGTGTAGTCGGGCGAAGCGAACGTCAGGCTCGGCTGCGAGGCGACCATCTCGATACGGTAAACGAAGTTGGCTCCGCCGCGCTCCAAGTGGTCCGCGATGCGGACCGTGTAGACGCCGTCGACCGAAGCGGTGATCTTGAAGCGTGAATCCAGGCGGCGAATGCCTCCGCCGTCATCATTGCCGACGAGCGAAGCACCCTTGGGCGAGTAGATATTGACGATGGGATCGAGGGGTGAACCGAGGATCTGGGCGAGGGCGCGGCATTCGAAGACCTGACCCTTCTTGAGCGGCACGCGGAAACAATCGATGTCGCCGGGCTTCTCGATAATGCCGTTGAGGGCGTAGGCCGATGCCTCGGCGGCGAGGGTACCCTTCTCAAACGTTTCGTTCGGCTCGGCCTCAAGGGTATTGTCGATGGTTGAGAGTCGGAAGAGGTTACCAGAAGGCGCGGGCGACTGGGACTTCGGATAGAGGACGAATTCAGCGTCGTTCTCCGTCGGCAGAACGAGGTCCTCCGCGAAGGAATCGCGAGCCTCGAGAAAACGTACGGTCAACTTGGAGCCGAGCTTACCACCGGCGGGGTAGACCGCGTCAGGGCGGCGGAAATCGCCGACGTGCAGGCGGTAATAGGAATTGGCGGAGCCGCGGTAGGAAGACTCGCGGACCATCACGTAGTAATCACCATCGTATTCCGCGGTGAAGGAACAATAGCCGTCCTGGCGGTGCAGAATCGTATCGTCGGAGAAGGCCTTCTCAAACTTGTCCTTGTCGAGGATGGCGATATACGGATCGAGCGCGCCGTTGGGAATCGCGCCGAGACGAAGACCGTCGACCTGAACGCCGATGCGCTGCCCCTTCTTGACCGTGAGTTTGTAGTAATCGACGTCTTCGGCGAGGATGACACCCTCGACCGTCTGGTTGAGCGCGATCAGCTGGGCCGCGGCGAACTCGGTGTTCGGTTCCTTCTCCTCGACGTTCGCAAAGGGACTCGCGAAGAACTGGCGCATATGCGAGAGTCCAGACTTCGTGCGGACGCGCATGACGTGGTTGCCGGCGCGGACGGACTTGTCGATCGAGAGGGTAAGCTCAACCTTGTTACCAGCGCGGCTCTCCACGCTCTTCACCTTGAAGCCTGGGGTGTAGAACATCAGGTCCTCGAAATCGTCGAGCTGGGCCCCGGTGATTGTCAGTTTGACGTCAGCGCCGATCTGTCCGCCGTGCGGCTTTAGCGAGGTCATGCTGGGGTAAGCCGCCCACGCGGCGAGCGGGGCGAGGAGGAGCGCGACAAGGGGACGGAACTTCATAAAAACGTTGCAGCGGGGCGCAGCCCGCCCGCCGCACCGAAAGGCGGGCGGATGGGGTTTCAGGCGCCGGTTCAGGCCAACCAGTCGGTCATGATGCGACCGCCGTTGACGATGTCGACCGGACGGCCGCCATCCGACATGATGCGCTTATCGGCGTTGATGCCGAGGACGCGGTACATGGTCTTGGCCAAGTCTTCCGGGCCGACCGCGTCGCGGTCCGGCTCGCCACCGAGAGCGTCGGAGGCGCCATGGATGTAGCCTTCCTTCATGCCACCGCCAGCCATAGCGACGGAGAAGACGCGCGGCCAGTGGTCGCGGCCGTTCGTGCCGTTGATCTTCGGCGTGCGGCCGAACTCGGAGCTCACGAGGACGAGCGTGCGCTTGAGCATGCCGCGATCCTGGAGGTCGGTGATGAGGCGGGCGAAAGCTTGGTCGAAATTCGGAGCCTGACCGTCAAAGGAGCCCTTGATGTTCGAGTGATGGTCCCAACCGCCGTAAGTGACGGAGACCATGCGCACACCGGCTTCGACAAGGCGACGGGCGAGCAGGAAACGCTGACCGGCGGTGTTGCGGCCGTATTCATCGCGCAGCTTGTCGGATTCCTTGGAGAGGTCGAAGGCCTCGCGGGCCTTGGCACTGCTGACGAGGCCGTAAGCGGCCTGCTGGAAGCTATCCATGGCGCCGATGGCATCGGACTTTTCGGTCGCGCGGAAATGTTCGTCGACGGCGGCCAGCATGCTGCGGCGGCGGTCGAAGCGCTGCGTGGTGACATCCTTCGGAGCGAGGAGATCGCGGACGGCGAAGCCCTTACTGGCTGGGTCGCTACCGAGCGCGAACGGACCGTAGGCGCTGCTCATGTAGCCGGTACCTTGATCAGGGATGCTCTGGCTCGGGACGACGACGTAGGGCGGCAGGTTGTTGCGCGAACCCTGCTCGTGCGAGATGACGGAACCGTAGCTCGGGAACTTGATCGCGGGGCTCGGACGATAGCCGGTAAACATGTTGTGCGTGCCGCGTTCATGCGCCGCTTCACCATGCGTCATCGAGCGGACGATGGTCAGCTTGTTCATGATCTTCGCGATGTTGACGAACTTCTCGCCGACGTATTCGCCGGGGATGGAAGTCTTGATCGGCGTATACGGACCGCGGTAATCAGGAGAGGCGAAAGGCTTCGGATCCCACGACTCGTGCTGCGCCATGCCGCCAGGCAGATAGATGTGGATGACAGAGTCAGCCATCGCGCTGAAGGACTCGACGCTGGGGATCTCCGCCGCCTTGAGGCGAAGCATGTTCGGGAGGCTCAGGCCGAGCGTGCCGACCATACCGATGTGCATGAAGTCGCGGCGACTTAGGGCATTGAGAACGTCAGGGTGGTTTCCTTCACAATTGCGATGGAGTTTCATGGGTCTGTCGGGGGTTGTCTTTGAGACAGTTAGATGTCCGACAGGTTGCGAATAAATATACACTTTTCCCTTATAAAGGGCGCGGGGGCCTTATACGGAGTAAGTCGCTCTTAAGGCGTGGTTAAATGACTAAATTCAGTCCTTAAATAACCCCACAAGGCGCCCATTGTCGTCATCGACAGGCGTCCGGGCACAAAAAAGGGCGGGGTTGCGCCCGCCCTTTCGGACCGAAAGTCAGCCGAAGCTTACTTGATCTCGCCGATGGCGATATTGCGGTATTCGACCTTCATCTTCACGCCGCCGTGCACCTGAAGGCCCACCGGAGCGGCCTGAGGATAACCGGCGTCGACATAGTTGGAAACCTGCTCGCCGTTGAGCCAGACGGTGTAGGTGTCGCCCTTGGCCTGGAAGCGGACCTTGTTCCACTCGCCGTTCTTCCAGAGCGCGGGGACCTTCGGAGCCCAGCCGGCTTCGGGATACTTGCCGACGTAGAACGTGCAGGTCATGTCCTTCTTCAGGGAGCGAGAAACGCCAATCTGCATCTGGATATCCTTCTTACCAGCAGCGTCCTTGCGGACCATGATGCCGCTGTCGATCTCACCGCTGAAGCGGACTTCGCACTCGATAACGACGTCCTGGTAGGACTTCTCAGTGTAAAGCATGTTGCCCTTTTTGTAATCCTTGAAGGCGAGATCGTTGACACCAGTGAGGACGCCGTCCGCGGCGGTCCAGAAGGCGTCGGGACCGGAGGTCTTCCAACCAGCGAGGTCCTTACCATTGAAGGCGGACTCGAGTTTCACTTCGGCGGCAGAGACCGAAACGACGAGGGCGGCGAAGGCCGCGAGCAGACGGAGGGAGGTCATAGGTTTTAGGGGTTGGGGTAGGGATAGGGGTAGGGGCAGGAGATACAATCAAAGAGCGATGCCGAAAACGGAGTCCCGCCTGCCGAAATCCATTTGCCACCTTCTAAACCTACCCCTACCCCTTCCCCTACCCCTCACTAACCCATGCCCAACCTCCGTCTCCTCGCCCTCCTCGCCGTGACCGCCCTTTCCGCCTCTGCCGCCGAAGTGAAATATGAACTGCTGCCCAACTTCCTCGGCACGCCTCCCGGCAAGGCCCAGATCGGCAACGGCCATGGTGAAATTGCCGTCGACTCCACCGGCCTCATCTATGTCAGCGTCCAGGAAAAGGACGCCGGCATCCAAGTCTACGGCAAGGACGGCAAGTACGTGAAGACCCTCGCCCTGCCGATGTCGCTCCACGGCTTCACGGTCCGCAAGTCGGCCGAAGGCGAATTCCTCTACGGCGCGGTGCTCGGCGAGCAGCGCTTCATCAAGGCCAAGCTCGACGGCACGGTCGTCATGGAGATCAAGTCCGACGCCTTCCCCGCCGACAAGGGTAAGACCAAGGACAAGGCGGGCAAATCCGCCAACGCCCTCAAGCTCACGAGCTGCGACGTGGCTCCGAACGGCGACATCTATATCGTCGATGGCTATGGCAAGAGCTGGATCTTCGTCTTCGACAAGGACGGTAAGTTCAAGTCGGTCTTCGGCGGCCCCACGCAGATGGTGGACGGCAAGGGCTTCGCGAACACGCACAAGGTCTTCGTCGACACGCGTTTCAGCCCGGCCCGCCTGCTCTGCCTCGACCGCGGCAACAACCGCATGTTCCACGTCGACCTCGACGGCTCCAACCCGCAGATGATCGCCAACACGGGCCTGCGTAATCCGTCCTCCGCCTCCTTCCACGGCGAGCTGATGTGCGTCGCTGAAATTGCCGGCCGCGTCTCGGTCTGGAACAAGGAAGGCAAGATGGTCGCTTCCCTCGGCGTCAACGATACCAAGGGCCAGACCAACACCCCGCGGGTCACCCCCGCTGACTGGCGCGAAGGCGTCGTCACCTCGCCCCACGGCATCACTTTCGATAACGACGGCAACATCCTCGAGACCGAGTGGAATACCTTCGGTCGCGTGCTGCGCTGGAATCGCAAGTGATCCGCGCACTGCGCCAGCTGGTCGTAACCTGGGGAGCCCTCGTGCTCCCCTTGTTCGTCTGCGCCCATAACGGCGAAGTGCTCCTGGCGCGCCTGACGATGCATGCCGACGGTGCGTGCTCCCTGAAGGTGACGGCTGACCTGGAAGCGAACTTCAACATCCGCGAGCGCGCCGAATTGGCGAAGGTCGCCGAAGGGCTTTTCATCATCTCGACCGGCAAGGATCTCTTCCCGCTCACGCAAGCGGCGGGCACGCCGGATTTCTCCTCATCCACGAAACTCGAGACCGATTCACCCTTCCAGCACACGCCTGAAGAGCTCGCGAAGGACTACCGCCTCGAGAGCGCGGAGTGGCGCTGGACGCCTTCGCCGCGCAACTTCCTACTGCGATTGCCGGACGAAAGCCCGCACACGGTGCTGCTCTGGCTGGTCGACGAGACCAAGCCGGGCGCGAAGGCCCGCTGGGTGATGATGGTCGCGGGCGATGAATCGCCGCTGATCCAGGCCCATGAGGCGAAAGATCACCTCGGCCTGCGCATGCTGATTCTCTGCGGAAGCACGATGCTCATCGTCGCGGCGGCCTTGGCTTTTGGCTTCCTCGGACTGCGCCGACTCCGGGCGAAGTCGCAGGCCTAAGCGAGGGTCGCTTCGACGAAACCGGCCCGCGCTTCGAAGTGCGGGTTATGTCCGCTGTCCGGGAGCGTGATCACGTCCGCCCGCGGAAAATGCACAAGGATTGTGGCGACGTCTTCATCGCGGATATAATTTGATTTCCCGCCACGCAGGAAACGCGTCGGGCCATCCCAGACTTCTCCAGCGTTAAGCGGATTGCCGAGGATCTCCGGCAGCGAATTCGTCAGCGCCTCGCGGTTGACAGTCCAGCGCCAGCGGCCTTCGGCGTCCTGACCGAGATTCGTCAGAATAAACTGACGCATACCCCACTCGGGCACCTGGGCGGCGAGCTTCGCCTCGGCGTCCTTGCGTGAGGTCACGGCGGTCAGGTCCAACGCGTTCATCGCACCGAACTCGACGCGCACGCGGTCAGAATAGGCGCGTGGGGCGATGTCGACGACGGTGAGGCGGGCGACGAGATCCGGCCGATTCATGACGAGGCGCATCGCGGCCTTGCCGCCCATGCTATGCCCGACGAGGTGCACCGGGCCGAGCGAAAGTCCGTCCAGCATCGCGATGACGTCGCGCGACAAGGCCGCATAAGAGCAATCATCGGCCCACGGCGACGACCCATGGTTGCGTAAGTCCGGCGCGAGCACGCGGTGGCCGCGTTCGGCGAGCGCCACGCCGGCGGACTGCCAGTTGCGCGATGACCCCAGGAGGCCGTGCAGGACCACGAGCGGCGCGCCGGAGCCGCCGAGTTCGCGGACGATCAATGGAAGCGGGACGGGCACGGGAGGAACGCCACGGTGGAGGCCGCCGGCCCGAGGTCGAACCATTTTCCCGCACAGGTCTTGAACAACGCCGACCGACGCCTATTTACGAAGCATGCTCTCCCGCCTCCTTCCCCTGCTCGCCTGCGCCGCTTCGGCGTTCGCCGCCATCGAAGTCGTCAAAGTCCCCGGCGCCGAACAGATCCGCCAACCCTTCAGCATCGACTTCGACGCCAAGGGCGACGCTTACGGCGTGGAGTTCCAGCCCGCCAACCGCATCTTCAAGATGCACGGCGGCAAGATCGAGTTCGTCTCCGGTGTGAAGTGGGACAGCAACCCCAAGGGGATGCTGCCGCCCGAGCCCGCCAAGCGCCTCGACCTCGCTCCGGCCGTCTACGACGGCATGCACGACATCTCCATCGGCCCCGACGGCTCCATCTACGCGTCGGACAGCTTCCAGCACCGCATCGTGCGCCTCGACCCAAAGACGCACGTCGCGACGCTCTTCGCCGGCACGGGCAAGTCCGGCTTCGGCGGCGACGGCGGCCCTGCCGACCAGGCGAAGATGAACATCCCGATGTGCGGCGTCATCGATCCCGCCGGAAAGAACATGTACATCGCCGATATCGTGAACAACCGCGTCCGTCGCATCGACCTGACGACCAAGGTGATCACCACCGTCGCCGGCAACGGCAAGAAGGGACTCCCCAAGGACGGACAGGACGCGCTCGAAGCCCCGATGGGCGACGTCCGCGCCTGCTGCGTGGCCCAGGACGGCACGCTCTACGCCCTGCTCCGCGGCGGACACGCGCTCGCCGCGATCAAGGACGGCAAGGTCACCGTCGTCGTGAACAAGGCCGGCAAGCCCGGCCCCGCGACGGATGGCCCCGCCGCCGAAGCCCGTATGCTCGGTCCGAAATACGTGACCATGGACGCCAAGGGCAACGTGCTCATCCTCGACACGGAGAACCATTGCCTCCGCCTCTTCGATCCGGTGAAGCAGACCATCCGCACCATCGTCGGCAACGGCAAGAAAGGCGCCGCGGTCGGCGCCGACTGGGCCGGCACGCAGCTCAATCGCCCTCACGGCGCCCGCATCGGCCCGGATGGTCGCCTCTACGTGACCGATACCGAAAACAACCGAATCCTCATCGGTCCGGCCCCTTAAGCGGGGTTCGGCTTACTAGGCGGGGTTTTTGGGTTTGTCTCTTTCGGCGGGGGGCGGTTGTTTCCGTGGTCCCTTCCCGCCCAATGTCCTCGACCGGTTCCCAGTCTTCCCGCCGTCCCTTCGGCCCCCGCGCTTTCGTGGGCGCCCATACGGCCTTGGTCACCCCGTTCCTCAACGGAGCCGTGGCCTGGGATGACCTGAAGAAGCTGGTCGAATTCCAGATCCAGGACGGCATCGACGGCCTGGTCGCCGTCGGCACCACCGGCGAGTCCCCCACCCTCGATTACGACGAGCACGTCGAAGTCATCCGCAAGACGGTCGAATTCGCCGCCGGCCGCGTCCCGGTCATGGCCGGCACGGGCTCCAACGCCACGACCGAGGCCCTCGACCTCACCAAGCGCGCCGACGAAGCCGGCGCCGACGCGTTCCTGCTCGTCGCCCCGTATTATAACAAGCCCAGCCAGGAAGGCCTGTTCCGCCACTTCGCCCTGCTCGCCGAGTCCACCGCGAAGCCGATCATCCTTTATTCCATCCCGGGCCGCTGCGGCATCGAAATCACCGTCGAGACCACCCTCCGCCTCCGGAAGAAGTATCCGAACATCATCGGCATCAAGGAAGCCGGCGGCCAAGTCGAGAAGGCCGCACAACTCGTGCGCGAGTCTGACTCAGAATTCATCGTCCTCAGCGGCGACGACTCCCTGACCCTGCCCTTCGCCCAAGTCGGTGGCCAGGGCATCATCTCCGTCGCGTCCAACTTCATCCCTGGCCCGGTGGCTAAGCTCGCCCAGCTCGCGCGCACGCAGCAGTTTGCCGAAGCCAAGGTGCTACACGATAAGCTGGCCGATATCTTCAAGACTCTCTTCGTTGAACCGAACCCGGTACCCGTGAAGCATTGCATGATGCGCGCCGGCATCATCCGTTCCGACGAAGTCCGCCTGCCCCTTTGCGAGATGTCCGAAGCCAACCGCCTTCTCGTCGAGAACGTCGCCGACGCCACCCTCGCCTCCCTCCGATGAGCCAGCCAATCCGCATTCTCCTCAATGGTGCCAAGGGCCGCATGGGCCTCGCCATCGTCAACGTCGCCGCCTCCGAGAAGGCCGTTATCGCCGCTGGCGTCGACCAGGGCGATAACCTCGCCGCGCACATCGGCTCGGCCGACGTGGTCATCGATTTCTCCTTCCACTCCGCTACCCTCGCGGTCGCGCAGCTCTGCGCCCAGCACCAGAAGCCCCTCGTGATCGGCACCACCGGCCACACCGTTGAAGAGAAGGCCGCCATCACCGCCGCCATCAAGGGCCTACCGGTCGTCTGGGCCGGCAACTATTCCGTCGGTGTCACGCTCCTCAATGCGCTTGTCCGCCAGGCCGCCCGCTCGCTCGCCGACGCCGGCCGCTGGGATGTAGAAGTGCTCGAGATGCACCACAACCTCAAGAAGGACGCGCCCTCCGGCACCGCCGAGACGCTCCTCAAGATCCTCCTCGAAGAGCGTCAGCTCGCGAACGATGCCCTCAAGCACGGCCGCGACGGACTCGTCGGTGAACGTCCGCTCAATGAGATCGGCGTGCACGCCATCCGCGGCGGCGACGTCGTGGGCGACCACA
>JBIILC010000084.1:0-6077 GCA_044232865.1 Opitutales bacterium | reverse complement strand
CAACAGAGCGAGTTGAAGCTGAAGGTCGAGGTGCGTCGCGATGATATCGCCCTTGTGGTGAAGGTGGACGGGATGAAACTCACGGCGGAGACATGCGTGACCTGTCCGTTGGGTCTGGTCTCGATCCTGGGTGGTCCGGAGAAGCGAAAGAATTTCACCTGTGATTGCGGTGATGGACGTTGTTCGAGCGGGCGCATCCCGCACTCGTTCAACGTCGAACGGCGCGGCGATGAGCTGATCTGGTCACGGACGAATTATCCGGCTCGGAGCAGCTCGGTCAGCTTTGATTACCATCAGGCCTGCGTGGCGGTCTGCGAGGCATTGCTCGAACTCAAGACGGCCGTCGATGCGCATCCGAGCGGGATCGATAGCTGCGCGGGCATGATGCCGGGTAAGTTCACCTACGACGAACTGCTCAGCTGCATCGAACAGTCGAAACTGATGGTGGCGAAGGGTTCCAGACCGGCAGACAAGGCTTAGGATGTTGGGTGCGGGGTTTACTTCCCGTATATGGTTGGCCTAACTATCCCCATGCCTCGAGCTTTGCCTCTGTTTCTCGCCTTCTTGATGTCTGCCGTCGCCGTTACGGCTCAGACGCTTCGGCAGGTTTCGCCTTGGGCTTCGGGCGTCGGCCTGGCCGACCGGATTCCGGATCGCCCGGCGGACTGGCCGTTACTGACGACGCAGTTCAGCCATGTGACGCCCGAGAACTGCATGAAGCCGGATGCGCTCCGCCGGACGGAGCAGGCCTGGAATTTCAATCAGGCCGATAAGTTCGTGGCCTTCGCGAACTCGAAGGACCTCAAGGTCGTCGGGCACTGTCTGGTCTGGGCTAAGGACGACCGCACGCCGGCTTGGTTCTATCAGGACGGCGCCGCGCCGGCCTCGAAGGAGGTCCTGCTGGCCCGCATGAAGTCATACATCGAGACGGTCGTCGGCCGTTATAAGGGCAAGATTGCCGCTTGGGATGTGGTCAATGAGGCGCTCGGTGACGGCAAGACCGAGCTACGTGAGTCCGGTTGGACGCGGGCCGCGGGTGAGGACTTCATCGCGCTCGCCTTCGAATACGCCCACGCGGCTGATCCGTCGGCACAACTCATCTACAACGACTATAACAACGAGTTGGATGGTAAGCGGGAGAAGATGCTCGCACTGCTGGCCAGGCTCAAGGCACGCAAGGCGCCGGTTCATGTCGTCGGTCTCCAAGGGCATTACGAGATCGATCGCGTTCCCTATGAGGCACTGGAGAAGACCCTGATCGCTCTGCGTGGCATCGGCATGAAGGTCGTGGTCAGTGAACTCGACATCGACGTCATCCCGCGCGGCCGCTGGTGGGCTGATAATAACCGCCACCGCGCTGAGATGGCGAAGATCAATCCCTACGTTGATGGTTGCCCGCCCGAGATCCTCGCCCGCCAGGCCGAGCAATACGCCCAGCTGTTCCGACTCTTCCGGAAGTATGACGACGTCATCGACCGCGTGTCGTTCTGGAACCTACATGATGGCCAGAGCTGGTTGAACGATTTTCCGTGGAAGCGCGTGAACCACCCGCTGCTCTTCGATCGGCAGGGCAAGCCCAAGCCGGCCTTCGACGCCGTGGTGAAGGAACTGACCGTTGGCGCCGCCAAGGGGAAGTGACGTGCTTCCGTCTGTCTCTTCCTAGTCCGAGACTTCCGGGTCGAAAAGCGGCAGGCGCCAGACCGCCTAAACTTGGCCGAGGTCGCCTACTACGCTTTACCCGAGGTGAAGTGAACCTTCACTTCGCCGTGGCGGCCGCCTGCAGTTTCTCGCCCAAGGCCTTGGCGCGATTACGGTAGTCGGTCGCCTTGGTGGCGTCCTGAGGCAGTCCGTGTTGGCCTTTCTCGTGGGCGAAAGCGAACCAGTAGAGCGCTTGGTATCCCGCGTCGTCTTCGCGCCCGGCGAACTCGGTCATGGCCTTGAGGAGCTCGGTAGGTTTGTCTTTCAGGTCACGGCTCGTGACCAGAAAGACGGAATGAGCGTGACCCTTTTCCGCGGCCTTGCGCAGCCACTGGAAGCCTTCGTCCGCGGTTGCAATCCTTTGGGTCAGGACGAAAGACAGTC
Organism: Opitutales bacterium; assembly: GCA_044232865.1. Lineage (GTDB taxonomy): Bacteria > Verrucomicrobiota > Verrucomicrobiia > Opitutales > UBA953 > UBA953. The sequence continues at coordinate 3,995 of JBIILC010000084.1, read as the reverse complement.
CTGACATCGCCGACGTATCTCCGCTTTCCGCCATGGCGCGCAGGTTAGCGAGGGCGAACTCGGCAACCGGTTCGAGGTCCTTCTTCAGGAAGGTTTTGAACCAGGCGCTGGCGCGATCGTCAACGAGGGTGGGCCCGGTGCTCACGAGGAGGGCGCGGATTTCGGCCGCTTCCTTGGCCGGCAAGCCTTCGAGCGATCGCTCGGCCTTGGAGAGCAAGGCGGTGCCATCCCAGGTCGGCTGGCTCTGCGGCCGGGTCAGCACGTAGGCGAGCACGGTGCAAAGGAGAAGCAGGCCGGCGATGACGAACTTTAGCGGTTGGCTCATGTCGGTAGGCTGGATGAGGTCCGTTAGAAGTGAAGGGGATTCTCGTTGAGCCTCGGCCGAAACCCTGACGGCTTGCCAGCCGACGAGGGGAGGGCAGAGTGCGCCTACCCCTATGAAGACCCCTATCACGTCCCTCGTCGCCCTTGTGGCGTCCCTCGTCGCCGTTTCGGCCGCGACCAACTACGCCATCCAGCCGGTGCTCCACCCTGGCACGGAGAAGCGCCATGAATCCTTCAACGAGATCTCGAAGAAGGGCGAAGCCCAGCTCGTCTTCCTCGGCGACTCGATCACCCACGGTTGGGACGGTAAGGGTAAGGCCGTCTGGGAAAAGACTTGGGCGCCGCTCAAGGCCGCCAACTTTGGCATCGGCGGCGACCGCACTGAGCACGTCCTCTGGCGCTTGGAAAACGGCAACTTCGACGGCCTCAAGCCGAAGGAAATCGTCCTCATGATCGGCACCAATAACACCGGTCACCAGGGTCGCGCCCAGAAGGAACTCAACGGCGCCGTCTATGCGTGTACCGCCGAGCAGACCGCCGAAGGCATCAAGGCCATCGTCGCCAAGCTTCAGCAGAAGTGCCCCGACGCCAAGATCCTCATCCTCGCCATCTTCCCGCGTGGCGCGAACAAGGACGACAAGTTCCGCCAGCAGAACGAAGCCACCAACGCAATCGTGAAGGGCTTCGCCGACGACAAGAAGGTCTTCTTCCTCGATGTCGGCGCCAAGTTCCTCGCAGCCGATGGCACCCTGCCCAAGAGTATTATGCCCGACCTCCTTCATCCAAACGCCGAGGGTTACCAGATCTGGTCCGACGCGATGGAAGCGAAGGTTAAGGAACTGCTCAACTAAGTCAGTTCCTCGGGATATAAAAAGGGCCGCCCCGATGGGCGGCCCTTTTTTGGCCTTTGCTCAGGCCTGCTTCAGCGAGGCCATGTCGATCACGAAGCGGTAGCGGACGTCTTGCTTGATCATGCGGTCCCAGGCTTCGTTGATCTTCTGAATCGGGATCAACTCGATGTCCGAGACGATGCCGTGCTTAGCGCAGAAATCGAGCATCTCCTGGGTCTCGGCGATGCCGCCGATGCAAGAGCCTGCGAAATTACGTCGCGGCATGATCACACTGAAGGCGTGGACGGCCAGCGGCTGCTCGGGCACGCCGACGAGGCAGAGGGTGCCGTCAAGGCGCAGGAGCGCGAGGTAGGCGTTGAGGTCGTGCTGGGCGGAGACGCAGTCCAGGATGAAGTCGAGTGAGGAGGCATGCTTGGCCATCGCGGCGGCGTCGGTCGAGACCACGACTTCATGGGCTCCGAGGCGAAGGCCATCGGAGACCTTGGAGGGGGAGGTGGTGAACAGCACCACGTGGGCACCGAAGGCACGGGCGATCTTGACGCCCATGTGACCGAGGCCGCCGAGGCCGACAATGCCGACCTTTTGGCCGGGGCCGACCTTCCAGTGGCGGAGCGGGGAATAGGTCGTGATGCCAGCGCAGAGGAGCGGAGCGGTGGCCGCGAGATCCATGCCTTGGGGGACGCGCAGGGTGAAGGCCTCGTCAACGACGATGCCAGTCGAGTAGCCGCCCAAGGTATGACCGCCGAGGTGCTTGTCGGGGCTGTTGTAGGTGAACGTCGCGCCCGTGAGACAGAACTGCTCCAGGCCTTTCTGGCAGCTCGAGCAGGTGCGGCAGGAGTCGACCAGACAGCCCGTGGCGCCGATGTCGCCGACCTTAAGCTTAGTGACCTTCGCACCGACCGCCGTCACCCGGCCGACGATCTCGTGGCCCGGGACGCAGGCGTAATTCGTTCCCGGCCATTCGCCGCGGGCCGTATGGACATCGGAGTGGCAGACACCGCAGAAGAGAATCTCCATCTGGATATCGGTCGGGCCCGGTTCGCGGCGCGCAATCTGGAGCGGGGCGAGTTTCGAAGAGGGGGAGGCGGAGCCGTAGGCCTGGGCGGTGGTGGTCATGGAAGGAAGGGTCTCACTGGTAGGCTTTAAAGGTGAGGATGCAAGCCGGGGAGAAGACTCCGCTACGGCCTGATGATTTGCCCTCATTTCCTTCTGCACGGGTGAAAGGGTAGGATGAGGTATGCACCCAATTTCGCCCGACAAGACATCGCCTGACCTTCTTGACAGAATTCTGTACAGGCGGCAGACTGACCCCATGAAGACCGTCTCCTACACCGACGCCCGTAATCAGCTCGCCAGCCTCATGGAGGCGGCCAACGCCGATCGCGAACCCGTGGCCATCACGCGTAACGGCGCTGCGTCCGTTGTGCTGGTCGACGCCGCCGAATACGCCGCCATGGCTGAAACCTTCCACCTCCTGTCCTCGCCGCGTAACGCCGATCGCCTCCGCAAGGGCTTGGCCGAATTCAAGTCCGGTAAATTCAAGAAGACTCCCCGTGGCTGAGGTCCGCTGGTCTGCGGGTGCCTTGGAAGACCGGGCGTATTGGCAGCGGGAGGAACCGCGCACCTACGAAAGGATTGAGCGACTCATGGCTGACATCGCCAAGACGCCTTTCAAAGGTATCGGCAAGCCCGAGCCATTAAAGGGGGACCTAACCGGCTGGTGGTCTCGGCGGATCACGCTCGAGCATCGCCTCGTCTACCGGGTCGAGAAGGGCGTCATCTACGTCCTCCAAGCCCGTTACCATTACTGAGGCGGGCTCAGCCTTCCGAAGGGTCGTAGAGGCCTTGGCGGACGACGTAACGGATGACGCCGGCGACATCGTGGACGCCGAGCTTACGCATCAGGTTCGTGCGGTGGTTCTCGACCGTCTTCGCGCTGATCTCGAGTTTCACGGCCACTTCCTTGCTGGAGAAACTCTTGGCCAGCAGAATCGCGATTTCCTTTTCGCGTTCCGTGAGCGTCGAGCCCTTGGCGTCGACGTCGCTTTCCGGGGCCGTGAGGGCATCGGCCATGGCCTTCTGGAAGGAGTCGCTGAACCAGGTATCGCCGGCGGCGACGGCGTCGACCGCTTGACGGAGTTCGGAGAGGCGGGCGCTCTTTGGGACATAGCCGCGGACGCCGACCTTGAGGAGCCCGCGGGCGAGCTGCTTCTCGGACTTCGCGGAGAAAACCAGGACCTTCAGGTCGGGTTGGGTTCCGTGGAGCTGGCGGAGGACTTCCAGCCCACTGATACCCGGCAGAAGGATATCGAGAATCAGGATGTCGGGCTTGAGCTGCTTCGCGAGCGCGAGGCCTTCGTTGCCATCGGCCGTCGAGCCGAGCACGCGATAGATTCCGCGGGCCTCGAGCATCTCGATGATCAGTTCGCAGATGGCGGTCTGGTCTTCCACGACCACAACCGATTTCGCCTTCCGGGAAGTTGTCTTCATGGGGGAGTACCGATGATTCTGTCCTCCTTCCCCCCGCAGGCGAACGCAAAAGGGCGTCCTTTGGTAACAATCTTATTCCGCCGCCGGGTCGACTAGCCCTTGGCGGACCACGAAGCGAACCAGCCCGGCCACGTCCCGCACGCCCAGCTTGCGCATCAGGTTGGCCCGATGGTTCTCGGCGGTCTTGATGCTGATGTTCAGGCGACCCGCGACTTCCTTGCTGCTGTGGCTCTGGGCGATGAGTACGGCGATCTCCCGTTCGCGCGGGGTCAGCTGGTCGATCATCCCTTCGCCCAAGTGGGCGGGGGAGGCGAGGGCTTGGCGGACCGT
>JBIILC010000031.1:0-20414 GCA_044232865.1 Opitutales bacterium | reverse complement strand
GGGCATCGGCCTATCGGGTGTCAGCTGTTCAGCCTTCGGCAGCCGGCTCCGGGTTCCCGCGGCTGATGGCCGAAAAGCCGAAACCTGAATCCCCGATGCCCGTGCCCGTCACCCGTCACCCGTCACCTATTAAGTGTCTCCCACATTTGCACCTTTGCACAGGCCGTAGGCCGATTTTCACTTTTGCACCTCGGACGGTTCGGAGAGTCGTCCCTACCCATGCGCCAGCGCTGCCGCATCCACCAATCCCGCGCCGGCTTTGCGTAACGTGAGCGCGCAAGCATGCAGCGTCGCCCCGGTGGTCAGGACATCATCGATGACGACATAGCGGGTGTTCGGGTCGACCGACATCCCGGCGGCGACGATAAACGCGCCCGCGACATTTTTACGGCGCTCCTGGCGACCGAGTCGCGTCTGGGAGATGGTCTCATGCTGTTTGCGGAGGAGGAACTCAGCCCGGCATCCCGCGACATGTTCGGCGAGGACCGTGGCAATCCGCTCGGTCTGATTATAGCCACGATCGAATTTGCGAGCGGTGTGCAGGGGAACCGGCACAAGTACCGACCCAGCCAGGTGGCGGCGGAACACTTCGTCCGTGAGGGCCGCGTGGGCCAGGTCGTCGGCCAAGAACGGACACCGTTCGTATTTGATGCGGTGGATGATCCGCCGGGTGGGGCCGCGGGCGCGGAAGGCACAGACCGCCCGGGCGAAGGCGGGCTGGAGGTCGAGGCAATGGGGGCAAGCCCGGTCGCCTTCGAGGATGCCTTCGAAGGGGTGCCCGCAGGTCAGGCACCGGGGGTCGGTGATCCGGGGGAGCTGGTCGGCCCCGGCGGTCGATAGGTGCAGGCGAGCGTCATCGTCCATCGGTTCCTGCGTGACCGCGCAGTCCCGAGGGAAGACTAGGTCAAAGAACCCGCGGTCAAGGTCAGCCAGCCAGCGAGTCATAAGGCGGTGGCAGATTGCGTTTGCCCGTCGGGAGGTTCAATCCAAGGTTCACCTCAGACTATGGCTTTCAATTTTGACAGCTGTCCGGAGCGCTCCGGGACCGACAGCACCAAGTGGCACAAGTATGCCGACAAGGATATCATCCCTTGTTGGATCGCGGACATGGACTTCACGGCGCCGCCCGCCGTTGTCGAAGCGGTCCAAGCTCGCGCCGTGCATGGCGTGTACGGTTACCCCGCGCAGCGCGACGCCGTCTTCGCTTCCATCGTCAATCATGTCCGTCGCCGTCACGGCTGGGAGATTAAGCCCGAGTGGATCACGTTCATGTGCTCGCTCGTGCCCGGCATCCACGCCGCCATCCGCTGTGCCAGTAAGCCCGGCGAGTCCGTCGTCACAACCGTCCCCGTCTACCCGCCGTTCATGACCGCGCCGGTGTTGTCTGAGCGCAATCCGCTGAAACTCGAGATGGTGTTCGAGGGCGGCCGCTGGACCTTTGACTGGGCCAAGCTTGAGGCTGCCTGTGCGCAGCCGCACGCCAAGGTACTCCTGCTCTGTAATCCTTACAATCCGCTCGCCCGCGTCTTCGATCGCGGTGAGCTCGACCGCATCGCCGCGCTCGTGCGCAAGCATGAGCTAACCGTCTGCTCTGACGAGATTCACTGCGATCTCGTGCTGGACCCCGCCGCGCAGCACACCGTCTTCGCCGCAATGGGCGAGGACCTCGCCGCCCGCACCGTCACGCTCATGGCCGCGAGCAAGACCTTCAATATCGCCGGCTTGACCTGCGGCTTCGCGATTATCCCCGATGCCGGCCTGCGCACGCGCTTCCGCCGAATCATCCAGGGCCTATCGCTCGACCAGAATGTCTTCGGTCTCGCTGCCACCCAGGCCGCGTTCGACCACGGTGAACCGTGGCGCCTCGAGTGCGTGGAATATCTCCGCGGTAACCTCGACCTGATTGAACAGGAACTCAAGTCCATGCCCGGCGTCGTGCTCCGTCAGCGCCCGCAGGCCAGCTTCCTCGTGTGGTTCGATATCACCGCGCTCGGTTTCGATGACGCGCACGCTGAGTTCGAAAAGGGCGGCATCGGTTTCAGTAACGGAACCGACTTCGGCGGACCCGGCCATGTGCGTCTCAATTTCGGTTGTCCGCGCGAACGCCTGCGCGAGATTTTGCGCCGGATGAAGAACGTCGTGGATCGGGCACCGGGACGAGCCAAGTAAGCGAGGACACGAGGGCCGGAGAGAGACAACGAGAGTTGATCCGTTGACCAGTGGGCCAGTTGACAAGGAAGGCAATGGGAGGCCGTGCAAAGGTGCGAATCGGCCTACGGCCTGTGCAAAGGTGCAAAAGTGAAAGGCAAGATGCAGAGCTCAAGGGGAGACCGGGAACCGGGAAGTTTGTTGTGGCATTTAGGTAGGGCTGACCATCCTTGGTCGGCCGTGGTCGAGCAGGGATGCTCGACCCTACCCAAGGCAAAGAGGCAGGACTCATGGGGAGACCGGAGACCGGATGGTTGGCTGGGGATTTCTGCCTAGCACGGTCGACTTGACTTTGGCGTGTAGTAATACAATGTATTACCTATGCACAAAAAGCTCACCAAGCTGGGCAACTCCCAGGGACTGGTCTTCGACGCCGCCCTGATGGAGCTCGCACGCCTCAAGGTCGGCGACGACGTCAATGTCGAGGTCCACGAAGGCGGCACGATCACCATCACGCCCTTGCGCCCCCGTCCCTCCAAGGAAGACGTCACCAAGACAATCCGGGGCGTGATGAAGGACTACGCGCGCACCATGCGTAAGCTCGCGTGAAGGTCACGCCCGAGAATTGCTTCCACCTCACGGTGGAGATTGTGAAGGAAATCCATACCGCCGCTTTGGAGGGCTTTGGCGGCGCGGATGGACTCCGGGAGCCTTCGCTCTTGGAATCCGCCGTGGCGGCCCCGCAGGTCACCATCGGCGGCTATTCTCCTTTCGCCGACTTGGCTGAAGTCGCTGCCGCTTACCTATTCTATCTTTGCCGAAATCACCCGTTCTTAGATGGCAATAAACGGACCGCATTAGGCGCCTGCTTAGTTTTCCTTCGCCTCAATGGCGTCGAACCTAAGCCGGATTCGGTGAAATGGGAGAGCCTGACTTTTGCGATCGCCGCCGCCCAGCTAGATAGAGACGAGGCCACGAAGCATTTGAGGCTCTTGTTGCCGAAGGTGAGGTCCGTCAAGAAGGCGAAGAAGGCGAAGAAGAAGTGAGAGAGGGCTTGAGGGCTTGAGGACTCAAGGGCGGGAGGACCAGAGAAGATACAGGGCTGTATTTAGGTAGGGGCGCGACTGCGTCGCGTCCGTTCGCCCAGGGACTCGATAGTCCGATTGATTTAGCTAAGGCCCGACGACTTCACGGCCTCGGTTGCAAACGGAGGCGATGGCAATCGCCCCCCTACCCAGCAGCCACTCAAAGGGTGACGGGTGACAGCCACCAGGGCATCGGCCTTTCGGGTGTCAGCTGTTCAGCCTTCGGCAGCCGGCTCCGGGTTCCCGCGGCTGATGGCCGAAAAGCCGATGCCTGAATCCCTGATGCCTGTGGCCGTCACCCGTCACCTGAAAACGGGCAACTCCCTCTGGTCCACTGAGCCTCCGGGCCTCCGGGCCTCTAATTCAGGGCAATTTCGGCACCGAAGGTCGCTCCTTTCTTTTTGACGAACGGCCGGGGAGTCCCATCGTCAGACGACTCAGGACAGTCCGATGGTGTAATGGTAGCACAGGAGATTCTGATTCTCCTTGTCTAGGTTCAAATCCTAGTCGGACTATTTCCTGAAAGCAAAAAGCCCTCTCACGAGGGCTTTTTCATGCCTATCTGGGATGCCTCAGCGGGCGTTCCAGAAAATCATCAGGTTCTTGGTCTGGCGGCCGGCGACAATGAGGTCGGGCTTGCCGTCGCCATCGAGGTCGGCGGCCTTAAAGTCTTCAACGGCGATCTCCTTGGTCGAGATCACGCTCGTGCGCCAGGCCTTGCCGGCATCATCGAGTGGGGTGAGCAGGCGGACGCCGGGATCGACGCCGCGCCAGCCGACCATGACTTGATCGGAGCCAGTACCGAGGAAGTCAGCGCAGGCGACCGCATGGCCATCCTTGAAGCCATCGAGGACCTGGTTGCGTTGCCAGGCGCCGCTGCCGTCGCGGGTATAGATGGCCGACTTCGTGCCGTGGAAAGGTTCGATCGTCGCGATGAAGTTCCCAGAAGGCAGGCGACCGCCGCGGAGTTCGCCGACGGGTTCGGTGGTGAGCTGGGTCTTGCCCCATTTACCGTCAGCGTAGGAATTGAACCAGATGCCTTCTTTGGAGCCGGCTAGGATCTGTTGGGCGATATGTTTCTGCCAACGCACCGGGTCGAGGTTGTGCGTGATGTGGCCCGAGTCATTGACGAGCTCGGTCTTCCACTCGTCCTTCGGGTTGGCCGGCTTGCGGTAGGCGAGCAGCTTGGCGCCGGCGCCGACGCCGGCCTTGTTGCCGACGCCATGGAGGGGCTGAACGACGAGGTCCCAGCGGCCAGTCGAGACTTCAACCCAGGCCATGCGGTGGACGGTCGGTTCGTGGTGGAGCTTCACCGCTTCCCACTTCTGGGTGCGGTCGGCCGGAGGGATGAGATAGAAGACCGCGCCGCTCTTGACGGTATCTCCCGGATTCCAGCCCGCGCCGATGGCAATCTCAGCCTTACCGTCGCCATCGAGATCCTGTGCTGCGACGCAGACGTTATCTTCCTTCGTGAGATTCGTAGCGATGACGTGCTTTTTCCAAGTGGGGTTTTGATACCACTGCACCGTGGACTTGTCGGCCAGGACGATGTCGGGTTTGCCGTCACCATCGACGTCGGCAATCGCGAGACCGTAGCCGATCTCGACCTTATCGATCTCCTGCAGGCGGAACTTCGGTTCCGGCGCGGCGAAAGCGACGGACGCAAGCAAGAGGGAGAGGAGCGGGGTCGGCTTCATGCGGCTATTAAGCCGCGGGGCCGGACGCTGTCGAACCTCGGTTCAGGCTGTGAGGCGCTCGAGGCACTCTGCGTAGAGCGCCTGCGTCTTCTGCACGACATCGGCCGGCAGGGTCGGGCCCGGCGCGGTCTTATCCCACGGCTGGGTTTCAAGCCAATCGCGGACGAACTGCTTGTCGTAAGAAGGCTGGGCGCGACCAGGCTGCCAAGTGGCGGCGGGCCAGTAGCGGGAAGAGTCAGGCGTCAGGACTTCATCGATGAGCACCAGCGAGCCGTCGGTGGCGCTACCGAATTCGAACTTCGTATCGGCCAGGATCACGCCGGCCTTGGCGGCGCGTTCGGCGCCCATGCGGTAGAGTGCAATCGAGGTTTCCTGCACCGTGCGGAAGACTTTCTCGCCAAGGACCTCGCCGCAACGGGCGCGGGTGATAGCCTCGTCGTGGCCTTCGGCGGCCTTGGTGGAAGGGGTGAAGATGGGCTGCGGCAGCTTCGAGCCATCGAGCAAGCCTTCGGGGAGAGGGTGGTCGAGGATGCCGCCAGTCTTCTGGTATTCCTTGAAGCCGCTGCCGGCGAGGTAACCGCGGACGACTGCTTCGACCGGGAGGGGCTTGAGCTTGCGCACGAGCATCGAGCGCGGGATCAGGTGTTCGTGGCCATGCAGGGCCTTGGCCAGTGCGTTGGCGTGGTCGGGCACGAGGTGAGTCGGGAAGACGAGGCGAGCCTGGTCGAACCACCAGAGACTGATCTGCGTAAGAAGGATGCCTTTGCCCGGGACGCCGTTGGGCATCACGACGTCGAAGGCTGAGAGACGGTCAGTCGCCACAATCAGGTAATGCGTGCCGAGGTCGAAGACTTCACGGACCTTACCCTTCGCTTGGAGCGGGTAGGGCAGGCCGGTGACGGTCATCAGCGCTTCGGTGGGCAAGGGCGGCGTCTTCATCCTGCCACGGAGATAGGGCAGGGCGGGGCGGCAGGGCAAGGTGGTTCGTCGTTGAGGCGAAGACCTGCGCGGTCATCCTCCGAGTCGCCTGATGGAACTCCGCGACGCCCATTGCCATTATCAGTTTGCCGAGGTGCCTTACGCCGCGGTCGAACAGGCCCGGGCGGACGGCGTGGGCCAGGCGATGATCAATGGCAGTGCGCCTTCCGACTGGGAAGACGTGGCGGCCCTCGGCCGGCGCGATCCGCGTAACCGCATGTCGTTCGGCTTGCATCCTTGGGATGTCCCGACTGCTCCGGATGGCTGGGCGGAAACGCTGCGGGCCTTTCTCCTCGCTCACCCGTCGGCCGGCGTCGGCGAGATGGGCCTCGACCGTTGGGTAAAGGATCACGACCCTGTCGCCCAGGAAGCGGCCTTTCGCACGCAGCTCGCGCTGGCCGTCGAGCTCGACCGCGCGCTCACCATCCACTGCGTCAAGGCCATCGGGCCGCTGATGGATATCCTGCGCGCGACCGCGCTCCCGCGCCGCGGATTTCTTTTGCATAGCTGGAACGGACCCGCCGAGCTCGTGCCGGAGCTCGCCAAACTCGGGGCGTATTTTTCTTTTAGCGCGCACCATCTCATTCCGCGCAAGGCCGACCTGCGTATTCAGTTCACCGCGGCCATCCCGCGCGAGCGGATCCTCGTCGAGACCGATGCGCCTGCATTGTGCCCGTCGCCGGAGTTTCGCGTGCGCGAGCTTGCGCCCGACGCCGAAGGCACCGAGCAGAACCATCCGTCGAACCTCGTGCGGAATAATCAGGAGCTTGCACGGACCATGGGCGTGACGCCTGAGGAATCCGCCGCGCTGACCTGCGCGAACTTCGCGCGCTTATTCGGGGCGTAGGAGCGAGAGGCGAAGCGCCTCGCCGGCGGCGGCGAGGCCGAACGCGCCGGCCACATGCGAGGCCGTACCGTAGCCCCATTCGCAGTTCGGGTGCAGATCTTCGCCTTCAGGAATCTCGCCGCCCGGGAGGCCTTCGCAATCCGTCGGCTGCGTGAACGGTTCGTCGGACCACACGCACGAGACACCGAACGGCGCCTTCCCGCGCGGGAAGTCAAAGTTTTGTCGGAGACGCTTGCGGACCAGCATCATCAGCGGGTCATCGCGCGAATCACGGAGATCGGTGACCTTGAGGCGCGTACCATCGAGGCGACCGGCGCAACCGCCGACCGTGACCACGGGCAACTTGCGGTTCACCGCTTCGGCGATCAGCCCGCATTTCGGCGAGAGCGCGTCCATCGCGTCAATCACCACGCCGTCGAAGTCCGTAAGCACCTCATGCGGATTGAAGCGGGAAAGGAAGCGCTGGTGGAGTGTCGTGCGAATCTTCGGGTGAATCGAGCGGGCACGTTCGGCCATCGCCTCCGTCTTCGGTTTACCGTTATTGCCTGCGACGGCGTGCAGCTGGCGGTTCGTGTTGGAGATACAGACGGCATCGCCATCGACCATCGCGAGGTGGCCGACGCCAGAGCGGGCGAGGGCTTCGACCGTCCAGGAGCCGACCCCGCCGAGGCCGACGACGAGGAAGGATGAGCGGGCGAGGCGTTCCATGCCGGCGCGTCCGTAGAGACGGCCGATGCCGGCGAAGCGTTGCAGGTAGTCCGCGTCCATGGCCACCAATCAAGGCGGTAAGCGGCTTCCCTCCAAGGAACAAACGCACTTCCTCCGGGCTTGCTGGCCGGGTCGCCCCGGGCATCGTGATGGCCAATGTCCGCCGCCGCGCCCAAAGCTCCGATCCTGCGCACGCCCCTCGAGCCGCTCTGGCTGTCGGCGGCCCGCCGTGGTTTCTGGGGGCTGCTCATCGGCCTCGTGGTCGCCCTAGTGTTCGTCGTGCTTGATCATCGGAAGGCGAATTCCGTGTCGCAGGTCTGCATGCAGGCGCGGATCATCTTCCTGCAGTATCACGCGGAGAAGAGCGCGTGGCCGATGGACTGCGACCTCGCCGCGCCCGGCGGACAGTTCGGCGGTTTCAATCTCGAGCCGATGACCACGGCGGTCGCCAAGTGTCAGGTCTCCGGCAAGTGGGTCTTCCAGGCCAAGTCCCCCTCGGGTGGCCCGGCGGTCGTCTTCACGCCGGCGGAGCCCGGTCGTTCCTACGAACGCGCCTTCGGGGTCGCCGACGGTTGGGTTGATGACGGCCACGCCGACAAGGGCTCGCTCCTGGTCCGCGAAGACGTCGCGCTGCTCAGGCTGTCGGCCGAGTGATCGCCTCGGCGCGCTCGCGCAGGTCAGCCTCGAAGAGCGCGTCCACGAGTTGGTCGAGATTTCCTTCGAGCACCTGTTCGATGCCGTGGACCGTGAGGTCGATGCGGTGGTCGGTGATGCGGTTCTGCGGGAAGTTATAGGTGCGGATCCGTTCGGAGCGGTCGCCCGAGCCCACCTGTGTCTTGCGGGCGTCGGCGCGGGCTTCGCGTTCTTTGGCGCGCGTCAGGTCGAGGAGGCGGGAACGCAGGACGCGGAGCGCCTTCACGCGATTGCGCAACTGGGAGCGTTCGTCGGCGCAGTAGACCATCAGCCCCGTCGGCTTGTGGATGATCTGCACCGCGGACTCCGTTTTATTGACGTGCTGACCGCCGGCACCGCTCGCGCGGGCGACGGACATGTCGAGATCTTCGGGCTTCAGGACGACTTCGGCTTCTTCGGCTTCGGGGAGGACCGCGACCGTGGCGGCCGAGGTGTGGACGCGTCCGGAGGCCTCGGTGGCGGGCACGCGCTGGACGCGGTGGACCCCCGCCTCGTGGCGAAGGAGGGCGGTAGCGCCCTCGCCTTCGATGAGCAGGACCGCGTCGCGGACGCCGCCCAGGTCGGAGTGGGAGAGGGACATCAGCTCGCACTTCCACCCCTTCTTCTCGGCGAAGCGGGTGTAGGCGCGGAGTAGCTCAGCGGCGAAGAGGGAGGCTTCCTCCCCGCCCGTGCCGGCGCGGATTTCTACAAGAGCATTACGAGAATCATCTGGATTCACCGGGATGATGGACCGAATTAGCTGTTCGCGGGCCACCTCGACGGCCGGTTCCAGCCGGGCGATCTCCTCGGCGGCCATCGCGCGAATCTCCGCGTCGGCTTCGCCGGCTAGGGCGCGGGACTCGGCCAACTCCTTTTCCAGGGCCACCAGGGCGTCGTCAGCCTTGACGGCTTTGGACGTGAACCGGAGCTCGGCGCCGAGGGTGGCGGCCCGGCGGTTATCGGCGAAGGTGGCGGGGTCGGCCATCAGGGCCTCGAGCTCGGCCAGGCGGCGGCGGAAGCCGGTCAGGTCGGGGCGGAGGGGGCTGGCGGACATCGTTAAGAGGGTTAATCGGGCTTGGACAGGAGACGTCCGTTCGTTATTCAATGGAGTGCGGCAGGCTCCCCTCCGCAAGCCCGACCTTCATCCCTTTTCCGCCCGACATGCAGCCCAAGGAACCCGCGCTCCGCGGCACCCACGTCCTCACCTGTGTGTGGGACTTCGACAAGACCCTTTGCCCGGGCTATATGCAGACCCCGCTCTTCAAGGCCTTCGGGGTCGATGAGGAGCAGTTCTGGAAGGAAACGAACCAGCTTCCGGCGCTTTATGCCCGCAAAGGCATCCGCACGCCCAAGGACTCCGTCTACCTCAACCACCTGCTCAGCTATGTGAAGGCCGGCCTCATGAAGGGCCTGACCAACGCACGCCTCCGGGAGCTCGGGGCGGAGATCGAGCTCTGCCCGGGCCTCCCGCAGTTCTTCCCGGCGCTAAAGGACCACGTCCGCGAACTCGGCCGGAAGCATAACGTCGAAGTCGTCCTTGAGCATTACGTCATCAGCACTGGCCTTGCCGAGATGATCCGCGGCACCTCGCTCGCGGCGCATTGCGACGGTATCTACGGCTGCGAATTCCTCGAGCACCCGCTCCCGCCGCATTTCACCAAACAGGATGAGCTCTCGCTGGACCTGCCGACCGAGATTACCCAGGTCGCCGCGATGGTCGACAACACCATCAAGACCCGCTTCCTCTTCGAGATCAACAAAGGCTCGAACAAGAACGCCGACATCGACGTCAACGCCGTCGTCCGCGCCGAGGACCGTCGCGTACCGTTCGAGAACATGATTTATGTCGCGGACGGGCCGAGCGACGTCCCCGTCTTCTCGCTGCTGCGTAAGAACGGCGGCAAGGCTTTCGCGGTCTACGTGCCCGAGAGCGAGGCCGAGTTCGCCCAGAACGACGCGCTGCTCCAGGCTGGCCGCGTGCATGGTTACGGCCCGTGCGACTATTCCGCCGCTTCCTTCACGCCCAAGTGGATCCGCCACGCCCTCGCGGGCATGGTCGAACGCCTCGCGCAGGAACGCACGCGCGCCCTCGCGGCCCGCGTCACGCGTCCGCCTCGCCATCTGCACGCCGAGCCGGCGCCTCCTGGCGCCGCGGACGCCGCTTCACAGGGAACCCTCTTCGGCGAATAATCATGCCTGCCCCCGCCCGCAAACGCTCCACCACGCTCGCCCGCCCGGCCAGCGAGAGTAAACCCATCGTCGCCGTCGTGCTCGCCCTCATCGGCGCGTTCTTGCTTGTCGCGATGCTGTTCCACGCTCCCGCGGACCAGAATCTCATCCCGGAATGGTTGGAGAAGACCTTCAGCCTGCCGGCCGAATCGAACGCGGCGACGGAGCATAATCCGTGCGGCGCCTTCGGTGCCACGGTCGCGGTCATCCTGTTCAGCCTTTTCGGTTACGCCGGTTTCTTCGTGCCGTTCTTCCTTTTCGCCGCAGCTTGGTTCGCGCTCAACCAGCGCGCCCACACGCTCTGGCCGGTCAAGGTCACACTGATGGTGCTCTGCGTCGTCCTCTTCGCCCCGATCCTCACCCTCTGGCTCGGTACCGCGATGGATGCCTCCGTCGCCTTCGATCCGCGCGGTCCGGGCGGCGTGCTCGGCAGTATGCTCTTCTCCACGGTCTTCCATCCGGTGCTCGGTGATTATGGAGCTTGGATTCTCGTCTTTCCTTACGGCTTCTGTCTCCTCGGCGCGCTGGCGGACGATCCGAAGGCCACGCTTGCTTCCTGGATCGCGGAAATCCGCGATGGCTTCGGTGCCTGGAATGCTGAGCGTAAGGCCGCTGCTGCGACCCTCGCGGAAGAGCAGCGCCGCCGCGCCACCATCGCAGCTGAGCTCCGCCGCAAGCAACAGGACGTCGTTGGAGCCGCTATCGCGGTGCCCCAGCCCAAGGAGGCCCCGAAGGCGGCCACGAAGGTTGCCCCGGTCGCCGTCGACCTCCCGCAAGAAGTTCCGGTGGAAACCGGCCCCGAACTCGTCCAGTCCGACAACGTCTCGATTTCCCCTGAGCTTGGGAGCAAGGACAAGAAGCCAGATAAACCCAAGGCGGTCTCCGAAGAAGAGAGCGAAGAAGAAGTCGCAGCCAAGCCGCCGCGCAAGGCGCCTGAGCCGCTCGGCCCCAACGCCGGCAAGGTGCTCGTCGTCCAGCCGGACAAGATCGAGAAGGCCCGCGCGAGCCAGGTTTTGAAGAAGCGCGGCGACTACGTCTTCCCCGAGATCAAGATGCTCAACGAGCCATCCGCCAACTCCCGGGCCGAGCCCGAGGACTTCCGGAAGCGTGCCGCCGACCTCATCGAGACCCTCAAGCAATTCAAAGTCGACTGCGTGCCCGTCGACCCCGTCAACGGCGTCGACGTCGGCATCCAGCAGGGTCCGTCGATTACGCGCTATGAGATTAAGCCCGCGCCGGGCGTGCGCGTGGAGAAGATCGCCAATCTCTCAAATAACATCGCGATGAACCTCGAGGCCGAGGCCGTACGCATCCTCGCGCCAGTACCAGGCAAAGGTACCGTTGGCATCGAGATCCCGAACAAGAACCGCAAGGACGTGCTCCTGCGCGAAATCATCGAGTCCAAAGCTTGGGCGGAGGCCGCCATGGAGCTTCCCGTCGTGCTGGGCGTGGACAGCGTCACCAATAAGCCCGTCATCCAAGATCTCGCCAAGATGCCGCACGCGCTCATCGCTGGCGCCACCGGTCAGGGCAAGTCCGTCTGCATTAACGCGATCATCGTCTCGCTCCTCTATCGCTGCACGCCCCAGGACCTGCGCTTCATCATGGTCGACCCCAAGGTCGTCGAGTTGCAGATCTACAATAACCTGCCGCACCTGCTGATCCCGGTCGAGACCGACGCCAAGCGCGTGCCGGCGGCCCTTAAGTGGATCATCGCGGAGATGTCACAGCGTTACAAAATCTTCGCCAAGTGCGGCGTGAAGAATATCACCGGCTTCAACGCCAAATTCGCCAAGGAGGCGGGTCTCCCCAAGCAGGAGGAGTTGGCGCTCAGTCCCGACGAGTTAGCCGCCGCGGTAGCCGCGGCGGAAGAAGTGATTGACGACGGCGTGCGCGTCCAGAACGAGAAGCTGCCCTACATCGTTTGCATCATCGACGAGATGGCGGACCTCATGATGGTCGCGGCTAAGGACGTCGAGACGTCCGTCGCCCGTATTGCCCAGCTGGCTCGTGCCGCGGGTATTCACCTCGTGCTCGCCACGCAGCGTCCGTCAACGGATGTCATCACGGGCCTCATCAAGGCCAACCTGCCGACGCGTATTGGCTTCAAGGTCGCCTCGCAAATCGACTCGCGCACCATTCTGGATCGTGGCGGCGCCGAGACGCTCGTCGGTCGCGGTGATATGCTCTTCGTGCCTCCCGGCAGCGCTACGCTCAACCGCGTGCAGGGTGCGTTCGTCGGCGAGCAGGAAGTCGCCGCGATCGTCGAGTTCCTGGCCGAGAAGAACGGCAAGCCCGAGTTCGCCCAAGATGTCATCAAGGCTATCGAGGAGGGTGCCTCCGACGGCATGGGGGGCGAAGAGGGGGAAGAAGGCGAAGATCCGCTCGTCGCGCAGAGCTGGGCCATCATCAAGGAGACGCGCCGCGCTTCGGTCTCGATGCTGCAGCGCCGCCTCAAGCTCGGCTACAACCGCGCCGCGCGCATCATGGATATCCTCCATGACAAGGGTTACGTCGGACCGGAGAATGGCTCCAGCCCGCGCGAGATTCTCGTCGAGTGAACGGCGGGAAGATAGAGGGCACGAGGACCGGAGGACCGGAGGGCATGAGGGCGCGTTAGTTGACCAGTGGGCCAGTTGGCCAGGGAGGTAAATGAGGGCCAGAGGACTCGAGGGCCGGAGGACCAGAGAAGATACAGGGCTCAAGGGGAGACCGGGAGGTTTGCTTCGGGCATGATTTATACCCCAGCCAATTTTCCGGTTTCCGGCTCCCCTTTGAGTCCATCAGCTGTCTTGAGGTAGGGACGTGATCACTATCGCGTCCTAATGTGTGTCGCCTTGCGGCGGCTTAGGACAGCACGTGGTGCTGTCCCACCCTCGATACACGGTTGAGCGAGGGCGCTCAACCCTACCCAAGGCAAAGAAGTGCCGACCAGGTAAGTCAGGGTGAAAACTACCTCCGGCCCTCCGGCCATCGTGCCCTCAGGTCCTCGAGCCGGCTTACTTCTTCTCCTTCTTCTTTTTCTTTTCAGTCACGACTGGCTTCTTCTTTTCTGGTGTCGGGATGGAAGGCTCGGGCACGGGCTTGGTCGGATCGACGGTCGGGGCCGGGGCGTTGGGGTCGAAGAAAGGCTTCGGCTCTGGGGCGGGCGCGGTTTCCTTGGCGGGCTCGGCGGCCACGGCGAGGGCGGCGGTGAGCAGGAGGGCGAGGACGGAAGGCTTCATGGGGTTAGGGATGATACAGCGAAAGCCGGGGGAAGTTTCAAGGGCTTCGCAACTAGGCATGAAAAAGCCCCGTCATCCGGGGCTTTTTAAGGGAGACGGCTCGCTTAGAGGGCGGCCGTATCCTGGGCGGGCTTCTTCGCGGTCGGCTTGGTGGCCGGCTTCAGCTCGGCCTCGGGCTTCTTTGCTTCCGGCTTCTCGGTCTTCTCGGCATCGGATTCCTTCTTGGCCTTCTTCAGTTCCTTGGCGGCGGTGGCGCCGGCGACGACTGCGGCTTCGGCGAGCTTGGCGTTGGAAGGGGAGGCGGCCTTGTCGGTGCCGATGGCGGCGAGCTTAGCGGCTTCGGCCTGCGCGACCTTGGCGGCTTCCATCGCGATCTGGGTGGCGGCGTCGACGGACTCAGCGACGAGCGAGACCGGTTCGGCGAGCGCGGCCGCGGCTGGGACTTCCTTCTTGGGCTTCTTCTTGTCGGTTGTGGCCTTCGGCTTGTCGACCACGACGGTTCCCTTGCTGGAAGTCGGGGGCTTTTCGTTCGTGGTGGCGGCCGAAGCGAGAGCGGCGGCGGCGAGCAAGGCGAGGAGGCTGGTCTTCATGTTATGGATAATACACCACGCGACGGGCGGAGTTTCAACCCCCGTCCGGACGGAAGGCGAAGAAGGTAGCCTTGGGACGTCGTAAAGGTCGATAAACACGCAGTTTTCGCTCCGAGGCGCGTCTCGGAGGCTTCGCCGATAGCACCCAGCACGGCGGGCTAAAAGGGGAAATTGCCCTATTCGCTTGCTCGCCCAAGGCATTTCCCAATCAAAGTGCCTTCGATGTCTTCCATCGAAAACTTGTTCGGGAAAAATCGTGAATGGTCAGAAAGCGTTCGTCGCCAAGACCCTGCTTTCTTCGAGACCCTGTCCAAGCAGCAGAATCCCCGCTACCTCTGGATCGGCTGCTCCGATAGCCGCGTCCCCGCCAACGAGATTGTCGGCCTGCTACCCGGCGAGCTCTTCGTGCATCGCAACGTCGCCAACGTCGTCGTCCACTCCGACCTGAATTGCCTCTCGGTGCTGCAGTACGCGGTGGACGTCCTCAAGGTTGAGCACGTCATCGTCTGTGGGCACTACGGCTGTGGTGGCGTGCAGGCCTCGCTCGAACGCCGCAATGTAGGCCTCGTCGACAATTGGCTGCGTCATGTCCGCGATGTGCACCACAAGCACGCCATCGTCGTCGAGTCTGTGCTCGGCCCCGCGAAGTTGGACACGCTCTGCGAGCTCAACGTCATTGAGCAGGCGGCCAATGTCTGTCATTCCACTGTCATGCAGGATGCCTGGGCCCGCGGCCAGAAGGTCGAGGTCCACGCTTGGATCTACGGCCTGCGCGACGGCCTGATTAAGGACCTAGGCCTGAACGTCGCGTCCCTCGAGGCGCTGACGCCGGCTTACGGCAAGGTGCTGGCCCACTACCGTCGCCTGGGTGGAACCGCTGGGTAGTAGGTCCGCTTGAGCGCCGCTGTCACGCCGCCAGCGTGACGGGATGATTTCCCAAGATCGTCCGCGCGAGCGGCTGGTGCGCCTTGGTCCGCGTGCCTTGCTCGATGCCGAGCTCATCGAACTCCTCATCGGCACCGGCACTAAAGGTGCGCCAGCGCCGGTCGTCGCCTCGGCGTTACTCGCAGAGTCTGGTTCGCTGGCCGCGTTGGCGACGTGGGATACGCATGACTTCGGCCGCGTGCATGGCCTTGGTCCGGCGAAAGCCGCGGAACTCGCCGCGGCGATGGAGCTCGCCCGAAGAATCCGTGAGCGGGCGCATGACCCGGGCGAGAAGCTTGATGCGCCCGCCAAGGTGTGGGCGCGGCTCGAGCCGTTCGCGGCGGGACTTGCGGTTGAGAAATGCTGGGTCCTCTGCCTGAACCGGCGCAACCGGCTACTCGCACTGCATGAGGTCAGTTCGGGGACCGCGACGAGTTCGCTCCTGCACCCCCGTGAGGTCTTCCGGCAGGCCCTGAAGCACGCTGCGTCGGCGGCGATCGTGGCGCACAACCACCCCAGCGGAGACCCCACCCCGAGCCCGGCCGACCGGGCCGTGACCCGGCAATTGGCCGATGCCGGGAGGGTCGTGGGCGTGGAATTGCTCGACCATGTCGTCATCGGTCGCCCGGAGGCCGATCCGGCGGGTAAAGGGTGGTTTAGTTTCGGGGAGGCGGGCTTGATTTAGAGGAACTTCCCCGTGAGTTTAGGGGTCAGAACCCCATGTCCCTTTCCCGGTCCATCAAGGTCGTGGCCGCGCTCGTCGTCCTCGCCTCCTTGGTCTTCGCTGGCCGCCAAGGCCAGCGCTACTATAAGAAGAATCTCGCTGCTCCGCGTGCGGGCGAGGTCGTCTACCGCCAGGACTGCATGAGTTGTCACGGACCCGTCGGCGAAGGCATCGCCGGTAAGGCCGACGAACCCCTCGTCGGAGAGAAGTCCATCGCTTCCCTAGCCAAGTATATCGCACGCGAGATGCCTGAGGACGACCCCGGCACCCTGTCGCTCGCCGACGCGACGGCTTCCGCCGAATACATCCACAAGGCTTTCTATTCCGGCGAGGCTCGTGCCCGTAATCATCCGCCCCGCATCGAACTCGCGCACCTCACCGTCCGTCAGTACCGCGAGAGCATCGCCGACCTCCTCGCATCGCTCCGCAACGCGACTGCCACGACAGAGACGGGCGGGCTGGCCGGGACTTACCGCGAACGACCGGAGCGCGACCCCAAGAAGCCGGACCAGAATCGTCCGGAAGTTACCTTCAAGCGGCACGTCGATCCAGTCATCGATTTCGACTTCAGTGATAAGGCTCCCGAGAAGGGCACCTACGCCGCGCAGTTTTCCATCAACTGGAGCGGCTCGGTCCTCGTGCCGGACACGGGCGAGTATGAGTTCCGGGTCACGTCGCCCAACGGCGTCCGCCTCTACGTTAACGCGCCCGAGAACGGCAGCGAAAAGAATGCCCTCATCGACATCTGGGTGAGCTCCGCCATGACGCGGTCGGTTCAAGCGCCCATCTTCCTCCTCGGCGGCCGCAGCTACCCGCTCAAGCTCGAGTTCTTCAAGTACAAGGACAAGACTGCTTCGCTGAGGCTCGAATGGCGTCCGCCTGGCGGCGCCTGGGTCGTGATTCCTCGCACGCACCTTTCTCCGAAATCTTCCTCTCCAGTCAGCGTGATCTCCGTGCCGCTACCGCCGGACGACGGCAGTATCGGCTATGAGCGCGGTGCTTCGGTCTCGCGCGAGTGGACGGAAGCCATCGCCAAAGGCGCGCTGCAGGTCTCTGGGATGATCGGCCCGCACTTGTTCGCTCTCGCGGGTACCAAGGCTGACGCGCCGGACCGCGGCGATAAGCTCAAGGCCTTCACCTTGCGGTTCGCCCAGATGGCGTACCGCCGCCCGCTGACCGACGAACAAAAGGCCGACCTTTCGGCGATCTACGCCGCCAGCGTGGCCCCGGAAGTCGCCGCCAAGCGCGCCTTCATCTTCACGCTCTCCAACCCCGCCTTCCTTTATCCAGGTATCGGCCCGCAGGATGATTACGCCGTTGCCTCGCGCCTCGCGCTGGCGCTGTGGGATTCCATCCCCGACGCCGCGCTTTTAAAGGCCGCCGCGGCTGGCCAGCTCAAGGACGCTGCTCAGGTCCGCCTGCAGGCGCAGCGCATGATGAAGGATCCTCGCGCCAAGTCCAAGCTGCGCGACTTCTTGCACCACTGGCTGCATGTCGAAGAAGGGGCCGAGATCGCCAAGGACCAGAAGGAATATCCGGGCTTCGACCAAGGCGTCGTGATGGATCTCCGCACCTCGCTGGATCTCTTCGCCGAGAGTGTCGTTTGGTCCGAATCATCCGATTACCGCCAACTCCTGCTCAGCGATACCATCCTGATGAACGAGCGCCTCGCCAAGTTCTATGGCCAGAAGGTCGAAGCCGGTGCCGGCTTCCAGCCTGTTAAGATGGACGCTGACCAGCGTGGCGGCGTGCTCACGCACCCGTTTGTCCTCGCGACCTTCTCCTACACCAAGTCCTCCTCGCCGATCCACCGTGGCGTCTTCGTGACCCGTAATATCCTTGGCCTCATGCTCAAGCCGCCGCCCATGGCGATTGCGTTCATGGATGATAAGTTCGACCCCTCCTTCACCATGCGCGAGAAGGTGACGGAGCTCACCTCCAAGCCCGCCTGCATGTCGTGCCACGTCACGATCAATCCGCTCGGTTTCAGCTTCGAGCGTTTCGACGCGGTCGGCCGCGTGCGCACCACCGACAACAAGAAGCCCGTCGATCCGACCTCCGACTACACTACCGCGGACGGCAACGTTATCAAGCTCACCGGTGCCCGCGATGTCGCGATCCATGCCGCCGAAAGCCTTTCCGGCCAGACTGGATTCGTCCGCAACCTCTTCCAGGAAATGGTGAAGCAGCCGCCGGCAGCCTATTCGCCCGAGTTGCTCGGTCAGCTGACCTCCCAGTTCCGCGCCGACAACTTCCATGTTCGTAATCTAGCCGTCGAGGTCGCCGTCGTCGCGGCGCTCCGCCCGACCGTTACCACCACCCCTTCCAATCGCTAAGACCATGTCGCTCCAACATCGTAGAGATTTCCTCCGCAGCCTTGGCCTCTCTGCCGCCGCATTACCGCTCCTCGGAGGCCTCGCTTCGCTCGGCGCCGCCGAGCCGATCACTGGCCGTCGCCAGCGGGTCATCTTCGTCTTCTCGCCCAACGGTATCGTCCCGCCCGCCTTCTGGCCCGACGAGGAAGGCGCGAACTTCAAGCTCAAGGCGATCATGAAGCCCTTCGAGCCGTTCAAGGATAAGCTGCTCACGCTCAAGGGCGTGAACAACCGTGTCCGCGGTGACGGCGATTCGCACATGCGCGGCATGAGCTGCCTGCTCACCGGCATCGAGCTCTTCCCAGGTAACATCATGGGTGGTGGCGGCGCTCCCGCCGGCTGGGCCAGTGGCCCGTCCGTCGACCAGGTTCTGCGCACATACTTGCAGTCCAATCCGGCGACCAAGACCCGACTCGGCTCGCTAGAAATCGGCGTCGCCGTGGGTAATCGCGCCGATCCTTGGACGCGCTGGAGCTACGCTGGCGCCAACCAGCCCGTCGCCCCGATTTCGAGCCCGTACGAACTTTTCGACAAGCTCTACGGATCGATGAAGGAAGGGGAGAACCTCGGCTCCGTTCTCGACGGCCTCAAGGATGACATCGCCAAGGTCGCCAACGCCGTCGACAAGAGCGACCGCAGCTTGCTGGATCAGCACGCCACCGCTTTACGCGAACTCGAGCGCGGCCTGAAGGAAAGCCAGTCGCAGGCGGCGCTCAAGGTGCCGCACCCGCCTGAGACCGGCGTGCCGATGGATAATGACAGCATCCCGCAAATCACCCGTCTCCAGACCGAGCTCCTCATCAGCGCTTTCCAGAACGACATGGCACGGGTCACGACGTTCCAGTTCACCAACTCCGTCGGCCAGGCCCGCATGAAGTGGATCGGCGTTGATGAAAGCCACCACTCGCTCTCGCACGATCCCGATCTCAACACCGGTTCGGTCGAGAAGCTCACGAAGATCAATATCTGGTTTGCCGAGCAGATTGCCTACCTGGCGAAGCGGTTGCAGGAGACCCCGGAGTCGGACGGCAAGGGCAACATGCTCGATAACACCACCATCGTTTGGACGAACGAGCTCGGGAAGGGCAACAGCCACACGCACGAGGACATCCCGTGGGTGCTCATCGGCGGCGGCCTCGGCTTCAAGACCGGCCGCGCGCTCAAGTTTAAGAAGGAGCCGCACAACCGCGTACTCATGTCTATCGCCAAGGGTTTCGGCCATCCCATGAAGACCTTCGGTAATCCGAGTCTCTGTGAGGGTGGTCAGCTGAATTTGGGTTGAAGGTCGGTGTTAGCGGTTAGCGGATGGCGGGTAGCGGTTAAGCCAAGGCATGAACTCAAGGGGAGACCGGGAACCGGAATGCATGCTGCGGGCTTTTTAACCCCAGCTAATTATCCGGTCTCCGGTTTTCAGTTGGGGTTGTGAGACTGGCTTGAGGTAGGGACGTGATTGCCATCACGTCCTGCTGTGCGTAGCGTTCGCCGAATGGTGAACGCAGGGTAGGGGCGTGGCTACGTCGCGCCCTTTTTTGTGTGGGAGGGCATGACGTAGTCCTGCCCCTACCTTTGGCCACCATTCGGCGGCTAGGCAGTTAGGTCGTGACGCGGTCCCGACCCGATATGTCATCCGTCATCTTACCTCTGTCATCTAACCTTCAAAGGGTCCCCGCCTGTGCCGATTCCGATTGGAGCTCCACTTATTCCTGGATTTAGGTGGGCGGTACGTTGCCACGGCTCGGACGAGGCCGGTCGGGTCGCACCTCCCGTATATTATGTTCGTAGGGAAGGGAGGCTGCCGCGGGTGTCGAACACTGCAGGGGACGGTTAATATGACAACATTCTCGGAATAAAGCAAGCAGAGGAGTGTCGGACGGAGCGGACTCCACCAATGAAACGGGCCGCACTTTCGTGCGGCCCGGGCTATGGCTAGCCAACAACGATTGATTATTCGGCCGTGACGTTCTCGGCGACACCGACGCCGAGGGTCATACCGCCGACGACCTGGACCTTCTCCATGATGATCTTCTGGATTTCTTCCAGGACCTTTGGGTTCTTGATGAGGTAGTCCTTGGCGGCTTCGCGGCCTTGGCCGATGAGCTGGCCGTTATAGGCGATCCAGGCGCCCTTCTTCTCGAGGATCTTGTGTTCGATGCCGAGGTCGAGGACGGAGCCGGAGCGGGAGATGCCTTCGGTGTACATGATGTCGAACTCGC
>JBIILC010000005.1:0-54440 GCA_044232865.1 Opitutales bacterium | reverse complement strand
CGCCAGCGGCGCGCGATGACCTGGAAGCCGGGTTCAGACACTGGCGACTAGGTAAGGACGGGCCGAAGGGGGTGTCAACGGGGCAAACCCCGGCTTATTCCCATTCGATAGTCGCCGGCGGCTTGGACGAAACGTCGTAGACCACGCGGTTGATGCCCTTCACTTCGTTGATGATGCGGGTCGAGGCACGCTGGAGTACGTCGTACGGCAGGCGGGCCCAGTCGGCCGTCATCGCGTCAGAAGAAGTCACAGCGCGTAGGGCGCAGACGTTGTCGTAGGTACGACCATCGCCCATGACGCCGACGCTACGCACTGGGAGGAAGACCGCGAAGGCCTGCCAGACCTTGGCGTATTGGCCGGAGGTACGGAGCTCGTTGATGAAAATATCGTCGGCCTTACGGAGCACCTCGAGGCGCTCCTTGGTGATTTCGCCACAGACGCGGACCGCGAGGCCTGGGCCTGGGAACGGGTGACGCCAGACCATCTCATGCGGTAGGCCAAGGGCTTCACCAAGGGCGCGTACCTCGTCCTTGAAGAGTTCGCGCAGGGGTTCGAGCAGCTTCAGCTTCATGTGCTTGGGCAGGCCACCCACGTTGTGGTGGCTCTTGATCGTGGCGGCTGGTCCGCCGTTGGGAGAAAGGGATTCGATGACGTCGGGGTAGAGCGTGCCCTGAGCGAGGAAATCAACCTTACCCTTCTTCGTACGCTGGACCTCGGCGATGGAGCGTTCGAAGACCTTAATGAATTCGTGTCCGATGATTTTGCGTTTACGCTCGGGGTCGGTGACGCCCTTGAGCTTACTCAGGAAGGCCGCGGAGGCGTCGACGACGCGGAGGTCCACCTTAAACTTGCCGCGGAACATCTTCTCAACCTGAGCGCGTTCGTTGAGACGGAGCAGGCCGTTGTCGACGAAGACGCAGGTCAGCTGCTTGCCGATGGCGCGCTGGATGAGGGCGGCCGCGACGGAGGAATCTACGCCGCCGGAGAGACCGAGGATGACCTGGGACTTACCGACCTTCTCGCGGATCTCGCGGACGGCCGTCTCGACGTAGTCGTCCATCTTCCAGGTCGGCTTGCAGCGGCAGATGCGGAAGAGGAAGTTGCGGAGGATATCAATACCGCGCTCGGAATGGGCGACCTCGGGGTGAAACTGGATGCCGTAGAAGCGGCGCTTCGGATCTTCGATGACCGCGCACTCGGAGTTCTCCGTCGAGGCGACAGCCTTGAAGCCTCGCGGCAGGCGGGTGATTTTGTCGCCGTGCGAATTCCAGATGCGTAGCGGGGACTTCAAGCCCTGCAGCAGTTGCGAGCCCTTACCGAAGGAAAGGACGCCATGGCCGTATTCGCGATGGGAGCTGCTGGCCACGTTGCCGCCGAGCATCTGACCCATGAGCTGGACGCCGTAGCAGATGCCGAGCACGGGTAGGCCCATCTCGAACACGCCCGGATGCGGGTGCGGCGAACCCTTCGCCTTCACGCTGTCAGGGCCACCGGAGAGGATAACGCCCACGACGCCGTCGGCGCGGAGAGTCTCGGCGGTGACGCCAAAGGGATAGATACGGGAGTGGACGTTGCACTCACGGATGCGGCGTGCGATGACCTTGGTCAGCTGCGAACCGAAATCGAGAATGGCGATGGACTGGGTGGCCATGGTAGAAAAGTGTGGAGGATTCAGAACTTGAGGCGAACATTGTTCCAGCCGCAGTGGGGGCAAACGGCCTCCTCGCGACGGCGAGGGCGGACGTAGGTCACATTGCAACGGACACAGGAAAAGGCCGAATTGATGCGGCGGTGATCGGATAGGAGCACGTCGCGGCGATCATACCATGCCTGCAGGCCAAATAGGACGACCGCGCCCAAGCCGGCCAGGAAAGCCAAGAAGACGGCGAGATCGACGGACTGCAGCATGGTGGGCGTTGGGTGGTTAAAAAGGCGAGACGCGCCAGCCGGGGGGCGGACGCGTCTCGGGTTCAGGCCTGGGCGATAAGCTTAGGCCTGAGCAGAAGCAGCCGCCGCTTCCTTCTTGGCCTTGGGCTTGCGAGCCACCTTGGCCTTCGGAGTCATGGCCGGGGACTTATCGTCCTTAGCCACAAGCTCAATGAGGGCCGTCTCAGCCGCGTCACCCTTACGGGCGCCGAGCTTGTAGATGCGGGTGTAGCCGCCGGTGCGACCGAGGAACTGCTGCACACGCTCCTTGAACAGGAGCTGGGCGGCGTCTTCGTTGCGCAGCTTGGCGATGGCCAGGCGGTAGTAGTGCAGCTTCACCGACTTGTCGGCGGACTGCTCAGCCTTCTTCGCGTAGGTGATGATCTGCTCGGCGAAAGGACGGATGGCCTTGGCGCGGGAGAGCGTCGTGGTGATGCGCGCATTCGTGAATAGCGCGGAGGCGAGATTCGCGACGAGCGAGCGACGGTGAGCCGTCTTGACGCCAAGGACGTGACTGTGTTTGCGGTGACGCATGAGTGTGGGTTCCGGTCTGGGTTAGGCGTTGACGCCCTTGTCGAGAAGACCCTCGTTGATTTTCTGGCCGAGGGACAGGCCGAGCTGTTCGAGCTTGGCCTTGATCTCGTTGAGGGACTTCTTGCCGAAGTTACGGTACTTGAGCATCTCTTGCTCGGTCTTCATCGCCAGTTCACCGACGGTGTTGATGTTGGCGTTGTTGAGACAGTTAGCGGCACGGACGGAAAGCTCGATTTCGTTGACGGACATGTTGAGCAGCTTGCGGAGACGGTTGGTCTCTTCGCTGATCTCCTTGTGGCCGGTCTCGAACTCGACGGAGTCGGCGGAGACGGTGTCGAAGACTTCGAGGTGGTGACGCAGGATCGCGGACGCTTCCTTGAGGGCTTCGTCCGGGGTGATGCGGCCGTCAGTCGAGATTTCGAGGACGAGCTTATCGTAGTCGGTCTTGTCGCCAGAGCGGGTGGATTCGACGGAGTACTTCACCAGGGTGACCGGGGAGAAGAGGGAGTCGACGGGGATGGAACCGATGGCCTGTTCGGCCTTCTTGTTCTCCTCGGCCGAAGCCCAGCTACGACCGACGGTGACTTCGAGGTCGGCGTAGAAGCGACGCTTACGGTCGAGGGTGCAGATGACCTGGTCAGGGTTGACGAGGGTGACCGTGGCGCCCTTGGTCTCGAACTTGATGTCCGAAGCCTTCACGGGGCCGGACTTGTTGACGTCGATGGTGCCCTTGAAGGCTTCGCGCTTATTGGCCTCGGTGCGGATGCGCACCTTCTTGAGGTTGAGGACGATTTCGGTGACGTCTTCGACGACACCTTCGATCGGCTGGAACTCGTGCTGTACGCCTTCGATCGTCACCGCGGAGATCGCGGCGCCTTCGATGGAGCTCAGCAGGATGCGGCGGAGCGAGTTGCCGACGGTGTGGCCAAAGCCAGTCTCGAAGGGCTCGGCGAAATACTTCGCGTAGGTGAGGGTGGCGGAAGACTCCTCCTTCTTGAGGGTCTTGGGGCGTTGGAATTGTCCGAGTCGCTTGGTCATGTCTGTGGGTCCGGTTGGTGTTGGTTCTGTGCTGGGATCAGCGGCTGTAGAATTCGACGATGATCTGGACGTTAACGTCCGAAGGCAGTTCTTCCTTAGCGGGCTCGCGGACGATCTGTCCGTTGAGCTGCTCAGGGAGGACAACGAGCCAGGCCGGAGCGGAACGACCCTGGCCTTCTTCGACGGCGCGGGTGGCGAGCTGCTTGGAAGAGGTGCGGTCGCGGACTTCGATCTTCTCGCCGGGCGAGGTGGCGTAGCTGGCTACGTCGACCTTATGGCCGTTGATGCGGATATGACCGTGGGCCACGAGCTGACGAGCAGCGGCGCGGGAGTTGGCGAAACCAAGGCGGAAGACCACGTTATCGAGACGGGTCTCGAGAATGCGGAGGAAATTGTCACCAGCGACGCCGCCCATGCGCTTGGCGCGCTCGAAGGAGAGGCGGAACTGCTTCTCGGTCAGGCCGTACATCATGCGAAGCTTCTGCTTCTCATTGAGACCGACGCCGTATTCGGAGACCTTGCGGCGGGTCGTCTTGCCGTGGATACCCGGAGGGTACGGACGACGCTCCTCACCTTTGGAGGTGGGGAAAATATTCTGGCCGAAGCGACGGTTGAGCTTCGTGGTAGGACCGGTGTAACGAGACATGGTATTTTAGGATTTGGTTTAAGTGGCGGATTGGAGGACCCGCCCGGTTTGCCATAGCCGGACGGTGATGCGGAAAGCAGAGACGATTAGACGCGACGGCGCTTCGGAGGACGGCAGCCGTTGTGAGGAATCGGAGTGGTATCGAGAATCGAGGTAACGTTCAGGCCAAGCACCTGGAGGGCGCGGATGGCACTGTCGCGTCCCATGCCCGGGCCCTTGACGCGGACGGAGACGTCCTTGAGGCCGTGAGCCATGGCGAGCTTAGCGGCTTCGGAGCAGACGACCTGAGCGGCGTAAGCGGTGGACTTGCGGGAACCACGGAACTGGTGGCGGCCGGCGCTACCCCAGGAGATTACGTTGCCGCTGGGGTCGGTGATCGTGACCTTGGTGTTATTGAAAGTGGCTAGGATGTGGCAGATGCCAGTGGTGATGTTCTTCGAGCCCTTGGCACGACGAACCTTCACTTCACCGAGCTCTTCGCCGAGGAGTTCCTTGGCGGTGATCTCCTTGCGCTCGGGGGCGGCGGCTTCGGCCGGAGCGGCCGCGGCAGCGACGACTTCGGGGGCGGCGGCAGCGTCGGCGGCAGGGGCCTTCGGCTTCTTTGCCTTGGGGGTCTTGGGGGCTTCTTCGCTCATCGTAAAATAGTGTTAGGAGAAAGGTTGGCTTACTTGGAAGGAGCCGCGGCGACGCCGACGGTCTTACGCTTGCCCTTACGGGTACGGGCGTTGGTGCGCGTACGCTGACCACGGACCGGGAGGCCGCGGAAGTGGCGGAGACCGCGGTAGCACTTGATCGCCTGGAGGCGCTTCAAGTTCTGCGCGATGTCGCGGCGAAGGTCACCTTCGCACTTGTACCCCATGCGTACAATGTACTCGACGATCTTGTTCAGCTGCTCTTCAGAAAGATTCTGAGCGCGCATGGCAGGATCAAAGCCGAGAGCATCGCAAATCTCTGTGGCACGGCAGGGGCCGATACCATAGATATAGCGGAGAGAGATCTCTACTTTCTTGTTGTTGGGAATGTCTACGCCGAGGATTCGTGGCATGGTGTCCGTGCTGTTTGGAAGGTGGGAAAGAGGTCGGAACTTGGAGGTTCTGGTGGGATTTGAAAGCAAAAAATGCGGTTTAAACGAGGGTCAGGATTTCTGCCCCGTTTTCGGTCACTAAAACGGTGTGTTCGAAGTGCGCGGAGACCTTGCCGTCCGCGGTCCGGGCGGTCCAGCCGTCCGAAGCCATGACGATCTTGTGGGAACCGAGGTTTACCATGGGCTCGATGGCTAAAGCCATGCCAGGCAATAACTTAGGTCCAGTTCCAGCCTTGCCGTAGTTGGGAATTTGAGGCTCCTCGTGCATCTTTCGGCCGACGCCATGCCCGACGAAGTCCCTCACGATACCATACCCTCCGGGGGCAAGCGCCTCCTGGATGGCCGCAGAGATGTCCCCTACCCTGTTGCCAGGCTTCACGGCCGCGATGCCGGCTAGGAGGGACTTTTCCGTATCTAAGCAAAGTTGACGGGCCTGAGGGTCGACGGCTCCGACCATGACCGTACGGGCGTTATCCCCGATGAACCCATCGCGGCGGACGACCACATCCAATGAGACCAGGTCACCGTCCCGGATGATGCGATCAGCGGCGCCGATGCCATGGACGATCTCGTCGTTGAGGGAGATGCAGACGTATCCAGGGTAGCTCAGGCGGCCGACCACGTAACCGTGGCAGGCGCTCTCGCAGCCATATCGAGCCATCAGCCCACGCGCGGCGGAATCCAGTCCAGCGGTCGAGATACCTGGGACGACGAGAGTCGATAGATCGTGTAGCACGCGAGCGGCCGCGGCACAGGCGGCACGCATGCGACTCACGTCCTCGGCCGACTTCAAATCGATCATCCCGGGAAAAGCTTAGCGAGCGAACGCACCCCAATGATTCAGCCCCCAAGCGACAACGCCGAGGACGAACAGGAACAGGCAGACCTTCTCGAGAGAACCGAGGGCGGAAGCTTCGGAGTCGGTGCGAAGGCCAGAGGCGGGCACCGGAATACCACCAATGCGACCCTTCTTCAGGAAGCCTTCGTAGTTTCGCTGCAGGAGATAGGTCTCCACTTGGCGCATCGTGTCGAGCATCACGCCGACAGTAATCAAACCACCCGTGCCGCCGAGGAACGTCGCGAGACGCATCGGGAAGTTGAACTGGTTGATGAAGAGATCCGGCATCAGCGCGATGGTGAGCAGGAAAATCGATCCAGCCAGCGTCAGGCGCGTCATCACGAAGTCCAGGAACTGGGCGGTGTGTTCGCCAGGGCGGACGCCGAGGATGTAGCCGTTGTTTTTCTTGAGGTCGTCGGCGATCTGCACCGGGCGGAACATAATCGAGATCCAGAAGTAGCTGAAGCCGAAGATGAGCACCGAGTAGACCGTGTAGTAGAAGCCGTTGCTTCCGGAGAAGTATCCAGCCCAGTCATGCAGGAAGGTGAGCGTCGGGAAATAGGTCGCCAACGGATTGAGCAGCATGGGCGGGAAGCTCATGATGGCTCCAGCAAAGATAACCGGCATCACGCCCGCGTAGTTCACCTTAAGCGGCAAGTAGTTGGTCTGCGCGCCGTACATCTTGCGACCAACCATACGCTGGGCGTACTGGATCGGAATCTTCCGGACAGCCTGATTGATGGCGACCATCGCGGCGGTGACGACGACGAAGAGGAGAATCATACCGGCGGCCTTCTCCCAGCCATGGGAGTTGACGGCGGAGGCGCCGATCTTCCCGCCGAACGTCATGTCGACGAAGGAGGTGAGTGCGCCAGGGAGGTCGGCGAGGATACCGATGGTAATCAGGATGGAGGTGCCATTGCCGATACCGCGCTGGGTGATCTGCTCGCCAAGCCAAAGCATGACGATCGATCCGGAAGTAAGAAGACAGACGCCGAGGCAGACGAAGAGCGTCTTGCTCTCCATGACGACAATGGTGCCGGTGAAGTTGCCCAGACCGAGAGCCTGGCCGACCTGCTGCGGATTACAGAAGGCACCAAGGAGCAGCGCAGACTGAACGACAGCAATGACGATGGTCAGGTAACGAGAGTACTGGGCTACCTTCTGGCGGCCAATCTCACCTTCCTGCTGCAGACGCGCGATCGACGGAACGACCGCCGACATCAGCTGCATGATGATGGAAGCGCTAATGTAAGGCATGATGCCCAACGAGAAGACCGCACCCTTGAGGAGCGCGCCACCCGTGAACATATTGTACATCGCGACCACTCCGCCCGACGACTTGTCGGCCATGGAGTGGTAGTAATCCATGATATCCTTCGGATCGATACCAGGCAGGGGGATGCTCGCGCCAATACGGGCGACGAACACCAAGGCCACGGTAGCAATCAGCCGGGCCCTGAGCTCAGGAATCCTCCAGCAGTTGGCGAAGGCCGAGAACATCGAGGACGGGGGCGAGCCGAGGCTCACTCAGCGGCGGTGGCCGACTTCTTGATTTCGATTAGGACCGCCTTGCCGCCGGCTTTCTCGATCTTCGCTTTCGCGTCCTTGGAGAAACGGTGGGCCTTGACGGTGACGGCGCGCGTGAGCTCGCCGGTGCCAAGAATCTTGAGGAAAGGGGCAGACTTGCGCAGGACGCCGGCGGCGACGAGTTCTTCGAGGCCGAAGGTCTTACCTTCGAGCTCTTCGAAATCGCGCACGTTGAGCACGGCGTACTCGATGCGGTTGACGTTGTTAAAGCCGCGCTTGGGCAGACGACGGTAAAGGGGCATCTGGCCGCCTTCGAAGCCGGGACGATGGCCACCGCCGGAGCGGGCCTTCATGCCTTTGTGACCACGACCGGAAGTCTTGCCGTGACCGGTACCGCGGCCGCGGCCGAGGATCTTATGGCGGTGAGTGGAGCCCTTGATTTTGGGCAGAGAGTCGAGTTTCATGTCTGTGTATTCCGCTTAGGCGCGGAGAGCCTTGATTTGTTCGAGGGTACGGAGCTTGGAGAGACCGTCCAAGGTGGCCTTCACGACTGCCTGGGGATTGTTGGATCCCATGGATTTCGAAAGGACATCCTTGTAACCGGCGACTTCTAGCACAGCACGGACGCCACCGCCAGCGATGAGGCCGGTACCGGGTGCAGCCGGACGGAGCATCACGACGCCGCCGTCGGCGTGGCCGATGACTTCGTGCGGGATGGTGTTGCCGCGGAGATTGACGCGGACGAGGGCGCGGTGGGCGCGGTCGGTTCCCTTGCGGATCGCATCAGGAACTTCCTTGGCCTTACCGTAACCCACACCGACGCGACCCTTGCCATCGCCTGCCACGATGAGCGCGGCGAAGTTGAAGCGACGGCCGCCTTTGACGACCTTCGAGCAGCGGTTGATGTGGACGACCTTGTCGTTGAATTCGGAAGCAGGGGCGTCGTTACGATTGTCGCGACGAGGACCACGACCAGGGCCGCCAGGACCGTTACGACGGCCACCGGGACCACCAGGGCCACCAGGACCACGACGATCGCCACCAGGACCGGAACGGCCAGGGGCGCCGGGGGCGCCAGAGGAGGCGGGGGCGGAGGCGGCGGGAGCCGCGGCGGGGGTGTTTTCTGCGCTCATGAAATTAGAAAGTCAGGCCGGCCTGGCGGGCGGCTTCGGCGAAGGACTTGACGGTACCGTGGTAACGGCGACCGGCGCGGTCGAAGACGACGGTCGTGAGACCGGCGGCCTTGGCCTTGGCACCGAAGACAGCGCCAAAGGCGGTCGCACCAGCGACGTTGGCCTTCAGCTTTTGGCCGCGGAGATCCTTGGAGGTGGTGGCAAGCGAGACGAGGGTCACACCCTTGTCGTCGTCGATGGCCTGGGCATAGAGATGCACATGGGTCATCTTGAGGGCCAGACGGGGACGGGCGGCGGTGCCGCGAACCGTCTTGCGGATGCGCCAGCGGCGCTTCTGCGTCAGGAGATTCTTCTTCTGCAATTTCATGGAATTTGTTCAGTTCGGGCGGATTAGGCCGTCTTCTTGCCTTCCTTACGGCGGACGAATTCACCTTCGACGCGGACGCCCTTACCCTTGTAAGGCTCGACCGGCTTGTAGAGCTTGATCGAGGAAGCGACCTGGCCAACCATATGGCGATCGGCGCCAGTGATCAGCAGCTTGGTTCCATCGGTGACGACGACATTGACGCCGGTCGGGATGGTGTAGCGGATCGGGTGGGAGTAACCGAGAGCGAGGTCGAGGACGTTACCCTTGAGGGCAGCCTTGAAACCGACGCCTTCGATCAGGAGGGTCTTGGAGTAACCAGTGGCTACACCTTCGCACATGTTGCGGATGATGGCGCGGACGGTTCCATGGAGAGCGCCAGCGGTGCCGGGCTTCTGGACCTTGCCAGCAGCGTCCTTGACCTCGGTGAGGTCAGTGACGTTGACGATCTGGGCGTCGACGACGACGCCGATCTCCTTCGGGAAGGGTTTCGAGAGTTCGCCCTTAGGTCCCTTGACGACGACGACGTTGTCCTTCACGGACACGGTCACCTTATCAGGGATGTTGACGGGCTGCTTACCAATTCGGCTCATTGAGTTTCTTGTTTTAAGGGTTGGACGGATTACCAGACCTTCGCGAGGAGCTCGCCACCGACCTTCTGGCGGCGGGCTTCGGCGTCAGTCATGACGCCACGGGAGGTGGTGAGAATGGAGACACCCATGCCGCCGATGACTTTCGGAACGGAAGAGTATCCGGCGTAGACGCGACGACCAGGGGTCGAGACGCGCTCGATGCTGGTGATAGCGGGAACGCCGGCGACGTACTTAAGGGAGAGTTCGAGGACGGGCAGGCCTTCGCGCTCGGCCTTGCGGGCGGCGGCGACGTAACCAGCGTCAACGAGGATCTTGGCGACGCCTTCACGAAGGCGGGACCACTGGACGGTAATCACGGCCTTGTTGGCCTGTGAAGCGTTGCGGATGGAGGTCAGGAAATCCCCGACGGTATCAGTAGAAGCGGACATGGTTTTGTTTTTCTGTTGGATTACCAGGAGGCCTTGGTGACGCCGGGAATCTGGCCGTTGAGCGCGAGCTCGCGGAAGGTGATACGGGAAAGGCCGAACTTGCGGATGAACGCACGCGGACGGCCGGAAATGGAACAGCGGTTCTTCTGACGGACCTTCGACGAGCTGCGGGGCAGCTTGGCGAGGGCACGCTGGGCTTCGTAGAAGGCTTCCTCGGTGACCTTGGGGTCGGAGAGGGTCTTCTTGAGTTCGGCACGCTTGACGGCGTACTTCTTGACGAGACGTTCGCGCTTGAGGGCGCGCTGAATGACGGACTTCTTGGCCATGCTAGTAAGGGGTGAGAGGGTTAGGCCTTGGCGGCGGTGGCGGTAGCAGCGGCCGCGTCGGCGGCGCTGGAGCGGCGGAACGGCATGCCGAGGAGGCGGAGCAGTTCGCGACCTTCGTCGTCCGTATGGGCGGAAGTCACGATGATGATGTCCATGCCGATATTGGCACGCTGGGAACCGTCAGCCTGGGTTTCAGGGAAGATGGTGTGGTCGGAGATGCCGAGCGAGTAGTTGCCGCGACCGTCGAGACGGTTGGAGGTTCCGCGGAAGTCGCGGATCATCGGGAGAGCAACCGCGGTGAGGCGGAGGTAAAACTCCCACATGCGGGCGCCACGAAGGGTGACGACGCAGCCGAGGGGCATGCCTTCGCGAACCTTGAACGCAGCGACCGACTTGGAAGCCTTGGTGATGATCGGCTTCTGGCCGGAGAGCTTGGTGATGTCCTTGACGACTTCGGCCATGTGGCCCTTGTCGGCTTCAGCCTTGAAGGCGGAATTGAGGACGATCTTCTGCAGGTTCGGGACCTGGTGGATGTTCTTGTAACCGCGGCTCTTGATGAGCTCGGGGACGACCTTCTCGAGGTAGTACTTCTTCAGATAAGGAACGGATGCCATTTTCGTGTTAATTCTCGGGTGGTTTCGTCAGGATTACTTCTTAGCGGCCTTGGCCGGCTTCTTGGCGCGACGGGCATCCCAGAGGGAGCCAAGCATCACGTTGGAGCGATGGATAGGGGCTTCACGCTCGGTGATGCCGCCCTGTCCGTCCTGGGTGCGCTTCAGGTGGCGCTTGACGAGGTTAAGGCCCTCGATGGTGACGCGTTCGTCAGTACGGTTGTAGCTGACGATCTTGCCACGCTTGCCTTTTTCGGCGCCGGAGATGACGACGACTTCGTCACCCTTCTTAATGTCGGTCTTGGACATGGTTGTTCAGAGTACCTCGGGAGCGAGGGAGATGATCTTCATGAAGTTCTTGCTGCGGAGTTCGCGAGCAACGGGCCCGAAGATACGGGTGCCCTTGGGGTTACCGTTTTCGTCAAGGATGACGACGGCGTTGGTGTCGAAGCGCAGGTAGCTGCCATCCGCACGGCGGATGGGGGCGACGGTGCGGACGATGACAGCGCGGCAGACGGAGCCTTTCTTCACCTGGGCGTCAGGGGTGGAATCCTTGACGGAGCAGATGATGATATCACCCACGCCGGCGGTGTCTTTGAGCTGGCCGAGGCGGCGGATCATGCGAACCCTGCGGGCTCCGGTGTTGTCGGCTACTTCGAGCCGGGAAAGCATCTGAATCATTGTAAGAAAGGTCTGGAGTTAGGTAGGGCCGATTAGTCGTCGATGGACTCAGCGGCAACCTTCGCAGCTTCGACGACGCGGACGACGCGCCAGCGCTTGAGCTTTGAAAGGGGGCGGGTCTCCATGATCTCGACCTTGTCGCCAGGCTTGCACTCGTTCTTTTCGTCGTGGGCGTGCAGGACGGTGCGGCGCTTGACTTCCTTCCCGTAAACGGGGTGAGGAACGGTGTACTGGAAGTTCACCTTGATGGATTTGTCGCCCGAGCGGGAGGCGACGAGACCCAGGAGGGTCTTACGGTTGGAGCGGTCTTCGGACATCGGGAAATGGAGTTTAAGGATGGATTACTTCTTCTTCGCCGGGGCTGACTTACCGGAAAGGATGGTCATGCAACGGGCGACGTCGCGGCGCAGAGCGCGGAAACGGGAGGAGTTCTCGACGGCGCCGGTAGCCTTCTTGAGGCGGAGGCTGAGGAGTTCTTCGCGGGCTTCGCGGATACGCTTCTGCAGTTCGGCAGGAGCCAGGGGGCGCAGGGCCGTAGCGGCGGTGGGCTTATCTTTCCGGTAGGTGGACATCGGTGAAAAGGGTCAGTTATGGGTGGGCGATGCCTGATGCATCAATACTTTTCGAGCTCTTCGCGGGCCACAAAGCGGCAGCGGAGCTGGAGTTTGGTGTCAGCGAGGCGCATGGCTTCGCGGGCGACCGTGATCGGTACGCCGCCAACCTCGAAGAGCATGGTGCCCGGCTTGATGCAGGCCACGTAGTACTCGACGCTACCCTTACCAGAGCCCATTCGGACTTCGGCCGGCTTCCGGGTGACCGGAGTGTGGGGGAAGATGCGCATCCACATCTTGCCCTTACGCTTAAGCGAGCGGGAGATGGCGATACGGGCAGCTTCAATCTGATTGGCCGGGACGCGGCCGCGAGAGAGGGACTGGATGCCGAAGTCGCCGAAGGACAGCGTATTGCAGGCCGTAGCGTTGCCACGGATTTTGCCCTTACGGTGCTTGCGCCACTTGGTGCGAGCGGGTTGGAGATTGGCCATGTTGGTCTAGAAGGTGAAGGGTTAGAGGGAAGGCTTAGAACTCAGAGTCCTTGGAGCAGATCCAGCACTTGATGCCGACCTTGCCGGCCAGGGTGCGGGCTTCGGTGAAACCGTAGTCGATGTTCTCGCGAAGGGTGTGGAGAGGCACGCGACCGACGCGAGCGGACTCGACGCGGGCGATTTCAGCGCCACCGAGACGACCGCCGAGGCGGATACGGATGCCATCGGCGCCGTTGGTCATGGTGGTCTGGACGGCCTTCTTCATGGCGCGGCGGAAGGAGATGCGGCGTTCGAGCTGCAGGGCGATGTTCTCGGCGACGAGCTGGGCCACGAGATCGGGGCGCTTCACTTCGTTCACTTCGAGAATGATGTCGTCGATGCGAGCCTTGCCGGCGACCTTCTGGATCTCGGCGCGGAGGTTCTTGAGTTCATCGCCCTTGCGGCCGATGACGACGCCCGGACGGGCAGTCCAGATACGGACGCGGACCTTCTGGCCAGCGCGTTCGATGAAGATGCGGGGCACGGCGGCCTGGCGAAGCTTCTCCTTGAGGAACACGCGGATGCGATAGTCCTCGAGGATGTTAGCCGGGAAGTCGCGCTTGGTGGCGTACCAGCGGGATTCCCAGTTGCGGCGGACGGCTAGACGGAAGCCGATCGGATTTACTTTCTGGCCCATGTTTCGAAAATTACTTGGTGGCGGAACCCAGAGACACGCGGATGTGGCTCATGGATTTGTGGATAGGGTGAGCGGAACCGCGGGCGGCCGGCATCGAACGCTTGATGACCGGACCCTGGTTGACCGTAGCGGAGACGATCACGAGATCGCTGCTGGAAAGGTTGTGGTTGTTCTCGGCATTGGCGATCGCACTGGCGAGCGTCTTGCTCAGGAGGCGGGCGGACTTGCGCGGGATGAAGCGGAGGAGCTGGACGGCTTCTTCGGCGGGGAGACCCTGAATCTGGCGCGCGACTTCGCGGACCTTCTGGGGCGACATACGGGCAAAACGGGTGGTGGCGTGGACTTCCATGACGTTGGTAAAGGTTGGGTTAGATGCGGGGGTTGGCGCGGGGGGTGACGAGGTCGCCGGCATTAATGCCAGCGGAGTTGTCGAGGGAGAGGATGAGGGCGACCGAGCGGTGCAGACCGGCTTCGGCGATGACGAGAGCGCCGAAGGCGCGACCGTCACGGCTCACGTTACAGACCGTACCGGGGCGGAAGCCGCGGTCGTGTCCGCCATCCAAGACAACCAGATCCGTCGCGCGGGCGGTGATGACCGCGACGACCGGAGCCTTGCCATCCGCTTCGGCCGCACCAAGCGCACGGACTTCCGCGCCGACCGCGGTGGCGGTGACGAGAAGAGCGGACATGGTGAGGACGTTGCGCACGGTGTAGATTACTGGGCTTCCTTGCGGGAGGGCTGGGTGTGCTGGCGGAAGGTGCGCGTAGGAGCGAACTCGCCGAGCTTATGGCCGACCATGTTTTCCGTCACATAGACGGGGACGAAGGCCTTGCCGTTATGGACTTCGAGATTGAGGCCGATGAAGTCCGGGGTGACCGTCGAGCGGCGCGACCATGTCTTGATCGGCTTACGGCTATTGGCCTTCTGGGCGACGGTAACTTTGTCGACCAGGTGGGCGTCGACATAGAAACCCTTTTTTCGGGAGCGTGCCATGTTATGAGAGGATTAGGAAGGGTTAGACCTGCTTCACCTTGCGGCCGTTGCGGCGCAGGATGATTTGGTTGTTGGAGGCCTTCGCCTTGGTGCGGGTCGGGAAGCCCTTGGCGAGCTGGCCCCACGGGGACTTGAGGTGCTGACGACCGCCGCCACCCTTTTTCTTACCGCCGCCACCACCGTTCGGGTGATCGACAGGATTCATGGACATACCACGCTGACGAGGACGGATGCCCTTCCAGCGGCTGCGGCCAGCCTTACCGAGGCTGGCGTTGTGGTGGTCGACGTTGCCGACGATGCCCACGGTGGCGCGGCAATCGGCGTTAAGGTAGCGCTGTTCGCCAGAAGGCATGCGCAGGATGGCACGACCTTCCTCGAGACCGAGGAGCTGGGCGAAGCCGCCGGCGGAGCGGGCGAGCTGACCACCCTTGCCGGGTTCGATCTCGATGCAATGGATGAAGGTGGCCGGAGGGATCAGGCTCAGCGGCAGGGAAAGGCCGGGGGTGAGCTGTTCCTGGGCGGTGTTGGTGCTGACGACGGTGTCGCCGACCTTGAGGCCATCCGGAGCGAGGATGTAGTTCAGGGTCTTGTCGGCGTACTCGATGAGGGCCAGGTGGGAGGTACGGTTCGGATCGTACTCGATACGGAGCACGGTGGCCGGGGAGTCCAGGCGGTCGCGACGGAAGTCGATGGCGCGATAGAGCTTCTTATGACCTCCGCCACGACGACGGGAGGTGATGCGGCCGTAACAATTACGGCCCATCGCGCGGTGCTTGAACTCGGTGAGAGAGCGCTCGGGGCGACCGGCGTGCAGGCCCTCGGTCTTAACGCGCACAAGGAAGCGCGTACCGGGGGTGATAGGACGATGAGTGATGATGGGCATGGCGTTGCTGCTCCGAGATTAGGCGAGGGAGATAACGTCGCCCTTCTTCAGGGTGACGATGGCGCGACGAGAATTCGTCTCGGTGTAAATCGAACCACCGGAGAGACGGCTGCGGCGCAGCTTGCCCTTGCGGATGAGGATATTGATTTTCTCGACGGTCACCTTGAAGGAGGCCTCAACGGCCTTCTTGATCTGAGCGCGATCGGCGCCAGGGAAGACCTCAAAGACATACTTGTTGGCTTCGGCGAGGCCGGAGGCCTTTTCCGTGAGGATTGGGCGGCTGATGATTTCAGAAGCGGGCTTCATGGGATGACAGGCTTAGTTTTTGGCGCGCTCGAGGACCTTGTTGAGGCCGTCTTCCGAGATCAGGATGCGCGGGGTGCGCACGAGATCGAGAGCGTTGAGATTGGAAGAGTTGGAGAAGATCGCGCGGCTCAGGTTGCGGCTGGCGCGGACGACGCTGTCGGACCAAGTGGTGTCAACGACGAGGAGGCGCTTGCCGGCAGGGCTCACATTGGTGAGAACCTTGGCGAAGAGTTTGGTCTTGGGCTGGGCGACTTCGAACTTCTCGATGACCGAGATGCCACCGTCGGCGGCGAGCTCAAAGAGCGCGCGCT
Source organism: Opitutales bacterium (assembly GCA_044232865.1). Classification (GTDB taxonomy): domain Bacteria; phylum Verrucomicrobiota; class Verrucomicrobiia; order Opitutales; family UBA953; genus UBA953. Next base: position 38,496 of record JBIILC010000005.1, on the reverse strand, counting down.
GGAGGGCAATCTTCTTGGCCTGAGCAGTGATGGTCTTGGACCAATCGCGAGGGCGAGGGCCGAAGACGATGCCACCCTTGAACATCTGGGGGGCGCGCTTGTCGCCGTGGCGGGAACCGCCGGAACCCTTCTGCGGAAGGACCTTCTTACCAGAACCAGCGACTTCGCCGTAATCCTTGGTCTTGGAGGTGCCCTGGCGCTTGTTGGCCTGGTAGGAGACGATGACCTGCTTGAGCAGGGCGACGCCCTTGGAGCCTTCGAAGGAAGGAATATCGAATTCCTTTTCGGTGAAGGCGGAGCCGTCGGACTTATAAACTTTGAGCTTCATATCGCTGAGATGCTTGGTGGGTTACTTGGCGGCGATGGCTTTCTTAGCCGGACGCACGAGGACGACCTCACCGTTGGCGCCGGGGAAGCTGCCCTTGATGAGGAGGAGGTTCTTTTCCGCGAGGACTTGGACGACGCGGAGGTTCTGGACGGTGCGCTGCACCTGGCCCATGTGGCCCGGCATTTTCTTACCCTTAAAGACGTGACCAGGAGTCTGACGCATGCCGATCGAGCCGATTCGGCGGTGCATCATGTGACCGTGGGAGTCAGGCTGACCATCCATGTTGTAGCGCTTGACGACGCCCTGGAAACCACGGCCCTTGACGGTGCCGACAACGTCGACCATCTCGCCGGCGGTGAACTTCTCGACGGTAATGACGTCGCCGACCTTGGCCTGGGTGGCCCCGGGCTGGCGGATTTCGTGAAGATGGGTGTGAGGAGCGACGCCTGCCTTGCGGAGGTGTCCTACCTCGCCAGCGGTCATGCGGCTTTCCTTCTGGGGACCGAAGGCGATCTGGACGGCATCGTAGCCATCCTTGTCGACGGTCTTTACCTGGGTGACGGGACAGGGGCCCGCTTGGACGACCGTGACAGGGACGAGGTTGTTGTCCGCGTCATAGACCTGGGTCATTCCGATTTTCTTACCGAGTAGCTGGTGTTTCATTTTTCTAAGAGGCAGGTGGCGTTTCCGCCGTTTGGTCATTGCTGACCTGCATTAGGCTTAGGATTCCTTGCGGAATCTTGGTCCTGATAGAGGGGCTTGGACGTCCTGCGTTGGGTTGGAGGTTAAGGTGGAGGGTTGAAGAGTTAGACTACGATGTTGATGTCAACCCCAGAAGGCAGGTTGAGCTTCTTCAGTTCGTCCACGGTCTGGGCGTTGGGCTCCATGATCTCGATCAGGCGCTTGTGCGTCCGGATCTCGAACTGGTCCATGGACTTCTTGTCCACGTGGGGGGAACGGTTGACGGTAAGGCGAGAGATGTCGGTCGGCAGCGGCACGGGGCCAGTGACGCGGGCGCCGGTGCGCTTGGCGGTGTCGACGATCTCATTAGCGGACTGGTCGACCATGCGGTAGTCGAAGCCCTTGAGCTTGATGCGGATTTTGGTGCGGGCCATCGGGAAGGGAGTTTTGGGGGTGAGATTAGGTGCGGGCCGGGGCGCGGGAGGAGGTCTCGACGACCTGCTTGAGGATCTGCGCAGGAACCTGCTCGTAGTTAGCGGGTTCCATGGAGAACGAAGCACGGCCCTTGGAGAGGGAACGGACATCCGTAGCGTATCCGAACATCTCCGCCAGCGGGACGCGGGCATCGATGTTGCAAAGGCCCATCTTGGTTTCCATGCCCTGGATCTGACCACGGCGGCGGTTAAGGTCGCCCATGATGTCGCCCTGGTATTCTTCCGGGGTGACGACTTCGACCTTCATGATGGGCTCGAGGAGGATCGGCTTGGCTTCCTTCATCGCTTCCTTGAAAGCGAAGATACCAGCCATCTTGAACGCCATTTCGTTCGAGTCCACTTCGTGGAAGGAACCAAAGACGATGCGGGCCTTGAAGTTGATGACGGGGTAACCAGCGACCGTGCCGTTATTGGCGGCTTCGCGGATACCTTCGATCGCAGGCTTGATGAATTCCTTAGGGATAACGCCACCGACGATTTCGCTGATGACTTCCTCGGGCTTTTCGCCAGCAACGCGCGTGGCGACTGGGTTGGGTTCGAGTTTGATTTCAACGTGACCGTACTGGCCACGGCCACCCGACTGGCGGATGAACTTACCCACGCCTTCGGAAGCCAGGTTGATGGTCTCGCGGTAGGAAATCTGGGGCTTGCCAGACTTGGCTTCGACGCGGAATTCGCGCTTGAGGCGGTCGACGATGATTTCGAGGTGAAGCTCGCCCATGCCGGAGATGAGGGTCTGGCCCGTCTCAGGGTTGGAAGTGACGCGGAAGGTCGGGTCTTCCTGAGCGAGACGCTGCAGGCCGATGGAAAGACGTTCCTGGTCACCCTTGGAATTAGGCTCGATGGACATCGAGATAACGGGCTCAGCAAAGGTGGTCTTCTCGAGGATCAGGTCGTCTTCGGCAGTCAGGGTATCGCCCGTGATGATTTCCTTAGGTCCGATGATCGCGCAGATGTCACCGGAGTAGGCGACGTCGATTTCTTCGCGGTCCATCGCACGCAGGAGCACGATGCGCGAAATGCGCTCGTTCTTGCGGGTGCGAGGATTGTAGAGGGCTTCGCCCTTCTTGAGCTGTCCGCGGTACACGCGGTAGAAGACGAGCTGCCCGACGTGCGGGTCAGACCAGAGTTTGAAGCAGAGGCCGGTGACCTTAGCCTTGTCGTCCGGACCGATGGTAATCTCCGTGTCGCCGTCGTCGATGAACGCCTTCTGGGGACGCATGTCGATCGGGGAAGGAAGGAAGTCGACAACGCAGTCGAGGAGCATCTGGACGCCCTTATTTTTGAAGGCAGAGCCAGGAATGACGCCGATGAAGTTAAGGGACAGGGTGGCCTTACGGATACCCGTGCGCATTTCTTCGATCGTCACTTCATGACCGTCGAGATACTTGGCGGCGAGGACGTCGTCGAAGTCAGCGAGACCTTCGATGAGCTTGGTGCGCCACTGTTTGGCTTCTTCCTTCTGCTTCTCAGGAATTTCGATCACGTCGAACTTCATTCCCTTCGGGTCGGTTTCGTCGTAAAGGTAGGCGACGTTCTTGATCAGGTCGATCATGCCCTTGAATTCTTCACCCTGTCCGATCGGGATAAAGAGCGGGTGAGCGTTGCCCTTGAGCTTCTCGCGGATGTCGTCGACGGCGCCGAAGTAATCAGCACCGGTACGGTCCATCTTGTTAACGAAGGCGACGCGCGGGACGCCGTACTTATTCATCTGGCGCCAGACGGTCTCAGACTGGGGCTGCACGCCAGCAACGGCGCAGAAAACGGCGACGGCGCCATCGAGCACGCGGAGCGAGCGTTCCACCTCGGCCGTGAAGTCCACGTGTCCAGGGGTGTCGATGATGTTGATGCGATGGTCGATGTTCGCGAAATGGCCTTCCTTGGTCTTCCAGCCGGCGGAGATGGCGGCCGCGGTGATCGTGATGCCACGCTCGCGTTCCTGTTCCATCCAGTCGGTGGTAGCGGTACCGTCGTGCACTTCGCCCATCTTGTGCACCACTCCGGTATAAAAGAGAATACGCTCGGTCGTGGTCGTCTTGCCGGCGTCAATGTGCGCGGCGATACCGATGTTACGCGTGTGCTCGAGAGGGAACGCGCGGGACGGAGAATTTAATTCAGAAAGTTTGGCCATGATCGGAACCGTTGAAGGGCTGCTGAAGTTACCTGCGGATTACCACTTGAGGTGGGCGAAGGCACGATTGGCCTGGGCCATCTTGTGGGTCTCTTCGCGCTTCTTCACCACGTTGCCGGTGTTGTTGTAAGCGTCGACGAGCTCAGCCGCGAGGGCTTCGGACATCGTGGTTCCCTTGCGGCCGGCGGCGGCAGCGGCGACCCAGCGCAGCGCAATGCTGTTCTGGCGCTCAGGAGAGACTTCAACCGGCACCTGGTAGGTAGCACCACCGACGCGACGGCTCTTCACTTCGAGCTTCGGACGGCAGTTCTCGAGGCCACCGAGCAGCAGCTCGACGGGATTGCCCTTCATCAGCTTTTCGCTGACCTTCTCGATCGCACCGTAGACGATACCCTGGGCGATAGACTTCTTGCCGGACTTCATCACGACGTTGATGAGCTGGCTGATGAGAGGGGAGCCGTAACGGGCGTCCGGGAGATGGGCGCGCTTGGCTGCTTTGCGACGACGAGACATATTCTAAGGGAGTTGGGTTCGGAAACGGATTAGGCCTTCTTTTCCTTCGGACGCTTAACGCCGTACTTGGAACGAGAGCGACGACGCTTCTCGACGCCGGAGCAGTCGAGGGGGCCGCGGACGATGTGGTAGCGCACGCCCGGAAGATCCTTTACGCGGCCGCCACGAACGAGGACCACGGAGTGCTCCTGGAGCTTATGGCCTTCGTCGGGAATGTAGGAGATGACTTCCTGGCCATTGGTCAGGCGCACCTTGGCGACCTTACGCTGAGCCGAGTTCGGCTTCTTGGGCGTACGGATCATTACCTGCACGCAGACGCCGCGGCGGAAGGGCGAGTTATTCAAGGCAGGCGACTTCGACTTGGCCTTGGGTTGGACACGCGGTTTACGGACGAGTTGGTTGATGGTAGGCATGGACCTCGGTAAATTGGGAAAAGAGTGTTTGGGCATAGGGGTCGAGGCCCCTCATGCAAGAGGAAAGTGCGGTGATTTTAAGGTTTCTTTACTCCTCTCCCTACCCCGCGCCCCTTTCGTCTTTTTTAGCGGGACAATTCCGACGCCCACGCCATTACTCGAAACCCCTCCCATGCTGCCCACCCGCCTGACCTTCGCCCTCCTTCTCGGGATGTCTACCCTTTCGGGTCCGGCTCAGAGCCCGCCCCCACCCCCGGCCGCCCAGAAGAGCCCAGCCCCCGCCAGCAAAGAGGCCGAAGAAGATGCTGAGATTATCGTTTTGGCCGGCCTCCCCCACCTTAAGGAAAAGGAAGCTATTTTGAGTTATGCCCGCCAAACCTACATTAAAGCGGATCTGATTAAGGATAAGCCCCTTCTCCAAATAATCCGCCTATCCCTGGCTAAACTCGAAGATCAGCCCGAAAATGCGGCTAAAATCCGCCAAGAGCACCTCATCCAGCTGGCGGAATACTTCACCAAGCAGGCGATGGCAGCCCAGGACGCCGGTCAGATGGCTGACGCCCAGCGCCTAGCCCAGGTAGCCATCCGTTGTAATCCGGGTAATGCAAAGTCTAAGTTGTTCTACGCCAACTTTTTACATAATATCGCGGGCCGAACTGATGACGGGATCCAGACCCTTAAGCATGGCCTAGAATTCCTCCCGGTGGACGACCCCCTTACCAAGGACTACCTAGAGCGCTATTTCCAGCTTCTCCAAGCCCGAGAGCGCGACCAAGAAGTCATCGACGGGAGCCTTAAGCTGATTCAGGTCACGAAAAACATGCCGACCTACATGCGGGACTCGCTCTCGATGTCGGCCGCCACCTCGCTCTACTGGACCGGCAAATACCCCGACGCAGTCAATATCATCAACGCCAGCAGCCTAGACACCCAGCCTAGTGGCGTCCTCCTCAAGGCCCGCGCGCTCTTCGAAGGCGGCAAAACCCAGGAATCCATCAACCTACTCGAGGCTAAGACGTCGGCGTTCAAGGGGGCCGGTCGCGACGCGGTCCTTTCACAGCTCGCCCGCTTTCACATCCTTCTCGGCCAGCATAAGATGGCCTTAGAGGTGACACAGGAACGCATCTCGGCCGACGAGAAGGCCCCCTTCCCTCACATCCAGAAACTCCAGCTGCTCGACCGTCTCAGCCTTAAGGACGAGTTCGACAAGGAGCTCCGCCTGATCTTCGCGAACTACGCCGGTAACTCGGCGCCAATGATCGCGCTCGCCAACTTCGCCGCCGAGAAGGGCTACGCCGAACTCACGGGTGCGCTCGCCAACTCCGCCGCGCAGCACGGCCTCGAACGCGCAACCTTCGCCGCTCTCCACCTCGAGGCGATCCTCAATGGCCCCGAGCCGGGCCAGGTCATCGTGCAGTATCAGCAAATCGTCGCCGCCGATAAAGCTTTCTTCAAATCCAACGAAGCCATCGTGCAAGCGCTCATTGCGATCGCCTACCACGCCCGCCAGAAAACCGATGCGGTGATCGCCAAACGCGACCGCGATATCGGCGACCGCTACCTCACGGAATTCCTCAAGTCCAAGGACCTCGGCCCCGAAGCCTACCGCTCCGTTGGCCGCCACCTGCGCTCGATTCGCGCGGGCGACGCCGCCGTGCGCGTACTCGAAGCCGGCATCACGCTCTTTCCCCGCTACTCACAGCTGCGCGCCGATTATATCTCCGCCCGCATCCTTGCCGGCCAGACGGAAACCTACGGCACACGTAAGTCCGTCGCCGACGAACTTGAGCTACTGCTGACCTTGCGCCGTCCTTCGCCCGCCATCTGGCAGGAGGCCGTCTCCTGGCTCCGCTCCGAGTCGAAGTTGCCCGCCGATCGCCAGCGCAAGCTCGAGGCGGCGATGTCCCCGCTGATCCGCAGCAACCTCGACCCCGAGGCGCTCGCCGGCCGCTGATCGTCCGATGACGCTGCTACGCCGACGCGACGAGCTCATCGCAGAGCTCGAACCTTTCGCGGACCACCACGAACGCTTCCAATACGTGATCGACCGCGCCAAGGCCGCCCCGGCCCTGCCGTCCGACCTGAAGCTCGACGCGTTCCTCATCGAAGGCTGCACCTCCAACCTCTGGCTGGTGCCGTCCCTCGAAGCCGGCGCCTGTCGCTTCCGTTGCGACGCCGATTCACTCATCACCAAGGGCGTCGCGAGCCTGGTTTGCGAGTTCTACGACGGCGCCTCACCCCAGGAAGTCGCCGCCACCGATGCGGACTTCCTTTCCGCGGTCGGCATCACGCAGCACCTTTCGCCCAACCGACGCAATGGCCTGACGAACCTCGTCGGCAAAATCCGCGCCTTCGGCCGGGCCGCCTCCGCGTCCTGATAAGGCCCATTGGCGCGGCTAAAGACCGGAGATATGCGAGGTTGGGATTTGCGCCGGGAACGAAGGCGGATGAGATGACGGCATGAGCCAGCCGGAAGCCTCCGCACCCGACCGACGCCTGTTTGGGCTGTGCCTGTTCACGCTCGGCTGGTCCGTCCTAGTACTTCAAGCCGGCGGCTTCACGACGAGCATCCGCGCCGGCATGGCCTTCCTCGACTGGCCTCTGTCCAACGGATCCATCAACCCTCCAGGCTGGCTGACGGAAATCGACAAGTTCGCCGAGCACTCCCACCGCCTCGCGGCCACGGGCCTCGGCCTACTCTGCATCGCGATTGCCGTCGCCCACGGCTTCCGCGAAAACCGCCGCGCGATCCGGCTCGCGTCCTATGCGCTCGTCGGCCTGGTGGTCTTCCAAGGCTTACTCGGCGGGCTCCGCGTCCTCCTTGACCAGCTGAACGTCGGCGGTGATGGCAACTTCAAGGCGGCGGCCTTCGCGGTCGGTCACGCGGTCAACGCTCAGCTCACACTCGCGCTCCTCGCCATCATCGCCCTCGCCCATACTGCTGCTTGGCATCAGGCCAGCCGCACCGCACCGCGCTCCCTCTTTCGTGCCGGTGCTGCCGCCGCCGCGCTGACGCTCTCGGTCATCGTGATCGGTGCGGTGATGCGTCAAGGGCACTTTACACTCTGGGTCTCCTCCCCTTCCGACGGTCTGTTCATCCCCTCCATCGGCACGGGCGTCGTCTGGTGGGTCAACCTACTCCATCGCGGTGGCGCCCTCCTCGCTGGGACGGCGGTACTCTTCTTCGCCGTGCAGCTGGCCCGCCAAGGCTTCCCGCTCCTTCGCTGGGCAACCTTGGTCGTACTCGTCTTCCTGCAGGTCCTACTCGGCATCCTAAGCATCCAGCTACCGCTCAACCCGCACGTCCGCACCGTCCACCTCGTCGTCGGCGCCGCCCTCTTTTCCGCCCTCTGCGCCGCGGTGATGCTGGCCCGACGCTCCACCAAGTTGCCGGTAGCCTGAGCGCGGTGACTGATTTGCCTTTAACCCGTCGCGCAAAACCGCCACGACAAGACCGATGAGCGAACGCGCCGGATCCGTGCCTGCCGCCTACTGGGAGCTGACCAAGCCCCGGCTGTCGTTCCTTTCCGTGCTCACGGCCCTCGCCGGCTACTTCTGCAGCGAACCGAGCAAAGCCACGGACCCCAAGGTGCTCGTCTCGCTGGCGGTCGGCACGGCGCTCGCCGCCGGTGGCTGCGGCGCCATCAACATGTGGTGGGAGAGCGAAGCCGATGCAAAGATGGAACGCACCCGCCACCGCCCTATCCCCGCCGGCATCCTGAAGCCGGGCGCAGTGCTCCTCTTCGGCCTGCTGCTCCTGACGCTCGGCGTGTTGCTCGTCTGGAATGGAGCCAATCCTCTCGCGGGCGCTCTCACAGCCGCCACGGCGGTCTCCTACCTCCTCCTCTACACGCCCCTCAAGACGGTGACTTCCTGGTGCACGCTCGTCGGCTCACTGCCCGGCGCGATTCCGCCGATCATCGGCACCGCCGCCAAACTCGGCCACATCGACACGATGGGCTGGCTGCTCTTCGCTCTCTTGTTCTTCTGGCAGGTGCCCCACTTCATGTCCCTTGCGGTGATGTGCCGTGAAGACTACGCGCGCGGTGGCTTCAAGGTGGCCACGGTCGATGATCCTTCCGGCAACTCCGCCGCCATCTGGGCGCTGCTCTTCATCATCCCGATGCTTTTTATCGCCGGGGCTATCGCCGCGCTTTTCTTTCCGGGATGGACCAGTCCCTATGTCTGGATTTCCTTCATCGCTGGCGCGTGGTTCTTCAAGCTCTGCCTCGATTTCGGCCTACCGAGCCGCCGAGCGGAAGTGGCTAAACCCCTTTTCCTCGCCTCGATCCTTTATCTGCCTGTCGTCCTGTTGACTCTGACGCTGAACCGGATTTTCTAAGGCCATGGATGCGCGCGCCGACAAGGACCGCCTACGCGCGGAACTCAAGGCCCGCCGCACGGCCCTCACGCCCCGCGAACTGCAGGTCGCCGGCGACGCGGCCGCCCGCCTGGTCACGCAGCTCCCGGAATGGAAGCAGGCGAAGATGGTCTGCCTCTACGCCTCTTTCGGCGGCGAACTAACGACCGACGCACTGATGATGCTCGCGCTGCTCGAAGGCAAACGCCTCCTCCTCCCCCGCGTGACAAACAAGACGACACTCGTCCTCCACGAAGTCACCGACCTCGCCGCACTCCAGCCTTCGCGCCTTGGTATCCGTGAGCCGAAGCCAACCGCGCCGGTCGCGGCGCTGGCCGATGCCGGTCTAGTCCTCGTGCCCGGCCTGGGCTTCGACGGCGCGGGTCGACGTCTCGGCTTCGGCGGCGGCTTCTACGATCGCCTCCTGACCAAGCCGCCCCGCAAGACGTTCCTGCTCGGGTACGCCCACGCCTTTCAGCTAGTCTCGCGCCTCCCCGACGAACCGCATGATATTAAAGTTAAGGCGGTCGTCACCCCGCAGGGCGTGATTCGCTGCCGAGTGCGCTAGCAAGTTTGCCAAGCGGGCAGAATCGTGTCCGATGGGGGGTCCGATGTCCGCCCCCCGACCAGACGCCATTCGCCTTCGTGGCGTCCGCCAGAACAACTTGAAGGGGTTCGACGTGGACATCCCCGTCGGCAAGCTGGTCGTGGTCACGGGCCTCAGCGGTGCCGGCAAGTCCTCCCTGGTCTTCGATACACTTCATGCCGAAGGGCAGCGCCGCTACGTCGAGACGTTCAGCCCTTACGTCCGCCAGTTCCTCGAACTACTCCCCTCGCCGGCCCTCGACTCCGCGGAGAACGTCCGCCCCTCCGTCGCGATCAAGCAAGGCAACGCGGTCCGCACCTCGCGCTCGACCGTCGGTACGATGACGGAGCTCTGCGATTGGTTCAAAGTCTGGTTCGCCCACCGCGCCGACCTCATCGACCCGGCCAGCGGCAAAGTCATCGTCCCGCGCGGACCGGACGCCGCGTGGCTGGATTCCCTCGCGCGCTTCATGGGCCAATCCCTTTCGCTCGCCTTTGCAGTCTCGAAACCGGAGACGCTGGGTTGGAAGACGATCGCGGAAGAATTCGCCAAAGCGGGCTTCAGCCGCGCGTTCGCCTCCGGCCAACGGATTCGCCTGACCGAAGACGAGATTCCAGCCGACGCGACCGAACTGCTCGTCATCCAAGACCGCGTCACGATTGCGCCCGACCAAGCCTCGCGCTTCCATGAAGCGGCCCTCGCGGCCTTCCGCCTCGGCGGCGCCCGCCTCCGCCTGCTCGACGACCAAGGCCATGAACTCTCCCGCTACAGCGAAGTCCTCGAGTCGCCCATCGATGGTCGCAAGTTCCGCCCGGCCTCGCCCGCACTATTCTCCTTTAACTCGCCCGTGGGCGCCTGCCCGGAGTGCCGCGGCTTTGGCCGCGTCATCGGACTCGACTGGAATAAGATTATCCCGAACCCGGCCCTGACGCTCGCCGAAGGCGCCATCGCGCCATTCCAAGGCAACGTCTACGGCGAATCGCAGAAGGATCTCGTGCGCGCCTGCCGCAAGGCGGCCATCCCACTCGACGTGCCGTGGAAGAAGCTTTCCGCTGCGCACCGCAAAATCGTCGAGAACGGCGAAGTGGGCTACGTGCAGGGCGAATACGATTCAAAGTGGTATGGCATCCGCGGCTTCTTCCGCTGGCTGGAAGGGACGACCTATAAGATGCACGTGCGCGTCTTTCTTTCCCGCTGGCGCGCCTACGAATCCTGCCCGAAATGCCACGGCCGCCGCTTCCGCGAGGAGTCGCTCTTCTGGCGCTGGCAGGGCAAGTCCCTGCCCGAACTCTACGCTTCACCGGTCTCGGACTTGCGCACACTACTCGCGCCGCTCGCCCCAAAAGATTCACGTCATCCGGCCGACCACGCGCTCGAAGCTATCCTGGCTCGCCTCGGCTACCTCGAAGCGGTCGGACTTGGCTACCTCGCCCTCGACCGCCTCTCGCGCACGCTCTCAGGCGGCGAAGTCCAACGCGTCAACCTGACGTCCTGCCTCGGTGCCTGCCTCGCGGATACGGTGTTCGTTCTCGATGAACCGAGCGTGGGCATGCACGCCCGCGACCTTTCACGGATGGTCGGCATCCTCCGCAGTCTCGTCGACCAAGGTAACACCGTGGTGGTGGTCGAGCACGACGAGTCCGTGATGCGTGCCGCCGACTGGCTCATCGAGATTGGCCCGCGCCCCGGCGCCGAAGGCGGCCATCTTCTTTACCAAGGCGTCCCGAAGGGCATCCTCAAGATCAAGGATTCTGCGACGGGCAACTGGCTCTCGGGTCGCCGTGTCTCCGAGCCGCGCACCCCGCGGCCGATAGGCGATACGACGCCGCGCCTCCGTGTCAGCGGCGCGACGGTGAACAATCTCCGCGACTTCTCCTGCTCGATCCCACTCGGCCGCCTGGTCGGCCTCTGCGGCGTTTCGGGCTCCGGCAAATCAACACTACTCCATCAAGTCATCGGCCGCCGCGATCCGGAGTCAGGCGATGAAGCCAAGGAATTGAAATGGGTGAAGTTCGACAAGGAGCCGGCCGAGGTCGCGCTCGTCGACCAGTCGCCCGCCACGCGCACGCCGCGCTCCAACCCCGCCCTCTATGTCGGCGCCTGGGACGCGATTCGTACGTTGCTCGGCAACTCGGCCGAAGCGAAGGCGGCGGGCCTCACGCCCTCGCACTTCTCCTTTAATGCCGGCGAAGGCCGCTGTGAACGCTGCGGCGGCGCCGGCTGGGAGACGGTGGAGATGCAGTTCGTCTCCGACGTCGCGCTTCCCTGCCCCTCCTGTAACGGTAAGCGCTTCCGCGACGAGGTGCTGAGCTTTCACTACGACGGTAAGTCCGTCGGCGATCTGCTGGCAATGTCGGTCACCGAGGCGCGTAAGTTCCTCGGCGAACGCACGCCGGCCTCCGCCCAGCTCGCCTGCCTCGAAGAAGTCGGCCTCGGCTACCTCTCGATGGGTCAGCCACTCACCACTCTTTCCGGCGGCGAAGCCCAACGCCTCAAGCTGGTCCGCTACCTTTCCAAGATTGATACGCGTAAGCCTGGCGCCCTCCTGCTCCTCGACGAACCGACGACCGGCCTGCATCGCGAGGACGTCGCACGCCTGATCGGCCTTCTCCATCGCCTCACGGAAGCCGGCCACTCGCTCATCGTGGTGGAACACCACCTCGACGTACTGAAGTCCTGCGATTGGATTCTGGAAATGGGCCCCGAAGCCGGTCCCGCCGGCGGTCACCTTGTCGCTGAAGGCACGCCCGCCGAAGTCGCCAAAGCCGGCACGGTCACGGGTCGCTTCCTCGCTCAAGGTGACGATGCCTTCGCCTCTGCGTCGACCTCGGCGAGCAAGCCGCGTCCGACCTCCATCTCCCTGCGTGGCGCCCGCGAACATAATCTCAAGGACGTCTCGCTGGAGATTCCGCACGGCTCGCTCACGGTGATGACCGGCGTCTCGGGCTCGGGTAAATCTTCCTTGGCGTTCGACATCCTCTTCGCCGAAGGCCAACGCCGCTTCCTGGAATGCGTCTCGGCCTACGCCCGCCAGTTCGTCGAACAACTCCCGAAGCCTGACATCGATTCGCTCACGGGCCTCCCGCCCACTGTTGCCATCGAACAGCGCGTGACCCGCGGCTCGGCGAAGTCGACCGTCGCGACGGTCACCGAAGTCGCCCAGTACCTCCGTGTACTCTTCGCCCGTGCCGGCGTACTCCACAGCCCGACCACTGGCGAACCGCTGGAGGAGATGACCGAAGATGCGGTCGTCCGACTCGTCGCCAAGAAGGCGAAGTCACTAAAAAAAGGGTCGCTCCTTATCGCGGCCCCGCTCGTCCGTTCCCGTAAGGGTCATCATCGCCCGTTGGCCGAATGGGCCGAGACGAAAGGACTCCGCCTCCTTCGTTGTGATGGCAAGATGCTCAAGGTCGAAGGCTTCGAAGGCCTCGACCGTTACTCTGAACACGACGTCGATGCGGTCTTTGGCGAGATCCGCGCCGACGGGCTGATTAGCCTGCCCGATGAGACCGAAGAGTCCGGCGAGAAAGCCCTTCGCACCCTCGTCCGCCAAGTGCTAGCAGCGGGCAAGAACGCATGCGTCCTCCTTGGCGCTGACGGCCATCAGGTCGCCTACCTGTCGACATCGCGCAGCGATCCCGCCACGGGCGAATCATTCCCCGAGGTCGACCCGAAGCACCTCTCTTGGAACTCGCCGCGCGGTTGGTGTCCCGATTGCCGCGGCCATGGACTCGAAGTCACAACCTTCTCCTCTGACGAAGAGGAATCCATCAACGAGAACGCGATCGCGGATCGCGTCGGTGAAGAAGTCTGTCCGACCTGCCACGGCGAACGCCTCGGCCCCATCGGCCGCTCGGTGAAGCTCGCCGGCCCGAAAGGTCGTTCGCTCTCCCTGCCTGGATTACTCCGACTGCAACCCGACGAGTCCCTCGCTTTCCTTTCCGGACTCAAGCTCGAGGCCCGCGAGAAAGCCATCGTCGGCGCGCTTCTGCCTGAAATCGCCGCCCGCCTGCGCTTCCTGGATTCAGTCGGCCTCGGCTACCTCGCGCTCGACCGCGGCGCTGACACGCTCTCGGGCGGCGAAGCACAGCGCATCCGCCTCGCGGCGCAGCTGGGCTCGACGCTTTCCGGCGCGCTCTACGTCCTTGATGAACCGAGCATCGGCCTGCACCCGCGAGACAATGATCGCCTCATCGGCTCGCTCAAAGATCTCCGCGACCGCGGCAACACCGTCTTGGTCGTCGAGCACGACGAGGACACCATGCGTGCCGCCGACCTAGTGGTCGACATGGGCCCGGGCGCCGGCGTCCATGGCGGCACGATCGTCGCACAAGGCACGGCGGCCGCGCTCGAGAAACGGGCCGACTCCGTCACGGGTCGCTTCCTCAAGGAAGCCATCCCTCATCCGCTCCGTGGCGCCCGTCGCCCGATTGCCGGCAAAGGCGCCCCCGCGGAATGGGTCCGCCTCAAGAACGCGGCTCTCCGCAACCTCAAGGGCTTCGACGTCCAGATTCCTGTCGGCCGACTCACCGTCGTCTGCGGTGTCTCGGGTGCCGGTAAATCCACTCTCGTCACCGATCTCCTCGCTCCAGCGATCCGCGCGGCCGTTAGCAAAAAGAAGGACGGCCTGACGGGCAAGGAAGCCATAGCCGTCGTCTCCTATCAGGGTAAGCCCGCCTTCACCACCCTCTCGGGGCTTAAAGGTTTCCGCCAGCTGGTGGTCGTTGACCAAGAACCCATCGGCAAGACGCCTCGCTCGACGCCGGCAACTTACATCGGTGCTTGGGACCTCATCCGCGAGCGCCTCGCTTCACTCCCTGAAGCCGCGATTCGCGGACATGGGGCCGGCTTCTTCTCCTTCAATACTTCCGGCGGACGTTGTGAAGCCTGCTCGGGTGCCGGCCGCATCAAGCTCGAGATGAGCTTCCTACCCGACACCTATGTGCCGTGCGAAGAATGCGCCGGCACGCGCTACGGAGCGGCCGCTAAGGCCATCCGCTGGAACGGCAAGTCCGCCGCGGACCTGCTCGCGATGACGTTCGAGGAAGCCACGGCATTCCTTTCCTTTGACGCCAAACTGGGCGACCTCTGCGGGCTGATGGTGAAGACTGGCCTGGGCTACCTCACACTCGGCCAAAGCAGCCCGACGCTCTCGGGCGGCGAAGCGCAACGTCTCAAGCTTGTCAGCGAACTCGCCCAAGGGCTGCCAACCTTCCGCGAACGCTCGCGCGGCGAGATCCGCCCGAACCTGTATATCTTGGAAGAGCCGACCATCGGTCTGCACCAGTCGGATTGCCGACGCCTGATCGAACTGCTCCACGCGCTCGTCGACCAAGGCCACACAGTCGTCGTCATCGAACACCACCCTGATGTGATCGCCGAAGCGGACTGGGTCCTTGAGATTGGCCCCGAAGGCGGCAACGCCGGCGGTGAGCTCGTGCACGCGGGCGACCCGGAATCCCTCGCCAAGCAGAAGAAATCGCCGACCGCCCCCTCGCTCCGACTTACACTGGAACGCGGTCTCATCAAAAAGTCGGCGGTTTAGGACTCGGGCGCCTTGCGGTTCCCTTTGACCCAGACCCGCCGAGGCCTATTGCTACAAGCCGAAGTCCGATGTCCACCCGTCCCATCCTCCTCGGCGTCAATATCGACCACGCCGCGACACTGCGCCAAGCCCGCTACCGTGGGGCGCACATGTCGCCGCATGCGGAACCTGACGTCGTCGCCTTCACGCGAGAAGCCCTCGCCGGTGGTGCCAATGGCATCACCCTCCACCTGCGCGAAGATCGCCGCCACATCCAGGACGCCGACGTCCATGCGATCGCGGCGATTCCCGGCATCCGCCTCAACCTCGAGATGGCCTGCACCCCCGCGATGACGGCCTTCGCTCTGCTGCTCCGCCCTGCCGCCGTCTGCCTCGTCCCGGAATCCCGTGAAGAGGTCACGACCGAAGGCGGGCTCGATGTCACCGGCCAACTCCCCCGCGTCCGCGAAGCCACCCAAGCGCTAAAGGCAGCCAGCATCGAGGTCTCCCTCTTCATCGGACCTGACGCCCCGCAGATCGAAGCCGCGGTCGCCATCGGCGCTCCCGTCATCGAACTCCACACGGGGGCTTTCGCTAACGCCTGGAAATCCCCGGCCGCTGTTTCCGAGTTGGAACGTCTCCGCGTTGCCTGCGAGCAGGCCCATCGCCTCGGCCTCGTCGTCAACGCCGGCCACGGTATCAACTACGATAATATCCGCGCGATTCTGACGCTCCCTCACCTGAACGAACTGAACATCGGTCACTCGATTGTTGCCCGCGCGCTCTTCACGGGCATCCGCAGCTCGGTCGCGGAAATGAAGGCGAACCTGACGAAGAAAGCATGAACCTTGAAGGCGGCAACGTGATCAGTGTTGGCGTGGACCTCACGGAGGTCGATCGTATCCGCTCCGCGCACGTGAAGCATGGCGCCGCTTTCCTCGACAAGGTCTTCACTCCCGCCGAACAGAAGCTCTGCCTTGCGAAGGCCGACCCATACCCTTCTCTCGCCGCTCGTTTCGCCGCCAAGGAGGCCGCGAGCAAAGCCTTCGGCACCGGCATCGGCGCGGAATTCGCGCTGACCAGCGTCGGCGTGCTCAACGGCCCCGAAGGAGAACCCATCGCCGAGCTTGATGACAAGGCCCGCGCCCTTCTCGCCGCCCGCGGCGCCTCCCGCCTGCTGCTCTCGCTCACGCACACCGACACGCTGGCCCAGGCCTTCGTGGTGCTGGTCCGCTGAGACCATGAGCGTCTCCGCTCGCCTGCCGGTCCTTTCCTGTGCCGAAGCCGCGGCCGCCGAAGCGGCGTTCATCGGTGGCGACGCGGCCCTTTCTTGGAAGCTGATGAACCTCGCCGCACGTGGGGTCGCCGAGGAAGCGATCTCGTTGCTCGGCCGTAAGCCGGAACGGATTCTGATCCTCGCCGGTAAAGGTAACAACGGCGCCGACGCCTTCCTTGCCGCGCTACATTGCGCCCGACGTGGCACGGAGATCGTCGCGGTCTTCGCTGAAGGCGGTCCGGCCCGCGCTCAGGCCCAACGTGCCTGGTCCGCCCGCAAGCCAGGCGTCCGCATCGGCGTGGTCGCCGCCGCAAACCTGCACCTCCTCGCGGCTCACGAGTTCTGCCTCATCTTTGACGGCATCCTCGGCCAAGGCTTCCGCGCTCCAATCTCGGCCGAACTACGCGCATTCATTCGTGGGACCGAGGCACTCCGTGGGCTGCGCGTCGCGGTCGACCTTCCGAGCGGACTCGGGGACGACGCCTCCGGCCCGGCCTTCCGCGCGGACCTCACGGTGTCGATCGGTTGTCTAAAACGCCCGCTGCTCTCACCTAAATCCGCCCGCTTCGTCGGTCGCCTCCGCGTCCTCGATATCGGCCTGCCGCTCGGCGAAACCGAAGAAGCCTGCGTGACCGCGACCAACCTCACTCCGCTCCGCCGGCCACGCCGCGCGCGCAGTGACAAACGCCACCAGGGTCGGCTGCTGATCGTGGGCGGTTCCGACCGCATGCCCGGTGCGGTACTAATGAACACCGCCGCCGCCCTGCGCGCCGGAGTGGCCCTCGTCACGACCTGCCTGCCGGAATCCGTGCGGGCGAAAGCAGCCGTCGCCTATCCTGAAGCGATGTGGCGTGGGCTCCGTACCGAACGAGACGGACGCATCGCTTCGAGCAATCTGAAGGAGATCCGCACGTTACTCGCCGACAAGGACGTGCTACTCATCGGCTCAGGTATGGGCGAGAAATCGGCTAAGCTGATCGGCGCGATTGTCACTCGTTCCCCCGCCGATCTCGTCCTCGACGCCGACGCGCTCCGGCCGGCCGTCATCACCGCGTCGAAGCAAGCCAAGGTCCGCGTGCTGCTGCCGCACGCTGGTGAATTCAAACGCCTCAGCGGCCGCGATGCCTCCGTCCCGGCGGCACGCGCCTATGCGCGCAAGACCAAGACGGTCGTCGTGCTCAAAGGCCCATTGACCTGTATCACCGATGGGATTCGCGTGATTCATATTCCTTTCGGCGGACCCGTGCTCGCGCGCGGTGGCTCCGGTGATTTACTCGGCGGTATCGTGGCCTCGGTGCTTGCGCGGCGAAAAGAAATTGGCCTCACGCCTTTCGATGCCGTCGTCTTGGCAACCACGTGGCACGCGCGCGCCGCCGACTGGCTGAGGGAAACCCAAGGGGAAGAAGCGGTGAGAACTACCGACCTCCTCGCTGGGCTGTCCCCTGTCTTGCGCGGCTGAAGCCGACCCGCTGGCTGGCGGGATGCTCCCAATCCCGACCGACCCGCTCGCGCAACGCGTCCTCCTCAACGGACTCAAAGGCGTCGGGCCGATCACGGTGCGTCGGCTGCGCGACGCCTTCGGCGGCGATCTCTCGGTCGCACTCGGCGCCCCGGCGGATCAGCTGGCCAAGGTCCAAGGTATCAGCCGACCCGTCGCCGCGGCGATTGCCGCACGCGAATTCGATTGGGCCGCTGAGATGGGGCGCGTCCGCGACCTGGGCTTCCGCCTACTCAATGAAGATGACACTGCCTGGCCGACATCTCTCACCAAGCTCTGGGATCCGCCGCTGGTGCTCTACGCCGAAGGCACGCACATCCCCGGTGAGCGTGCCGTCGGCATCATCGGCTCTCGGCATTGCACGACGTATGGCGCCTCGCTCGCCCGTAGCTTCGCGCGTGACCTAGCACAGGCCGGCTGGTGGATTGTCAGCGGATTGGCCCGCGGTATCGATACCGCCGCACACGAAGGAGCGCTCGATGCCGACGGTCGCACCGCGGCCGTAGTCGGTCACGGACTCGACCTCACCTTTCCGCCGGAAGCTGTCCGACTACGTGCCCGCATGAAGATCGAAGGCTGCGTGCTTTCGGAATTTCCGCTCGGCCGACCCGCGGACCGACAGACCTTCCCGCAACGCAACCGCATCGTGGCCGGATTGGTACGGGTGATGGTGGTCGTCGAGACCGACGTCGACGGCGGGAGCATGATCACCGCCCGCTTCGCCGGCGACCTCGGCAAGACACTCTGCGCCGTGCCTGGACGAGCGGACAGCCCGTCGAGCCGCGGATGCCATGCGCTCATCCGTGATGGCGCCACGCTCGTGTCTTCCGTGGACGACATCCTCACGGAGCTGGGCGAGAGCCGTGGTAGCCCCGCGTTGGCGTTGATCGAGGACCCACCCGAGTTCGCCCGCTGGCTGCCGCACTTCGCCGGCGGAACGGCGCATGACGCCGAAAGCCTGTCCGTGCTGGCGGATTGCGCCGTCGCCGAAGCCGCGGTGAGCCTAACGATGATGGAGATTCGCGGCGTGCTCACCCGGCGGCCCGACGGACGCCACGAACGCGCCTGACTTAGCGGTGAGGGATGTTGCCTTCGTTCGCCGGCACCGGCGCCGTGAGCGGATTACCGCGGCAGAGATCGATCACCGCCTTCGGCTTGGCGAAGCAGTCCCGGAGCGAACCCATGACCGGCCGCCAGCCGTCGCCAAATGCCGCCGGGTATGCAGAAGCCTTCAGCGACTCGTGGTCGGCGAGCCAGAGCGCGCGCACGCAATGCCAACCTTGAGAGACGAAGACAACGTGGTCTTCGGGGTAATAGGCTTTCGCCCGCAGGACCGAATCGAGCGTACGCCAACCGTACGGATCCTCGATGATTGGACACGTCACGCCGGACGAGCGCAGTTGCGTCGCCATCGTCCGCGCATGGACAGCGGTGCCGGAGGTCACGATAAGCTTCACGCGACCCGAGCGCGCCAGGTCGAGGGCTGCGTCGATACGCGGCCGATAGGTACCCGTGCGTTCGCCAGTCGTGCCCACGAATTCATCCGTCCCTAAGATGACCATCACGGAGCCGACTGGGACTTCCGACGGCTGACCTGCCAGCCGTCCCCATCCGGCCGACCAGACCCACAGGTTCGAACCGACGAAGAAAAACGTCGTCAGGGCAAAAAGTACCCCCACCCCGCGCTTGAGCCATCGAGACATGGAAACGACCATTACGCCCAAAAATCCGTTGGCAAGGGGACCATTTACGGCGGTTTGCTTAATTTTAAGCACCTATGGGTTGCCGAAAGCCGTTAATAGCTCATTTTGAGGGGCAGGTCACCAATGGCACGGATTCTGCCTACTTTTACTCAACATGAGCGCCAATCCTTCCGCAGCGAACGCTAAAGTCCTCGTCATCGACGATGACAAGGACCTCCGCTACTCGCTCCGCCGCGCTCTGGCTGGTCTCGGCCACACAGTCATCGAAGCCGACAGTGGCGAAACCGGCGTCGTCGCGGCCAAGCGCGAACAGCCCGACGTGATCCTGCTCGATAACCGTATGGGCGGTATGACCGGCATCGAAACCTTGCAGATGCTCCGCGGCGCGCAGCCGCAGGCGATGGTGATCCTGATGACCGCCTTTGGCACCACGCAGACCGCGATCGAAGCGATGAAGTTTGGGGCGTACGACTACGTGATGAAGCCGTTCGACCAGGCGAAGCTCATCGCGCTCGTCGACAAGGCCCTCTCCGCACGCCGCGACCTCGCGGCCGCCACGAAGTCCACGCGCACCCTTGTCAATCCTGCCGACTACAAGGAAGGCATCGTCGGCAGCTCCGAACCGATGCAGGAAGTCCTGAAGTCGATCGGCCAGGTCGCCGCGAGTGACGCCACGGTCCTTATCACCGGCGAAAGTGGCACGGGCAAGGAACTCGTCGCGCGCTGCATCCACCAGCACTCGCTGCGCGCCAAGGGCACGTTCCTGGCAGTTAATTGCGCCGCCATTCCCGAGAACCTCATCGAGTCCGAACTCTTCGGCCACGAGAAAGGCGCCTTCACCGGCGCGGCCAACCAGAAGCTCGGTAAGTTCGAGCTCTGCGACGGCGGCACGATCTTCCTCGACGAGATCGGCGACATGTCTCTGCCCACGCAGACCAAGGTCCTCCGCGCCATTCAGGAAGGCGAAATCCAGCGCGTCGGCGGCACGGTCACCGTCAAAATCAGCGTACGCCTCGTCGCCGCGACGAACAAGGACCTCGAGGCGATGGTAGCCAGCCGCCAGTTCCGCGAAGATCTTTACTACCGACTCAACGTCTTCCGCATCCGCCTGCCCGCCCTGCGCTACCGCAAGGGCGACGTGCCACTCCTCGTGGACTACATGCTGCAGCGCCAGGCCGCCGCGAAAAAAATCAAACCGAAGCGCCTCTCGAACGAAGCCCTCGACGCCCTGCTCGCCTACGACTGGCCGGGTAACGTGCGTGAGCTCGAGAACGTCGTGCAGCGCGCCAACGTGCTCGCCAAGGGCGAGACAATCCTCCCGAAGGATTTGCCTCAGGACGTCCTGAATCCACGTAAGATCGCCGTGGCTCCCATAGCCGCGATGGCCGCCTCTGTCGCCGCCGCGCCTGAAGCCGTAGCCCCTGTCGCCGGCCTCATCCCCTCCTACGATACCATCTATAAGCAGTGCCGGGTGAACGATGGAAAATCCATCCTCTCGGCCATTGAGATGGAGATGATCCGTCGCGCGATGGAAGAGACCCGTGGCAACCAGCTCCGCTCCGCGATGATTCTCGGCATCAACCGCTCGACGCTAAAGAAGCGCCTGCTTGAGATGCGCGAGGCCGGCATCAAGGTCTTCACTTAACCTTTGCCTCGACCAGAGGACGGAGGTCCAATCCACTTAGGATGAAACCCCCGTGCTTCGGATGGCGCGATTACTGGCGCATGCTGACCTCCGGTCGGCCCTGGCTACCGTGGCGCTATTTCCGCGATGCGCACGCCTTCGACCTCCGTCGTGGAACCGACACCCACGTCCGACTTCGTAAGGAAGACTTCGGAGTCGAGCCGATGGACTTCGCGGACGGGACCTTCTACATGGCATCCTGGACAAGCGAGATCGACTGGGCCTTCCGTGAGACACGCTCCCTACTCGGTTCGGAGTTCGACACGTTTTCGTTTATCGATGTCGGCTGCGGTAAGGGGAAGGCGGTGCTACGCTGGACGGAACTCGCCGATTGCGCCGGCTCTTCCCAACGCATCATGGGCTTCGACTACCATCAGCCGCTGGTCGAGATCGCGCGAAGGAACCACACGAAACTCCTCGGCACGCCAGGCAACCTAACGGTCGCTGGCGCGGATGACTTCGATTTCGGACCGCTCGGCGAACGTATCCTCTGCTTTCTCTATAATCCTTTCGGCCCAGCCGTGATGCGCCGGCTCCTGGAGCGACTGCGCGGATACGATGTGGTGCTGATCTACAACCATCCCGCCGAGGACGCCACCTTGCGCGAGCTGGGCTTTGTTGCATTGCGCATAAAAGACGGCGGCTGCCCCAACGCGCACACGGTCATCTACGCGAACCGCCGCCGGGCCGCCACTTAACCTTTGCCTCGGGCTGGGAATGGGTTTGGTTAGGGGCTTCCCCATGAGCACCCCCTCACCCCTCCGCACCACCCTGCTGGCCACGGCCGCGCTCTTCCTGAGCTCCTACGCCTCGTTCGCCGGCGAAACGATCCAGATGTTCGACGGCAAGTCCCTCGCCGGCTGGAAGGCCTCGAAGAACTCCCCCGAAGGTACCTACAAGGTCGAGGACGGCGTCCTCCAAATCCGCGGCGGCCAGGGTCACCTCTTCTTCGTCGGCGCCGACGGCAAAGCCAACTTCACGAACTTCGACTTCAAGGCGAAGGTGAAGACCTACCCGACCGCAAATTCGGGCCTCTACTTCCACACGGCCTACGAGGACAAGGGCTGGCCCTTCGCTGGCTATGAATGCCAGGTCAACGCTAGCCATAAGGACATCAAGCGCACGGGCGGCCTGTACGCCGTCCGCGACGTCCTCAACACGCCGGCCGCCCCCGACAACGTCTGGTTCGAATACCATATCCGTGTCGAAGCTAAGCGCATCCAGATCTGGATCGACGGCAAGCAGACCGTCGACTTCACCGAGCCGGAAGGCTGGACCCCGCCGAAGGGCATGGCCGGCCGCAAGCTCGGCAACGGCACCTTCGCCATCCAGGCCCACGACCCAGGCTGCAAGGTCGACTACAAGGATCTCGTCGTCGAACGCCTGCCCTGAGCAGTCCGACGATGAATGCAAAAAGGCGGACTGCATGGTCCGCCTTTTTTGCGCCCATAATTTAGGCGAGCGCCCGTTCGAGCTCGGCGATGAGCCGCGCGCGAATTGGCTCAGCCAACGCCGACAGCCGACGCTGCTCGGTTTCGTATTCACTGCGGCCTTCAGCGGTTTCGATCGCGATGGGCTTCAAGCCGATAGCGGAAAAGTCATACGGGCTGGCCCGCATATCCACCGTCCGCGCGACGTGCGCAAGTTCGAACGCGTCCGCGGCGAGCTCGGCCGAGACCCAGGGCTGTGCCTTCATCGCCCACTTGAAAAGATCCATGGTGACGTGCACGCACCCGGGCTGCTCGTTGTCGACGCGCGTGTCGAGCGTGGGCGCGAGCTTGTTCAGCGGACGAGCGCCAGGCGTGAAGAAGCGGAACGCGTCGTAGTGCGTGCAACGCACGGGCATCGACCGCACAACGGCGTCCGTGCCCTCGGCGCCGAGACGCAAAGGCCAGGCGCCATGGCGGCGCTGTTCAGCCTGACCGTAGACCATCGCCCATTCATGCAGGCCAAAGCAGCCGTGGAACGCCGGGCGGGTCGCGACCGCCCGGCAGAGCCTCAGGCTGAAATCCAGCCGGACCGCCTGCGCTGCGTCCGGCAAAGCGACTCTTACGAGCCCGTCGGAACCTCGCAGGAAACGGCGGTCAGCGACGAGTTCGTCCGCCTCGGCCAACGCGATACCCGCGCCCGGCGTCCAACGTCGGACGGCCGCGAAGCGAAACGGATAATAGGTGAAGAGAAAATCTTCGACGGGGTCACGCTCACCCTTCTGCGCTCGAGCCCGACGGGCTTCGACGAGTCGATCCGCACGCGACTCGTGCGCGGCACGGCGAGCCCGCCATTCGGCCGGACCAAGCACGACCTGACTGGCTGGCACGACGCTCAATCGAAGCGGCGGTGATGGGCGGCGACCTTGACGTACTTCTCCGCCCAACCGGGCAGCTTCGCCTGCTCCTCGGCTGACAACGGCCGCACAACCGATGCCGGTGAACCCATGACGAGCGAGCCAGGTGGTACTTGCGTGCCCTTGGTGACGAGCGAGTTGGCGCCGACGATCGACCGCGCGCCGATGACGGCGCCGTCGAGGATGGTGGCGTGCATGCCGATCAGGCATTCATCGCCGACGGTGCAGGCGTGAATCATCGCGAGATGGCCGACCGTGACGCGGGCACCGATCTTGGCCGGCAGGCCATCGGCGACATGCACGACCGCTCCGTCCTGTATGTTGGTGCCTTCACCGATCTCGATCGGGGCGATGTCGCCGCGAAGGACGGCGCAGGGCCAGACGCTGGCCTTGGGGCCGACGGTCACATTGCCGATGACGACCGCCTTGGAATGGACGAAGGCCGTGGCGTGCACGCTGGGCCCCTTGGACAGATTGCGGGTCATCTCCTTCGAGAGGGCCTCATCGGCATCGAGCGGCTCCTCGAACTCACCGCCTTGGTAAAAAGGGTTCATGACTGGAGAATTAAGCACCTCCCCCTGACAGGGAAGACCGAACCAGCTCACCCCACCCCATTTTAACCTATTTTAAGCCAAAAACCCCGCACCCATTAACCCAGTCACCCCTTTCCTGTCCCTAGCCCTGCCCCTGTCCCTAACCCTGACCGCATTAACCCTACAATTCCCCTTGCCAACGCCCCTTCACTCCGTTTGCTCCGACCTTCCGACAGCCATGAAGGCCACATTTATCACCTCCGGTCGCCAATTCACCGTCACTCAAGGCGACATCCTCATCGTTAACCAGTACCCTGGTAAGAACGAAGGGGACATCCTCACCTTTGACCAGGTCCTCCTCGTGGGATCCGGCGCTGACGCCAAGATCGGCACCCCGACCGTCCCCGGCGCGAAGGTCACCGCCAAGATCCTTGAGAACAAGCGCGGCGACAAGATCGACATCTTCAAGCACCGCCGCCGTAAGGGTTACTACCGCCGTCGCGGCCACCGCCAGGAACTGTCGGTGATCAAGGTCGAGTCCATCTCTGCTTAACCCTTAACGTCCTACCACCATGGCAACAAAGAAAGGCGGCGGCACTTCCTCCAACGGCCGCGATTCCACCTCCAAGCGCCTCGGCGTGAAGCTTTACGGCGGCGAATTCGCCACCGCAGGTTCAATCATCATCCGCCAGCGCGGAACCCGCATGAATGCCGGCCGCAATGTCGGTATGGGCCGCGACCACACCCTCTTCGCCAAGGCCGACGGCCTCGTCAAGTGGGACGCCGAGCACCGCAAGGTTGAGATCGTTCCGACGACCTCCTCCGCTTGCTCGATCAAGTAAGCTGCTTCGCCAGCCTCCCGAGAAGCCGACCATCTGGTCGGCTTCTTTGTTTTACGGACCATACGACGACGCTCCCCTCCCCCAGGAGTGGCCCAGGTCTCGCGTCGGCCTTTGGACCGGCGACTAGCCGGCTCGGTTACGGATGATTTCCAGCGTAGACTGGAAAAGCGATCGAGTGGAATCGGCGTACACGCGGTCGTGGACGACGTAATCGCAGACGCGCTCCATGGCCTGAGGATAAGCTCCACATGCGCGCAGTTCGACTACGAGCAGTTGAAGTTTTTCGAGGGACATGAGCGTGACGTCGACTTCAGTTTCCTCGCGGAAACCATATTCCGGATCTTCATCCATCTCCCGGCGAAGGGTGATGTTCTGAGTGAGGTGCATTGGGGTGCTCCTTCAGGCTAAGCCACGGCTTGGCCAAGCAAAGCCCAGCGATGTTAAGATTGGCCGACCCGCCCGTGCCAACGAGGTGACGGCCTCAGGCGTCGACCCCGGCCTGCGCGGCCTGTCGGAACTTCCACGCCATGGCCAACGACACGAGGACGAGTCCGGTCGCCAAGGCGATCCAGATGCCGGCGGCCCCGAGACCGAAGAATCCAGCCGGGATACCGAAAAGTCGGAAGCCTGCGGGAAACGCCAAGGCCAGCGCTAACGGCAGGCAGAACAGCCAGTACACGATAAAGACACTCCACGAGGCCCAGGCGGCTCGATTAACCGACCGCAAGAGGTAGGCCGCCACGACCTGCACGCCATCGAAGGGTGCCCACACGGCGGCGAAGATGAGCAAGGTCGAAGCCAGGGCGGCGGTCTCGGTCCCCGCGACGCCATACGTCGCCATCAGGAGCGGACGCAGGAGGATCATGCCGAGCCCGTAGACTGCCATAATGAGGCCGCCCATGATCAAGGCGCCGATACCGATGGCCTGGACCTTGCGCGGATCCTTGGCGCCATAAGCTTCACCCACGCGGATGCCCGCGGCGATGCCAAGCCCGAGCGGCAACATGAACGCGGCGGACGCGGTGCTGATGGCGACCTGGTGCGCGGCCTGCGCGGTGGCGTTGATCCAGCCCGCCATGACGGGGACGATCGCGAAGATGCCGACTTCACTGAGGCTATGCAGTCCCGCCGGCCAGCCGGTCTTCATGAGGCGCTGGAACACGGCCATCTGCAGGCCGTCCGCCCAGCGCACCTCGCCGCGACCTGGCGTATACCATAGGCCGATGAGCATCACGAGGCGGGCGACGAGCGTGGCCCAGCCGGCACCAGCGAGTCCCATCGCGGGGAAGCCCCAGTTACCGAACATCCAGAGCCAATTGAAGAAGATGTTAGCGAGGATACCGATGCTGAGCCAGACGAGCGAGATCCAGGGCTGATGCTGCGAATCGCGATGGCCGCGCAAGGCATGGAAGACCAACCCTGGCACCATGGCCCACGACATGAGGATGAAGAACTCTTGGGCCTCGGCGGACACGGCGGGCGACGAGCCAAGCAGCGGGATAAATTGGGCGGCCCAATGCGAAACAATCGCGGCAACGACGCTGATAACGACGGCCAGCACCATACCGTGCCGCAAGATGGCCGGCGACGATTCCTCGACGCCGGCTCCGTTATCCTGCGACTGATACACGGCGATGGCGCCAACGACGCCGATGCCGAAGACATACGGGATGTAGTTAAGATTCGAAGCCAAGGCCGAGGCCGCCAGTGCGGTCTCGCCGAGGTGGCCAGCCATGGCGACGTCGACGACGAACATCAGGCCGTAGCCCAGCATCCCCAGCATGATGGGAATCGCTAGCTTGAGCGTGGGGCCGATTTCGGCGCGGATGGTCGGCGAGTTATCCAAGGCCCCCAAGAGGGGAGGATTACCTTCCCGTTGCGAGTCAGTTCTTCGGAATGCGGTTCAGCGTGTAATACGCGTCCGCATGGTCCAGCGATTCGCCAGCGGCCGAGCGAACAGCGTCGGCATGCAGCTCGTGGATGTAAAGTTCGCGGAGACCGTCGACCTTAAGGCGCACACTGAGACCGTCCGTGGCGACCTTGGCGGAGACGATACCGTTCGGGGCTGCCTGGATTTCGTCGCTGCCATACGCGCCCGAATAGAAGAGCGTGTAGTTGGTCATGCGGTACGAGGCGACATCCCCGGCGCGGGCGATATCGACCGGCTTGGTGAAGGTGAGCTCGAATCCGTCTGGCTTGGCCTTCATCTCCTTGATGGCGAAGGGCACGGTACCGTTGTAACGTAACCGTTGCAGGCCGTAAGCCTTGGTGCCGAGCGAAGACCAACCACGGCTGGTCATACCGACCATGAGCGAGCCGTCTGGCGCGAAACTGAGACGCACGATGCCGGAGGCGAAGCCGCCGACGAACGGGAAGCAGGCACCCTGGTACTCGCCTTCGACCTTCTCCATGAAGACTCGGCTGATCTTGGCATCGGTGAACTCGGCCACGAACATCTGCCCGTCGAACGGTCCAAACTTGCCGCCCGCATCGCACGTGGCGAGGTCGGTACCGCTACGACCCACTTTATTATAAGGCATCCAGACCGCCGGCGGACGCATCTCGGGTAAAGCCTTGAGCGCCTCCGGGTACGGGAGCTTCTCAGGAATCTTCGCCGAGAGCTTGAGCGGCGACTCGGGAAGATTCTCGGAGGCGATGCCTTCGGGGTTCAGGAAGAACGCGCCTTTACGCAGGTGGTAGATCGGTGTGGTCGGAATCCAGGTGCCCTGCTGATCGACGCAGAACATATCGCCAGCGAGGTTCGTGCCGAGGCCGCACGGCGAACGCATGCCGGCCGCCATAGGGATGAATTTTCCGTCCTGACCGAGGACGCCACCCCAACCGCGCCACGGGGCCTTGTTGTTGGCATGGTCACCCATATCGACGTTGAGCGTGACCCAGAGCTGTCCCAGGCCATCGCGCTTAGGCCCGTAAGCATAACCGTGATAGGCACCGGAGACATTCCAACCCGCACCGGCGGTGAGATACTCGTCAGCAACGCCGTCGCCGTTGGTATCGCGCAGACGCGTGGTCTCGGTGCGCTGGGTGACGAGCAGGTCCTTACCGTCGCGCAGCAGGCCGAGCGGCTCATGCAGACCAGAGGCGAAGAGTTTGTAGCCGACCTTGTTCGGCTTGGGGTCGAGCACGCCATCGAGCAACCAGACCTCGCCCTTGCGGATCGAGAGGGCGAGTTTGCCGTCGGCGGTCCAGTCCATGCCACTGACCTCAAGAGCGAGGCCGTCACCGGGCTTCCAATCCTTAGCGCGCGTATCCGCAGCGGTGCTCGCCGTAAGGATGTCGGCGATATCATAGGACGCCGCGGAAAGAGAGGCGGCGGCAAGGAGGGCTATGAACGTGGCTTTCATTTCCAGAGATAGGTAAAGACGCGCCGGCCTTGCGTGGAGGACTCTTCCGTCGGCTTCAGATCCAAGGGATGTGTGATCGCCGGGGCGAAGTCCGGCGTCGGCGCCCAGGTGATGGTGCGGCGCAGGCCATTCTCGATGCCCTCGTAAGTCTCTTCGACCTTCACGCCGCCCTGCTCGTTAAGGAAGGTGGGGTTACCCTTGGCATCGAGACGGTAGCCGAGGAATCGGCCGGAGGGCTTAGGCCAAGCGACGACCTGCTCACCGATTGGCTTTTCGAAGGTCGGGAAACGCGAGAACCAAGTCAGATAGGCGTCGAAGAAACGGCCCTTCCACGCGAGGCCGGGGCCACCCTTGTCGCCATCATAGGCGAGGTGCACGCCGGTCGGGAAACCGACGAGGATCGCGCGCACGCCCACCCCGTCGGTGAAGGCACGCTGCACGACGGGACGGTCCTTGGGCACGATCTCAAACTCGCCGTTACGATTCTGGGGGAAGCCTTCGGGTTCCCCGTTCGCGCTCTCGGCAAACTTGTAGATCGCGGCGATCTGCTTGTCGGTGTCGCCGCCGAGGATTTCCTGATTAAAGGACTTTCCGCCTGGCCAGAAGGACGGCATCAGCGTGCCAGGTCGATAACCGGCGGGGTTGATGAGGTACTCGCGCAACCAGCTTTCCTGCAGGCGTGCGGCGATATTACTCAGGTCAGGCCCTTGGACGCCGAGAGACGGGCGATCGCCCCAGCGATGGCAGGTGATGCAACCCGCCCCACCCTGCGTACCGAGCAGCTTACGGCCAGCGGTGTCGTCGCCGCCTTCGAACTTCAAGGGCGAGCGCGCATCGGCGACGCCGAGCAACTTGGCGAGCTCCGCGACGGACGCGCCATACTGGGGCATCTTAGTCTTGAGGTAGGGACGGACGCGGGTCGGGTCTCCGCTATAATGGCTCGTGAAAAGTTCGGCTCCCTTAGGCGGGATGTGCTCGGCGAGCACCTTGGCGAGCCATTCAGGGCGGAGCTTGCCGCCGATACCCGTGAGGGGCGGCGGGTAGCGACCGGTGTCGCCGAGATTGTGGTCGCCCTGGAAATAAGGCTTACGCGCGGCATCAGGTCCGCCCTTACCGTCGCGCTCATGACAAGCGACGCAGTTGAGGGCGTGCAGCGTGAGGTCGGCGGCGAGCTTAGGCGAAGCGACCTCGTCCTTCTTCACGAGGAAGAGCTTCAGCGAAGCACGCTGAGCGTCGGACAGCGCGTAACGAGGGCCCTTGGCATGGTCGGCCTCGAGGCAGCCGCCTTCGTTCTGCTTCAAGGCGACGGGCTTCGCCGCGGCATCCTTAGGGAGGTCGTGACAGGCGGCGCACTGGCCGGCGATGACGGCCTTGCGGCCAGCGATCGCGAGGGCCCCGGTGGCGACAAGCGACACCACCGGCTTATCTACACGTCCGTCGCTTCCCTGGAACTCTAAGAGGTAACCGGCGATATCGACGGAGTCCTGACGATCCATCGCGGTCTTTGGCATACGTCCGTCGGTGCGCACCTTCAATGGGTCGAGAATAAAGGCGCCAAGGCTATCGAGGCTATACTTCGCCTTAAGGTCGCCGAAGCCGACGCTGCGGTGTGTGAACTCCGAGGCCTTGGGCAATCCTTCGGGCGGAACGAAGCCCTTGCCCGGAGAGTGGCAGGCGACACAGCCGAGCGTGTTAAACAGTTCGCCACCGCGGGCACCGTTGACGTGAATGATTCTGGCCGGCCCCTTGGTGGCGGCCTTGGGCCTGAGCGAGGCGAGGTAATGTTCGATTGCGACGAGGGTCTTGTCATCGGCCTTGGCCAGCACCTGCGGCATGACCGTGCCAGGATGGACCGCCGCCGGATCAGCGATGAACTTGCGGAGCCACTCGGAACGGACGCGCTGAGTGACCGTCGCAAGCGCAGGGCCGCGCATTGCCGGCAGGCCGGTCGCGCCGCCGTGGCAGTTCACACAACCGAGCTCGTTATAAAGCAGACGTCCGCCTTCGGCCGTCGGTGCCGACGCATGGAAGCGGTCAAAGCCCGTGACGAGAGGTTCGGCACTCAGCACGGCCGCCCCGAGCAGGATCGCGAGGCGCAGTATCATGCCGTCTCGCGGATGCACTTCTCCACGTAGGCGCGAGACTCGTTGATGAGGGCGGTGACCTCGGGAGTGGTCGGCATGACCGGGATGCCGCGAGGCGTAGGGTGCATGAACAGCTCCACCTGACCGGTGAAACGGATATCCCGTAGCGCCTTCACGATGGGGCGGTAGTCGAGCTTGCCGCGGCCAGCCATCTGCCGGAGCTCTTCTTCCTTGGAGGCCTTCTTAAAGATACCTTCGGAGTGCTCCTGGAAATACATGAACGGAAGGTTCTTGGCGCCGAGGTCACGGAGCAGCGCGGGAATCTGGTCGGCCCACTCATGCAGGTGGTGCGGTGCGAAGGCCACGCCGAGGGCGGGCGACTTGTTCAATTCAGCGAAGGCACGAAGCGAATCCGGGTGGTGCAGCGCCTGATTCGAGTGGTTCTCGATCGCGATCCGCATGCCCAGCTCCTCCGCCTTGGCGGCGTGGGGCTTCATGTCCTCGAGGAACTTGGCGATGGATGCCTTGGCGGCGGTGCCGGAGGGATTCTTCGGTCCGGTGCTACCACAGACGACCGTGGTACCGCCGTGCTGCTTCACCCAAGCCATCTCGTCCTGGAGCTTGAATGGTCCGAGCGGATAACGGGTGCTGACCCCAACCTTCACGCCATGCTTCTTCAGCAGAGCCGCAAAGGCCTCGTCGCCGAGCGCCGTAGCTTGCTCGCGCTGGTCACCGTGCACCTTGCACCAGATATCAATGGACTCACTGCCGGTCTTGGCGACCTCGGGCAGGATCTCGGCGAGCGGCGCGTAGCCGTACATGGCAGAGGAGAGGACGTAGCGGAGGCGGAAGGGCTCCGCGCTCTGAGCCCGAAGAGCAGGTGCGGCGGCGACGGCGGCAGCGGCGAGGCCGGCGGAGCGGAGGAAGTCGCGACGGGAAAGCATGGTGTTTATTTCTGGTCGCGCTGGGCTTCGAGCATCTTGATCCACGGGCCGACGAACGCACCGTTATCATGGAAGGTGCGGCCGCTGACCATGTGGCGATCGATGACGACCGGGGCGTTGACGAAAATGCCACCGCAGACCTCGAGGTCGAACTTGCACTTCGGCACCGTGGCCATGCGCAGGCCCTTCACGATACCGGCGCGGGCGGGAATCTCCACGCCGTGGCAGACGCTCATCATCGGCTTCTTATTCTCCCAGAACCAGCGGGTGGCGGCGAGGAGAGCCTCGTCTTCGCGGATATACTCGGGCGCGCGGCCGCCGCTGAAGAAGATACCCGCATACTCCTCGGGCTTGATGTCCTTAAAGGCGATGTCGGAATTGATGGTGTAGCCTTCCCACTCCTTGGTGATCGTCCAACCCGGCTTCACCTCGTGCAGTACGGTCTGGTAGACGCGCTTCTCAGGCGTCGCGAAGATTGGCTGGAAACCAGCTTCCTGCAGACGGTAGACCGGATACATCGTATCGAGCAACTCGGTGGCGTCACCGATGACGATGAGCACCTTCGGCTTCTTCGCGTTCTCAGGCTTGTCGGCGCCCGAGGAGATCGAGGCCTGGTTCTTGTTGTCGATGATGCCAGCGGCAGAGACCAAGGCGCAAAGGCCGAGGAGGCCGGCGGTGAGGAGACGGAGTTTCATGGGGGTAAGGAACTATATCCTTTCTTGCCCGTAAAGTCATTACAGGTATGATGCACTAAAACTAAGGTTTCTTGTCAAAGCCCATGCCCTCCCCCGCCCATCGCCGCGCCCCGCGGGTCGCCCTCCTCATCGAGACTACCCGCAGCTACACGCGCGAACTGCTCGCAGGGGTCCGTAGCTACGTCGCGGCCCACGGCCCTTGGTCGACCTACCTCGAACTCCGCGCCCTCGACTCCTCCCCGCCGACCTGGCTCAAGGATTGGGACGGCGACGGCATCTTGACCCGTACCTTCAGCGCTGAGACCTCTAAATTAGTCGCAGCCACGGGCCTGCCAGCCGTTGAACTCCGCTCCACCCACTTCGCCGGTGGCCGACCGTTCGTGGGCTGCAACAACGAAGATATCGGCCGCATGGTGGCGGAACACCTCTACGAGAGAGGGTTTCGGCACTTCGCCGCTTACAGCCAACGCAACGAAGAGTTCTTCATCGAGCGCGTGGATAACTTCAAGAAAGTCGTCCGCGCTTACGGACACCGCTGCCTCGAACTTCCCGAAGACCACCCCGAACGCGTCCCAGACTGGGAGCAGAGCCAATCCCGCCTGATACAATGGATCGCTCAACTACCCAAGCCCGTGGGCATCTTCGCGACGACGGACCAGCTCGGCGTCCGCCTATTGGAGGCCTGCCAGACGGCGGGCGTCGCGGTGCCGGAAGAGGTTGCGGTCGTCGGTGCGGAAAACGAGGAGACACTCTGCAGCTTCACCACCCCGCCCCTCTCGAGCGTCCGCTTCGACGGGCAGGCCGTCGGCTTTGCCGCCGCTGAACTGCTCGACCGCTTGATGCAGGGCAAGTCCTCCCGGACTAAGCCTATTCTGCTCACGCCAAAGGGCATCGTGGTTCGCGGCTCCTCCGGCGAACTGGTCATCCGCGATCGGCTCGTCGCGCGCGCGGTCGCACTCATCCGCGAAGGCGCTACGCGCGGGCTCGACGTGAACGAGCTCGCCGCAAAACTGGGCGCATCCCGGAGCACGCTCGATCGCCGTATGAAGACGGTGCTCAAGCGCTCACCGAAAGACGAGATTCTCCGCGTCCGCTTCCGCGAGGTGGAGCGACTACTACGTGAAACCAACCTCACGATCGACCTCATCGCGGAGCAGACGGGCTTCACACATAGCCATTACCTGCAGGCGACCTTCAAGTCCCGCTATAAACAGACGCCGGGGAAATTCCGCCGCGCGAAGTCTTGATTAGCGATTCAGCCCGACGACATCCTCGGGCTCGGCCCAGGCATAGACGGTGGCTTTTGAGCCCACCCGCTGGCGCGGATTGGCTTCGGAGACCTTGAGGACTACACCCTCCTTGGTCTTGAAATCGTGTAGTGAAACGTCACCCTGAAAGAGCGAGGCCACGATGGAACCAGCGAAGGCATTCTCTTCGGGCGCCATGAAGTCGAGCTTCAGGCACTCAGGCCGAACACAAACGATAATCTTCGCGCCGGGGGCGGGAGCGCTTTCGGGCGTAGCAAGGGCACCGCGCACTTCGCCCACGGCGGTGTCGGCGACGAATTCACCCGCGCCGACCTGCGTGACCTTACCTGGGATAAGGTTCGCGGAACCAAGGAAGGTGGCGATCCAGCTATCCGCTGGGCGGCGATAGAGGTCGATCGGGACGCCGGCCTGGACGATGCGGCCTTCGTGCATGATCGCGAGGCGGTCGGCCATCGCGAAGGCGTCCTTCTGGTCATGCAGCACACAGAGCACCGTCACGCCCGTCGCGCGCACGAGTTTACGAATGGCTTCGCGGACCTCGAGGCGTGAAGCAGCGTCGAGATTGCTTAAAGGTTCGTCGAGCAGCAGCAGTTTTGGACGCAGTGCTAGCACGCGGGCTAGGGCGACACGTTGCTGTTGGCCGCCGGAGAGTTCCTGCGGACGGCGAGCGGCCCAGCCATCGGCGCCGACGAGCTTGAGCGCCTCGAGGGCGCGCGCCTTAATCTCCGCGGCAGAGAGTTTTTCGGCATCGAGCGAGAACGCGGCATTCTCGAGGACGGAAAGATGCGGGAAGAGCGTGTAGTTCTGGTGGACGAAGCCGAAGCCGCGCTCGGCGGATTCGGCGAAGGTGATATCGCGATTATCAAGCAGCACCGTGCCCCCTTGGGATTCGATCTGCCCGGCGAGCACCTTGAGTAAGGTCGTCTTACCGCTACCCGATGGTCCCAGCAGGCAGCAGAGCGTACCGGTCTCCACGACGAGATCGACCCCCGCGAGGACGGGCGTCGTGCCGAGCTGGCGGCGCAGGCCGGTGAGGCGGAGGGTGGGCACGGCCGGAACCTAGGCCTAAGCCCCTCCGGGGAGCAAGGTCGCCCGCCGACTGTGAATGATTTCCCCGACTGCTTCGCCTTCCCACGCTTGCCACGGGGCTGGATTCGGGCAATTTGACGACTCCCATGCGTAACGACGACGAAGACGAGGACGAGAAGACCCCGGCCGCCCCCAAGGACGGCGGCCCGAGCTCCCTGCTCATCCAGAAGAAGTTCCTCGAACAGCGGAAGATCTTCCTCTGGGGCGCCGTCGAAGACGCGTCCGCCCGCGACATCGTCGAGAAGCTCCTTTACCTGGACGGCATCGACCCCGGCAAGGAGATCACCTTCTACATCAACACACCCGGCGGCTCCATCACCTCAGGCATGGCTGTCTATGACACCATCCGGATGATCAGCTCCCCGGTGAAGGTCGTCGTCACCGGTATGGCTGCCTCGATGGGCTCCATCCTCCTCCAAGCCCCCAAGGAAAAGGGCAACCGCCTCCTCTTCCCCCATTCCCGCGTGATGATCCACCAGCCGCTCATCATGGGCCGCATCCAGGCCACCGCTGTGGACATCCACATCCAGGCCCAGGAAATGGAACGCCTCCGCTCCGAGCTCAACGAAATCCTCGCCAAGGCCTCGAAGCAGAAGATCGAAAAAGTCACCAAAGACACCGACCGCGACTTCTACATGACCGCCGAGGAGGCCATCGAGTATGGCCTCGCTGACGCGATCGTGAAGAAGCTCTGAGGACGGCCGACGCGCATGGGCATCGGCGACCGGGCCTACATGCGATCGACAGGCGCCCCGCGCACGCCGATCTCACTCACGGCATGGGTCGTCGGCATCCTCGTCGGCTTCTTCATCCTCAACCTCATCCAGGAATCCGCGCATGCGAACTTCCTCGGCTGGATGGTACTCAAAGAAAGCGCCCTTCAGCCATGGCAGTGGGTCACGCACGCACTCCTGCACGATGGCTTCTGGCATCTCCTCGGTAACGGGCTCGTGCTTTGGTGGACCGGCGCGACGGTTGAGCAGGAGCACGGACCAATCACGCTCCTAAAGGTACTTATCGGCGGCGCGCTCATCGGGGCGCTCACCTGGTATCTCACCGGCCTCGGCGGCAGTCAAAACGGCGCGCTCGTCGGTATCTCCGCCGGCGTCTACGCGCTGATGCTCGTCGCGCTGCTCGATAAACTCGATCACCAGATCACCCTGCTGCTGTTCTTTTTCCTCCCGGTCACGCTTAAGGTGCGCTGGCTCCTCATCGTGGTCTCGCTTTTCGCCGTCCTTGGCTGGGGCTTCTCGGAATTACCCAGCCGCCATGAATGGCTCAGCTGGAAACCTGCCTGGCCCGATGGCATTGCCCACTCGGCCCACCTCGGTGGCCTGATCTTCGGCTGGCTCGCTTGGCGTTATCTCAACCGGACAAATTGGGCACCCAGTTACGCTCAGGTGCAGGAACCCATGCCAACCGACGCTCCGAGCCCCGCTTTCGAACCTGAGACTGAGGGGTTTCCCTCGGGTGACGTGCCCACCCCTGCCCAAGCCCGCGCGGAAATGGACCGGCTGCTGGACAAGATTTCGGCTGGGGGATTCGGCTCGCTCACTGCTAGCGAGAAACGTAGGCTTGAAGAACTTAGCGCCCGCCTACGCTAAGTTTCCCCACCCCACCCTTTATGCGCCTCAGACTTTTCCTGCTGCCGATTCTTTTGGCAGCACTGGCCTCCGCCCAGACCACCGGTTTCACCACCACGCAATCGATGCAGAACGAGACGCGTGCGACTGCCGCGCTCCTCGAGAAGCTTCACATCAGCAAGAAGGATATGGGGTCGATTGACATGAACTCCGTCGTGAAGACCTACTGCGAAAACCTCGATGGTGCGAAGATGTACTTCACCGCCGAAGAAGTGGAAGAGTTCGTCAACCGCTACGGCAAGACGCTCGATCTCTATCTCCAGCGCGGCAACCTGACCCCAGCTTTCGAAATCTACGCCCTCTTCAAGAAGAAGGTCAACGAGCGCACGGTCTCAAACCTCGCCGCCCTCGACTTGCCGATCGACCTCACCCAGCCGGGCACCTTCCCGGTCGACCGCAAGAAAGCCGAGTGGCCCGCCAACCAGGAAGCCGCCGACGCCCTCTGGACCCGCCGCCTCCGCCTCGACATGCTTTCGGAACTCCTCGGTGAAGACCGCACCGGTGCCGCCAAGACTCCTAAGGACCAAGCCCTCCCGGAGATCACCCCGGAAAAGACCAAGGAATCCGCCGCACGCCTGAAGAAGCGCTACGACAAGACCCGCACCTACCTCAACTTCGACCAGCACGAGGTCGAGGAGCTCTTCCTTAACTCCTACTCGAGCCAGTATGACCCGCACTCGACCTTCTTCTCCCAGCAGTCGCTGGAAGAATTCGAGATCGCGATGCGCAACTCGCTCGTAGGCATCGGGGCGACGCTGTCGGACGAAGACGGGGTCTGCGTCATCAAGGATATCCTTCCCGGGGGGCCGCTCGACCTCTCCCGCCAGGCCAAGTCGGGCGACAAGATCATCGCGGTCGGCCAAGGCACTGCGGGCGAGATGGAAGACATCGTCGGCATGCGCCTCTCGAAGGCCATCAGCCGCATCCGCGGCAAACAGGGCTCCTCGGTCCGTCTCCTCGTCGACATGGCCGCTGGCGGCCGCAAGACGATTGTGCTCAAGCGCGACCAGATCAAGCTCGTCGGCCAGATGGCCTCCGCCAAGGCCTTCGAAGTACCCAACGGCAACGGCACGCTGCTCCTCGGTGTCATCGACCTCCCTTCGTTCTACGGCAAGAACGCCGACGGCTCCGGCTCCAGCCCTTCAGCCGACATCGAGCAGCTCATCAATAAACTCAAGGCGATGGGGATGAAGGCCCTCATCATGGATCTCCGCAAGAACGGCGGCGGCCTCCTCACCGAGGCGGTCGACATCTCCGGCCTCTTCATCCCGAAGGGCTCCGTCCTCCAGGTCCGCGACAGCCAAGGCCGCTCAGAAGACTACCGCGACGAAGACGAGAAGGTCGCCTGGAACGGACCGCTGATCGTCCTGACCTCCAAGCTCTCCGCCTCGGCCTCCGAGATCTTCGCTGGGGCGATGCGCGACCACCGCCGTGCCATCGTCGTCGGCGACATGACCACGCACGGCAAAGGCTCAGTCCAGAACATCATCGAACTCAGCCGCTTCGATAAAAACCTGAAGTCCGCGGTGAAGGTCACCATCCAAAAGTGGTATGCCCCCAGCGGCTCCTCGATCCAACTCAAGGGCGTCCCGGCCGACATCGTGGTGCCCTCTGTCTATTCAGTACTCCCGGTCTCCGAGTCCGACCTCGATCGCCCACTGCCTTGGGATTCCGTCACGCCCACGCTCACTAAGGCCGACGAAGGCGATTGGCTGAAGGCCAAGCTTTCCGACAGCCTCATCGCGCAGCTCGCCGCCGGCTCCACCCGCCGCCAGTCCGAGCTCCCGGAATTCCTCACGCTCTCTCGTACGATCGATTGGACGAAGAGCCGCCAGGTCCGCAAGGACGTGTCGCTCTCGCTCGACCAGCGCAGCACCGAGCGCAAGGACGACCTGGAATTCCGCGAGCAGGTCCGTCGCGAGCTCTCCGATTACGCGAAGAAGGCCTTCAAGGTTCAGGATGTGAAACTCGATGCGGCCATCGAGCAGGAGAAAAAAGAAGGCCCAGCCTCCGCCGCAAAGAGCAAGCGGGCCAGCCGCATGCGCGACCCCCTCGAAGATGACGATTGGCCGGATTACGATATCCAGCTCCAGGAAGCGGTGCGCATCGCAACCGACTGGACTGCCCTGCTCCCCGGCGCATCGGTCGCCGCGGCCAAGGAAACCAAAACTAAGTAAGCCATGAGGTAGGGACAGCACTACGTGCTGTCCTCTAAAGGCCGCCCACCCGGGCGGCCTTTTTGTTGGGGTTCATTTCAAGGTAGGGCCGAGCATCCCTGCTCGGCCGCGGCCGGCCAAGGATGGCCAGCCCTACCAGATGCATCTCCCGCCACCCGAATCGTGCGATGTTCTTTGATTTGCCGACCACATCGCCACCCGACAACTTAACGCCATGCTCTCTCCCGAAGCATTGGTCTACGGCACCCTTCTAATCACAGGCATCCTGATTCTCCGTCGTTCGCGACGCGCCGGCCTCGCGCTGCGTCGCCAGCACGGCCT
>JBIILC010000030.1:0-20571 GCA_044232865.1 Opitutales bacterium | reverse complement strand
GGCGGAAGCGGTCGTGCCACCTCCACCGCTAGCGGCCGCAGCGGGCGTCTCGACCCACTTGCGTGTGCCGGTGAAGCCCTTGTCGGTGGTCGACACGAGTACGGCCCTGGTGATCGGCTTCGCGGAATGGAAGACTGCGATTGCGTGTCCGTCCTTCGTGGCGGCAGAAGGTGACCTGCCCCATGGCTTGCCGGTCTCGACCACGCTCTTCGCAAAGGCGTAGCTGTCGGGCGGATTCCAGCCGGCCGGGTGGCTGTGGCCCATCTTCGTGATGAGTGAGACCATGCGCGGGCCGGGCGTCTTGC
The DNA here is from genome assembly GCA_044232865.1 of Opitutales bacterium. Taxonomy (GTDB): domain Bacteria; phylum Verrucomicrobiota; class Verrucomicrobiia; order Opitutales; family UBA953; genus UBA953. The sequence continues at coordinate 20,266 of JBIILC010000030.1, read as the reverse complement.
GGTAGTGTTCGGCCTGGCAGCCGAGCGGGAAGTGGGCGTCCTGCGGCCATGAGAGCCAAAGCACCGGCAACTTCACGCGGTCGGCGTAATTCATGCCGTCCCAGACCTGTTGGTAGCCTTCGTTATCATGCAATGCTCGGCCCCAGTGGTTCTCGGCGTCGAAGAGATGGCCGCAACCATAGGTCGGGATGCCGAAGGCGAAGCGTTCATCCAATCCGATGACCGTGCTCGTGATGACGCCGCCCCAGGAGATACCCATCACGCCGATCTTCGAGGCGTCGACTTCGGGGAGAGATCGGAGGAGGGAGTTCGCCAGCATCGTGTCGGCGAGCGCGTGATACATCCATTGTTCCTTCAGCGGGAGTTTCGTGTCTGCGAAGGTGCCGTCGCGGGCGGGTCCGGCAAAGGCATGACGCGCCCACGAGCTGCGGCCTTTCACTTTGTTCTCGTTCACGTCGGTCTGGCCTTCGACGGCGATGCTGATGGCCGCGAAGCCTTGGGCGTTCCACTTCTGAACCCATTCCTTGAAGGCCGTGCCGCCGCCACCGTGGATGAGCACCATGCCAGGGACCTTGCCTTCGCGTTGAGCGGGCAGACCGATCCAGGCGAAGACGCGGGTGGGCTTGCCGTTCCACGGAAGCGCATCGTAGAAGATCGCGCGGGCCGTGCCGTCGGGCTTGAAGCCATCGGCAACGTAGGTCTTGGGCGCTTGGTCGCAGGTCTCGGCGAGGCCGAGCACGACCTTGCGGTCGGCAGACGGATCGGCGAATAGTGCGACGGAGAGGAAGGTCAGGCCAAGCAGAGGGCGCATCGGATTATTTGGTGACGCGGACGTTGCGGAAGCCGGCGCCATCTCCGAAGACCAGGAAATCGACGGAGGTCTTATCCTTGCCGATGCTGGGATGCTTACCCTTGAAGGTCTGTTCGTTGACCTGGACCGTCACCTCATCGCCCTTGAAACTTAGGCGTATTGGATACCATTCGGCGGCCGCGAGCTTCAGGTTCTTCTTGGCGATGTCCTCCGTGGCGGTGGCGGCTTCGCCCTTCGAGGGGTTCTTCGTGAGGATCGCAGACGTGCGGGAGACCACGAGGCGGAAGCCTCCCTCCCCAGAGCCGAAGCGCAGGGAGATGCGGTTGGCGCCCTGGAGGTTAAGTTCGCAGTCGAAGGTGCCGTCGCGGAAGGCTAGCGGGGTGCGCAGACCAGCGGCTTTTTCCGAGCCGCCCTTGGGCTTGGCGAAGAGGCCGCCGTCCCGGGCGGACCATTCGCCGGCGGAAGCGACCCATGGCTTGCCCGGGAGTTTCGCTAACGGTTCATCGAGGGCGAGCGCACCGGTCAGAGCGGGGAGGGTGGCGACGCCGACGCGCAGGGGTTTCACGTCAGCGGCCGGCAGTTCGCGGCTGAAGCCACCATCGCGGTAGCGTCGGAGGAGATCTCTCAGTTCGGCAACGACTTCAGGATGCTCCGCGGAGACGTCCTTCGTCTCGGCGGGGTCAGCGACAGTATCATAGAGCTGAGAGCGAAACTGGTCCTTCCGAGTCTTGCGGACACCGTCCTTGATCTCTTCGACGGGTACGCCCTCGATCCACTTCCAGCGGCCCTTGCGGACGGCGAAGACGCCGTCGGCGCTATGGATGATCATATCTTCGCGGCCTTTGGCGTCGACGGAACCCAGAAGTACGGAGAGGAAGCTGCGGCTGTCCTCCGCGCCTGCGTCTTTGGCGGGAAGCGGCGTGCCGACCAACTCGGCGGTGGTCGCGAGGATATCAACGACGCTCACCATCTGCGGGGCGGTTGAGCCAGCGGGCACCTTGCCGGGCCAGCGGGCGATGAAGGGCACCTTGAAGCCGCCCTCCCAGACGTCGTGCTTACTGCCGCGGAGCGTGCCGTTAATCTTCAGTCCAGCCTTGATGGCAGTCGTCTGGAGGAGACGTTCGTTCTCGGGCCTGAAGACACCGCCGTTATCGCTCGTGAAGAGAACCAGCGTATCCTTCGTCGCACCCATCTTGTCGAGCGTCGCTAGGATGCGACCGACGCTTTGATCCAGTTCGTGAATCCAGTCGCCGTAGGGTCCAGCCGCGCTCTTGCCGGCAAGATCCTTATCGGGCGTGACGGGATTGTGGACCGCGACCGGGGCGAAATAGAGGAAGAACGGCTGATCTTTCGGCTGCGCTTCGAGCCAATCCGTAGCCTTGTCGGTCAGCACTTTCATTACGCGTTCCTTTTTCCGGCGAGGTGCGTCGATCTCGAGGATATTTGCCCTGCCGTTCTCCGTATCTTCCTGGCCATAAGTCGCCTGGTAGTCGTCGCTGTCGGCGGCTGGTCCGGCGAGCTTCATGCCCGCGGGAATCTGGCCGGAGCGAAGGCCGTAGACAAAGCGGTTCTCGACGTAGACGCCGGTGAGGTCGCCGTGGTTGCTCGGCACGCCGAAATGGTAATCGAAACCGATATTCAAAGGGCCTGGGGAAAGTTCAGCCTTATACTCCGTGCGCCACTTCGGATCTTCGTTTTCTTTGCCGTAGCCGAGGTGCCACTTGCCGACGGAGGCCGTGCGGTAGCCTTTCTGCTTCAGCATGGAGGCCAGGTTCACGCGCGTTGGCTCGATGTGGAGCGGCGAGAAGGTGCCGAGGACTTCGTGCTTCAGGGTCGTGCGCCAGCAGTAGCGGCCGGTCAGCAAGGAGTAGCGGGTCGGCGAGCAGACCGAGGACGTTGTGTTACCGTCGGTGAAGCGTCGACCTTCGGCGGCGAGGCGATCGATGGCCGGGGTGCGGACCAGCTTGGGGTCGGCGCCATAGCAGCCGGCGCTACCGTAGCCGTAGTCATCGGCGAGGATGACGATGATATTGGGTCGGTTAGCGGCGGACGCCGTCAGCGTGAGGAGCAGGCAGAGCAGGGAGCGCATAGAGTTATCTTCCCTCGGAGGCCCATTTCTTCATCTGGGCGATATTGCTTTCGATCACGGGGCTACCCTTACCGACATACGGCTTCATGTCGCTGTCATACATGGCCATGGATTCGGGGCCGGGGTCTTTGGTCGCGATTAACTTGGCGTCAAGTCGGCGGCGGTGTTCGGTCAGCACAGCGGAGTAAGCAGGATCGTCCGCGAGGTTACGGATTTGGTGAGGATCTTTCGTGAGTTCGTAGAGTTCCTCGCGGGGACGGGTTGGGCTGAAGAGTAGTTTCTCGGAGAGCTCTGGCAGCTGGCCGGCGACGTGCAGTTCACGTAGGCGCTGCACGGTTGGCTTACCGTCCTTATAGGCGCAGGGCTGGAGGTGCGGGCGTTCGGGGTGGAAGTTGCGGATGTAGATGAACTTGTCCGTGCGCAGGCTACGGATTTTCTCCGTGGTCTCGTCGCAGCGGTCGCGGGCGGAGAAGGCTTCATCGCGCTTCGCATAGTTGGCGGCGAGGATATCCCTGCCTTGCATCCAGGCCGGCACGCCGAGGCCGGCGGCCGAGAGGGAGAGGGCGGCGAGGTCGATATGCTCGACCAGGTCTGGGCGGACTTGGCCGGCGGGGATGCCGGGACCACGGATGACGAGCGGCACGTGCGCACCTTCTTCATAGAGGAACTGCTTGCCGCGGGCATGGCTGATGCCGTGGTCGGTCATGAAGACAATCAACGTATTCGCCAGCTGGCCTTCCTTTTCGAGGCGAGCGATCACGCGCCCGACATGCATATCGGTCAGGCGGACCGCGTCGAGGTAGTCGGCCCAGTCCTGAAGCAGCACAGTATCGCGAGGATAGTAGGGCGGCAGGGTGACCTTGGTGGGGTCGGTGCAGGCACCCAATTCACTGACGACATGTTCACGGAATTTAACTCGGCCCGCTTCGGCTCCTTCACGCAGTTTGCCGCCATTAAGCTGCACCTGCATGAAGAACGGCTGTCCCGCCTTGCGACCGGCCCAATCGTGCGAGTCGTAGATGGCGGGGTCCCACTCGAAGTTATAGTCCGTCTTGCCGAGGCGATTCGTGCCGCCCGTCTTGGCCTTCTTGCCCTTGCCGGCGCCGAAGGGTAGACCGCGGAAGTCTAGGTCAGTCAGTCCGCTACCGATGCAGGTGTAATAGCCACCTTGCTGGAAAATCTTTGGCGTCGGCGTGACCTCCTTGGGCAGCGTGATCTTCAGCTCGCCGCGACCGCTCCGGTGATGGTGGGCGCCGATGGTCGTCTGGTACATCCCCGTGACCAAGGCCGAACGACAAGGTGAGCAGACCGGCGCCGTCACGTAGGCTCGGCTGAAGCGGGTGCCTTCTTGAGCGAGCCGGTCCACGTGCGGGGTGGCGATGGTGGTCTCGCCGTAACTCCCGAGGTTGGCCGACATGTCGTCGACGATGAACCAGAGCACGTTGGGCCGGTCGGCGGCGGACGCCGTCAGGGCAACGATTAGGCAGAGCAGGGGGCGCATGGGGGTTGAGGTAAGTTGGGCGTAAAGTCGTGACGGTGCAAAAACAATGGGGTCAGACCCCATTAATAGGGTCTGACCCCATTATGGGGAATGTGGAGTGGTTTACTTCTGGGTGAAGACGAACACGCCGTGCTTATTGCCGATCACGATGTCGGGCTTGTTGTCTTGGTTCACCTTGCCGGTGAAGAATTGGGTGCCGACGCCGCTGTCGCTGTCGATGAGGTGTTTGGTGTAGCTCGCACCGCCTTGGCCGTCGCGCTTGAGTTCGAACCAGCAGAGCACGGGATCAGCCATCGGTTCGTCGTCCTTGGCGGGACCGTGGGCCCAGCGGCGCTTGCCCGTGACGATGTCGAGCAAGCCGTCGCCATTGATATCGGCGAGCTGGACGGCATGGATCTGGCTGAAGCCAGCCCCGGCGGCGTTCTCTTCCTTGGTCTTGCCGAGGATGACGCGTTCCGTGAAGGTTCCGTCATTATTCTGTTCGAACCAGGAGAGGCCATAGCCGTGGGCCTTGATGCTGGTGATGACGTCGTTGCGTCCGTCCTTGTTGACGTCGTAAACATACATCTGGGCTCCGCCTTGACCGAAGTTGTTCGGGTGGAATTTCCAATCCGAGTCCTTGGAGGTGTTGGCAGGCTGTTCGTACCAGCCGTCTTTCTCGAGGATGTCGACGCGGCCGTCGCCGTTGACGTCACCGGCGCCGTAGCCGTGCGTATACTTGAAGATTTTGACGTCATTGGCTGGCGTCTTGGATGTGATCGGGCGGAAGCGGCCTTTCGCGAAGGGGTTCTTCCAGTCAATCTCCACGTAGCCGAACTGGCCTCCGGACTTTCCTCCCTTTGCTTTGGTGGGTTTTACGAGGTCGCTGGAGTGGCAGAGCAACTCGGGCTTGCCGTCGCCGTTGACGTCGACGAGGTCGGGCGACTCGCCGTCGGCGACGTCGAAGATGTTATGTCGGGTCCAATCTCCGCTTTTGCCCTTTGGGTTTTCGAACACGTAGGCGGGGTCGCCTGGGAGGCCGTAGACCAGGATGTCTTGCCAGCCGTCGCCGTTGAAGTCGTAAGCGAACTGGATGAAGTAGTCGGAGTAGCCGGTGTCAGGGGTGTAGGGTGTCTTGTTGGGCCCGGTGGGGTTATTGCGTTCAGGCGTATAGGCTACCTTCTGTTTGAAGTCCGGTCCGACCCAAATGTAGCGACCGGCGGTAACGTCCGGGATGCCGTCATGGTTGAAGTCAGCGACGGCACACCCTTCGGCCACAAAGTCTTTTGTGACCGTCTGCTTGTCGAAGGAGACTGGCGCGGCGCTAACCGTCGCGGCGAGGAGGAGGGAGGCGAGGAATCGCATAGGGGTATCAGTAATACACCCAACGCCCCGAATGGTTGCGAGGAGTTTTTGGAAAAACGCCTATTCGAGGCCTTATGATTACTCCAGCCGACCGAACATGATGCGTTCCTTGCGGCTGGGATCGGAGTCGCCTTGGGTGACGCAGAACCAGACCTGGCCGTTGGCCTCAACGAAAGTGGGGTATTGGAAGGACTTTGTCGTCTCGAAGCGGTATTTGCGTTCCCAAGTCTTGCCGTCTTTCGACACGTCGAGATTGAAGACACTGCGGCTGACCTTGTCGATCTGGGTACGTTCTTGCCAGCCGAGGTAATAGACGCCGTTGAACTTGTCGAAAGTTGGCTTGGAGGCGGCGCCGTTCTTCACGAAGTCCTTCTCGGCGCCGGTCGTCCACGTCTTACCGTCTTTGCTTTCGGAGAACCAGTAGTTGCGGTCACCATTTTCCTTGCGCGAGATCGCGAGCCAGGTGCCATCGGGCAGGCGGTTGACGGCGGGTTCGGTCAGCGCGGGTTCGCCAGGGCCGTTGAAGTGACCGACGACCGTGAGCGTGTCGGCGGCTGCATTCAGGGTGCAGAGGGCCTGTTGGGCGCCGAGGTAGTTGTTGATTGCAATGTAAGTCTTGCCGTCGAACTCCTTGAAGTTGTCGAAGAGGTACAGGCCCGCGTCGACCGGCTTGCGCTGGAAGCCCTGCTTGGCGGCGTCGGCGTAGAGATGCTTTGGCTGCAGGTCGAAGGTGCCTTCGCTCGTCGTCAGCTTCATGCGATGGATTTCCGGCTCAAACGTCATGGTACGTAGGTCTAAGTCGCGGTAATAGGTTTGGGACTGGCGCTTGCCCGGCTGTTCGCTCGCGAACCAGCAGCGCAAGGTCTCCGGGCCGATTTGCTTTACGCGGGGGACGAAGCAGGCACCGACGGCCAGCGTCTCGTTGGCGAAGGCCTGCTCGGATCGAGCCACCGTCATCACGTCGAGTAGGCGTTCGTTGCGGAGGTCGATGATCGAGAGGGAGGCGTAGATGAAGGGCCAGCCGGCGTTCTCGCTGGCCTGACGGTCGTTGACTTCCGAAATCACGAACGCGCGGTCACCCACGATGGCCAGGTGGGAGTCATGGGCGCCTTTGACTTCGGGGCCGCTGGCTTTGATCAGTCCGGCCATGACCTTATCACCGGCGGCCTTGGCATCCCAGCCGGCAGGCAGAAGTGAAGTGGCTGTCTTGTCGTCCTGCTTAGACGTGGAGCAACCTGCGAGCAGGGCCGCGAGGCAGAGGAGCAGTCGAGTCTTCATGGGGTTTATTTAGTAGGGGTGGCGACCGGGAGCAATTGGAAGGCGTCGACGATGACGAAGCCGCCGGTGTCCTTGTTCGTGACTTCTAGTAAATAGTCTCCGTCACGGCGCAGGCGGACCGAACCGATGGTGCGGAAGGCGTCTCCCGAAGGTAGGGCGATCGTCTGGTCGACGGTGAAGGTCTGAACTTGTGGGCCGTTCGTGAGCGCGACTGGAAGTCGCGTCGTACGAGTGGGGTGGGCGGAGTAGGCCATGCGCAGCTCGAACTCACCGTCGGCTGGCGCCTTGAAGCGGAAGACCGCGCGCGACTTGCCATCGGAGCGCTGTTCGTCGTGCAGGTAAGCCGTGCCGACGTGAGGCTTGAAGTTCGTGGAGCGTTCCCAATCCCCGGAAAGTTCGGCCTGCGCGTCGTCGAGGATCAGGCCGGGTAACGATTTTGGATCGAGCGACACCGGGTCTGCTGGGCGGGCGGGCCTGGTGGTCAGCGGCTCAAGCACGGGCAGGTCAAGCACCTGACGCTTGGCGAGCAGGCGGGCACGGAGCTGGGCGTAGTCCAAGGCCTGTACGCTCACGCCGGCCTTGGCGGCGAGGGCAGCAGCGATGCCGGCGCTTTGGCCGATGGTCATCCAGGTTGGTTCGACACGGATGGAGGAGTAGGCGACGTGCGTGGCGGAGAGGGCGACCGGCACGAGGAGGTTGGTGCACTCAGACGAAGCGGGCGTGATGGCGCGATAAGGGACATGGTAGGCATAGCCGTGGCGGCGTCCGGGTATACGGACCGGCATGATCGTTCCCTCGTTGATCACGCCGTCGGGCAGTGCGATGCGCCGACAATCATGCGAGTCGATGGGGAAGGACGAGATTGCGATGGCGTCGTCTTTCTTCGGGTCATCGATAACGTCTTTTTGCGTCAGCGTATAACGTCCGTCCATCCGTCGACCCTCGCGGACGTAGAGCTGGGGCGACCAGTGGTCGGTCTCGGCGAACTCATCGCGGCAGAGGCCCAGTTCGGCCATCGTGGCGCGGATCTTCGCCGGCACGGCGGCGTCCGTCGTCAGGAACTGATAGAACTCGAGGGTGTACTGCTTATGTTTTTCCCATAACGCGACGCGCCCCTTTGGATCGGAGGCACACCAGCCGTTGGCTTCGCCGACGAGGCCCATGGAGAACATCTTCCCGATGCCGTTATTGGCGTCGAATTTTTTACCCGGCAGCGGGTAGAGGTCCCAGGGCAGGGGAGCGTTCGGGTATTTTTGGAAATAACGGCGGACGAGTTCGAAGCGTGCGGGGTCGTAGGCCTTGGGCGCAGGGAAGGCGACGCGATTGGCCGGGTCCTTCGTGAGACAAAGGCGGAAGCTGTAGACCATGACCGATTGTTCGCCTTCTTGGTCGTCACCCTTGCGCACGGTCGTGATGAAGGGGAGTGGCAGGCCGTTGGCGTCGAAGCCATTGATCTCCATCTTCTGTTTCGGATACTGGCGTCCGGCTAGGCTCTCACCGTATTCGTCGCGGCTTTCGCGGCCGAGATGCCAGACGACACCGGACTTGGCCAGTAGGTCACCTTCGTAGGTGGCATCGATGAAGACCTTGGCGGTGTGCACGCCCGCGGTGGTACGGAGGCTGGCGATTTTGGTGCCTTCCTTCTCGAGGGATTCCAGCGGCTGCTTCGTCAGCACGGTCACGCCGGCTTCCTTGAGCATCGCATTCGTCACGCGGGCGGCGACGTGCGGTTCGTAGGTCCAGACGGAGTTATCCTTCACTGCGACATCGTAAGGAAGCTTCACCCCGCGGGCGGCATAATCGGCGGCGATGCGCGTATGCCATTCCTCGAACAGACCGAGCAGAGTGGAGCGCACGGTCTGATTAGAATCGCTGAAGCTCAGTCCGCCTGTGTTGACGCCGCCGACGTGGGCGGTCGGTTCGAGCAGGACGACCTTGGCACCTTCGCGGGCGGCGGCGATCGCGGCGCAGAAGCCTCCGGGCGTGGCTCCGTAGACGATCACGTCGGCCTCGACGGCCCGGGCGACGGGCAGGGAAAGCAAGAGCCCTAAAGCGAGGAGGAGGTGGCGTCGCATGGGGTCAGAGTTAAGGTAGGGTGAGTTTCGCGCAGGCCTGGCGAACCACCCAGCCGTTGGCCTCAAGCGCCTGACGGGCGGCAGCTTCGTCGGCGCCGGTCAAGTCTCGCACGATACGAATCGCCCGACCGCGGAGCTTCGAGTTCGAGGGATTGAGGTCGATCATCAGGTTGCTCATGACTTTGCCGGAGCGGGCGAGGGCGAGCGTGGTGATCAGGTTGAGCACGAGTTTAGTGGCCGTACCAGCTTTGAGGCGCGTGGAGCCGGTGAGCACTTCGGGGCCGGTGTCGGGCAGGATGGCTCGGTCGAGGAGCGGGTGGTCGCGATAACCCGGATTACAGGCGACGAGGACGGTCTTGGCTCCGCGTCGTCGGGCTTCGGCCAGGCAGCCCCAGATGAAGGGCGCATGGCCGCTGGCAGAGATGCCAATGACGACATCCTGAGCCGTCACCGAACGGGAGGCGATGGAGCGCACGCCGTCGGATTCGTCGTCCTCGGCGCCTTCGACGGCACTCCAGAGGGCACTGCGGCCGCCGGCGATGATACCTTGGACGAGCGAGGTGGGCGTACGGAAGGTCGGTGGGCATTCGCTGGCATCGAGGACGCCGAGTCGGCCGCTTGTACCGGCTCCGCAATAGATCAGGCGGCCACCGGAGGAGAATGCACGGGAGACTGCATCGACCGTCCATTCGATGTGAGCGCTTTCCGCGAGGACCTTACCGGGGAGGGTGGCATCTTCCGCGAGCATCAGCTTGATCGCTTCTGTGAGAGACATCTCCGCGAAGCCGGTAGATTTCGGATTACGTCCTTCGGTCGGGGCACTTGCGACGGGGCGCCAGCTGGTGGGCTTGGCTTCCACCGGGGCGTTGGCGTTGGCGGTCGAAGATTTTGCACTGGCCTGACGGGCCATGGCGATGGCGCCCCAAGTGCCGGGACGGGAGAGTCGGGTGACTTCGCTGCCTGGGCGGGCGGCGAGGATCTTGGCGGCGACTTCGTCCGCGAACCAGCCGTTCTTCAGGAGCGTCGAGCCGTTGAGCAGAAACTGCACTTTCTCGCCGGGCTTGGCGACGCGGGCAGCGCAGTGGACAGCGTCCTTGCTCAGTCGTTCGGAAACGCGGCGCAGGATGGCGACGGCAATCTCGTCCTGACGGGTAACCGCGGCTTCGAAGACCACTTGGGCAAGTGAGGCGATCTCGGCCTTGCTGGCGGTCATTGACCATTCGATGAGCGACTCTGGGTCGTTCATCTGGAGGAAGGCGACCATGTCGGCACCGAGGCGCGGCCAGTCGGCGTCGATGTCGGAGATCGTGACCGTCGAGCGAAGGGCGTGGACGGCGATATCGCACGCGCTGCCCCGGTCACCGATGATATGGCCGCGACCACCGATCTTCACCGTAGTGCCGGTGCGATGGCGTCCGAGGCAGCAAGAGCCCGTGCCACTGAGCTGGAGGACTTGGGCGGCGCAGTCCGCCGGCCATTCGCCGGCTTCCAGCGCTAGGATTAGGTCGTCGCCGACGACGGAAGGGACGCCCGGCCAGGTAGTCGCCACGGCGCGACTAAGGCGCTCGCGGTCGCTGGCGGAGCGGACCCCGGCCATGCCGATGCCGATACGGTCCGGCTCGGCCGGGAGCTGATCGCGAATCGAAGCGAGCAGGGTGGCGAGTTCCTCGCCGTTGAGGAGCTTGAGATTACCGGGCCCGACGGCGAACGAGGCGAGGACGGTATCCGTACCTTCGACCAGCAAGGCCGAGGTGCGTGTACCGCCGCCTTCGATGCCGAGTAGCCTCATTGCTCAGCGGACCTTATAGATCTTCACGTCATCGATCCAGACCGTCGAGTTCGCGAGGAAGCTGAACCAGCGCTTCATCTCGTGGGCGTAGCCCTCCGAGCGATGACTGGCGATGAGTTTGCCATCGAGGCTGAAGCGCATCTCGTCCCCTTCGGTGACCAGAGTGTATACGTGCCATTCTTGGTCGGCCTTCAAAGGGGTGGTCTGCGACTTCTTCTTGAGCATCGCTTCAAAGGCCGGGTCGGGCTTCCGCTTCGCGGCCGCATCGTCTGCACGCTTCTTTTTCACCGCGAGGTTCATCGAGCCCGTCTTACGGTCCGAGAGGTTCAGGTCAGTCTGCGAGAGGGTGGCGTAGCAAAGGTGGCCGGCGTGCACGTCTTTGAGTTCGCGGTCGACGAAGCCTGTCACGAGCATCTCGGCCTTATTGAGTCCGGGGAACTTGAAGCGCACGATCACGCCGCCGTCGGCGAACCCGGCGTCGTGGTGAATATGGGCGGCGTGGCCGGCCTCCTTGGTCGCGCTGGCGATCTTCATGATCCCGGCGTCGAGGTCGGCCTGCTTGAGCTTCGGGACGCGATCGGCTGTGGCGCTTTCCCAGCCGTTGCCGATGTCCTTGAGGCCGGTGCCAGTTTCTTCGCGTTCGAAGGCGTCATGGAAGATCAACGTGCCCTTCGTCTGCAGCCAGGCGGTGTCGTCGGCGGCGGCGAGAGGGAGGGCGAGGAGACAGAGAAGCAGAGTTGACCAGTTGACCAGTTGGCCGGTTGGCCAGAGGGAGCGACTAAGGGGCTGCATGGGGTGAGGGGGTGGGGTGGGGGGGGGGAAGATACAGTGCAAAGGTGCAAAAGTGCAAAGGTGGAAACAGTCAGGGCTAGGGCTTGGGACAGGGCTAGGGGTGGGAATGGTAGGCAACAAGAAGGGCTAGGGGGTTAGCCTAGCCCTGTCTCTGGCCCTAGCCCTAGCCCTGCTAAGCGACCAACGCCTTGACGACCTTGGTCGGGAGTACGCCGGTGAGCTTCTGGTCCAGGCCTTGATACTTGTAGGTGAAGCGTTCGTGGTCGTAACCAAGGAGGTGAAGGACTGTGGCGTGGAAGTCGTTGATCGGAAGGGGGTCCTTGACGATGTTGTAGCTGAATTCGTCGGTCTCGCCGTAGATTTGGCCGCCCTTGGCGCCGCCGCCGGCCATCCACATGGAGAAGCAGCGCGGGTGGTGGTCGCGACCGTAGTTCTCCTTGGTGAGTCCGCCCTGACTGTAAATCGTGCGGCCGAATTCTCCGCCCCAGACGATGAGCGTGTCGTCGAACATGCCGCGCTGCTTGAGGTCCTCGATGAGGGCGTGGCAGGGTTGGTCGATGTCCTTGCACTGGCTGGGCATGCGGCCGCTGACGTTGGAATGGTGGTCCCAGTTGTTATGGTAGATCTGGACGAAGCGGACGCCGCGTTCGACGAGGCGGCGGGCCATGAGCACGCTGTTCGCGAAGCTGCCGCGCTTACGGGCTTCCTCACCGTAGAGCTTGAAGATGTGTTCGGGCTCCTTGGCGAGATCCGTCAGTTCGGGGACGCTGGCCTGCATGCGGAAGGCCATCTCATACTGCTTGATGCGGGTATGGGTCTCCGGGTCGCCGACGGTCTCGTAGTTGAGGCGGTTGAGCTGGTTGATGCCGTCGATGGTCTGCTTGCGCAGGTCGTCAGGCACGCCGGGAGGGTTGTTGATGAACAGGATGGGGTCGCCTTTGCTGCGGAAGGAAACACCGGCGTGTTCGCCGGGCAGGTAGCCGCTGGACCATAGTCGACTGGAGATGGCCTGCTCCTGGTCGCGGTTCGTCGGAGTCGCGATGAGGACCACGAAGTTCGGCAGGTTATCGTTCGCGGAGCCGAGGCCGTAGGAGGCCCAGGAGCCGAGGCAGGGACGGCCGGTGATCTGATTGCCGGTCTGCATGGCGCAGATGGCTGGCTCGTGGTTGATCGCCTCGGTGTTGAGCGAGCGCATCCAGCAGATGTCATCGGCGTTCTTACCGAGGTTCGGGAGCAGTTCCGAATTCAACCACATGCCGCATTGGCCGTGCTGGCTGAAGTTATACTTCGAAGGGGCGATGGGGAAGCGGGCTTGGCCGCTGGTCATGGTCGTGAGGCGCTGGCCGCTGCGAATGCTTTGGGGCAGGTCCTTGTCGTACATCTCCTTCATCTTCGGCTTGTAGTCGAAGAGGTCCATCTGGGAGGGGCCGCCGACCATGTGGAGGTAGATGACGCGCTTGGCCTTCGGCAGGTGCTGCGTCTTGATTGCGCCCGGCGCGGCGTGCGCGAGGGAGCTGCCGAGGAGGCTGGTCAGCGCGGCGGCGCCGAGGACGTTGGCGCCCGTGCCGAGGAAGCGGCGGCGGGTCTGGAGGGTGTTCCACTCGTGGAGGATGGACATGGTGTTTATTTGTTAAGGACTTCGTCGAGGTTGAGGAGCTGGCTGCAGACCATCGTCCAGGCGGCGAGCTCGGGTTTGGCGAGCTTCTCGTCGGACTTCGAATCGCCGACCTTCAGCAGCGCTTCGGCGTCAGCGGGCTGGGCGACATAGTGGGCGCGCAGTTTGCCAAGGCTATCTGTCAGGATTGCCGTCTCGGCGGGCTTGAGCGGGCGGCTGAGTAGGCGGAGGGCCGCGGCGTTAAGGCGGGCAACGTCGTCGCCGCCGGCCTGTAGGGTGTGCTGCGCAAGGATGCGGGAAGCCTCCACGTATTGCGGATCGTTGAGCATCACCAGCGCTTGGAGGGGCGTGTTGGTGCGGTCGCGGCGGACGCAGGAGACCTCGCGCGACGGGGCGTTGAAGAGGTCGAGGCTCGCGGGCGGGGCCATGCGTCGCCAGTAGTTGTAGAGCGAGCGGCGGTAGAGGTTCTCGCCCGAGTCGGGTTTGTAGGCCTGGATCCCGACGCCGACGACTTCCCAGATGTTCTCGGGCTGGTAGGGCTTCGTGCCCGGGCCGCCCATGCGAGGCGAGAGCGTGCCACTGACGGCGAGCGCCTGGTCGCGGAGCATCTCGGCGTCCATGCGGAATCGTGGACCGCGGCTGAAGAGAGCGTTGTCTCGGTCTTTCTCGGTCTTCTGCGGGGTATTGAGTGCGGCCTGGCGATAGGTCGCGCTCATCAGGATCTGCTTGTAGAAGCGCTTCACATCCCAGCCATTGGCTCGGAAATCGATGGCCAGCCAGTCAAGGAGCTCGGGGTGGGAGGGCAGGCTACCCATGATGCCGAAATCCTCGGACGTCTTGACCAGGCCCGTGCCGAAGAGCTCCTGCCACATGCGGTTGACGGTCACGCGGGTGGTGAGCGGGTTGGCGTCGCTGATGATCCATTTCGCCAGACCGAGGCGATTGCGCGGGGAGTCCGCGGGAAGTTTGCCGAGCGCGGAGGGAATCTCGGCGGCGACGGCCTCACCCTTGTTTTCGTAGGCGCCACGGATCAGGATGTTGGCCATTGCCGGGCTATCCATCTTCTCTTCCTGCACGTGGGTCATCGGACTGCGGCCACGGATCATGGTCTGCTCGGCGGTGAGCTTTGCGACGGCGTTCGAGGCGAGCTTGAACGGCGCGTCGCGGTTGAGCAGGAAGTGCTCGCGAAGGGCTTTCTTCTGCTGGGCGTTGGGCTTGCCGGCGAGCGACTGACGCAGGGTGCCGAGCTTGGCGAGCGTCGTCACCTCGTTCGGTTCAAGGGCGCGGGCGTAGAGGAAGACGTCCTGGATCGAGCCGTGGAACGGTTCGCTCTGGCTGCGCTGGCCGATACGCGTTGGGGTGGCGGCCTTGCTGGCGGTCTTGAGTTTGTCGACCTCGGCGCGGGTCTCGGCGAGCACGCCGTTGACGTAGATTTTCACGCCGGCGGCCTTGCCGCTGCCGTCATAGGTCATGAGTACATGCTGATAGGCCGTGTTGATGGCATTGCGCGTGGTCACCACCTTGATGGCGTCGTTGGGCCATTGGCTGATGATGTAGACGCCGAGGTTGCGTCCCGACTGGAAGAAATTCCAGCCTTGGGCACCCTTCGGGTCATCCATGCGCGCGACGATCGCGCCGGTGCCTTCGACCTTGTCGGCCTTGATCCAGGCGGCGGCGGAGAACGCCTGCTTGGTGCCGAAGTCACCGGCGTCGCCGACGACCAGGTGGGAGCCTTTCTTGAAGACCGGAGCCGGACCGATCTTGCCGGCCTTGTTCCAGGTGACGGGTTCGCCCGCGGCGGTGGTCCCGGCCGGCAGGCCCTTGCCTTCGTTCAGCGCGAGACGGGCGACGAGGTCCTTGGCGGGGATGTCCGCGTCGAGATCGGCGGCCTTGGCCGTCGCGAACCACTTTTCAAAAATCGGGGTGCCGAGCATACGGGCTGAGGCGACCTGTTCGTTGCCTTTAGCGATCTCGGCGGGCAGCGCGTTCCAGCGCGGACGATCGGCGTCAGTCGGCAGAGTGAGCACGGGGCCCTTGCCATCCTTTACGTTACCATCGAGGCCGCCTTGGGTGGTGTTCCGGAAGAAGGCGGACATCGCATAGAAATCCTTCTGCGAGAACGGGTCGAACTTATGGTCATGGCACTGGGCGCAGTTGGTGGTCAGGCCGAGGTAGACCCATCCCATGGTCTGCACGCGGTCGGCCGCATAGTTGGCGAGGTTCTCTTCTACGATGGTGCCGCCTTCGTTGGTGGTCGGGTTGCAGCGCTGGAGGCCGGTGGCGATACGTTGTTCTTCGGTTGGGTTAGGAAGCAGATCGCCGGCGAGCTGCTCGACGGTGAACTGATCGAAGGGCTGGTTGCGGTTGAATGACTTCACGACCCAGTCGCGGTAGGGCCACATCTCACGATAGGCGTCGAAGTGCAGGCCGTGCGAATCGGCGTAGCGGGCGGCGTCGAGCCAGTAACGGGCGCGGTGTTCGCCATAGGCCGGCAGGGCCATCAGCTCGTCGATGAGGGCGGAGAGCTGTGCCTCGCTGAGGCGGGCGCCGTCCTTGGGTAGGTGCTTGGTCAGCAGGGCAGGGGAGGGGGGCAGGCCGATGACGTCGAGGCTGACACGGCGGATGATCGTGGCGGCATCGGCTTCAGGCGCGGGCTTGAGTCCGGCGGCGTCGAGCTTGGCGCGGACGAAGCGGTCGATGGGCTGCTTAGCCCAGGTATCATCGGAAGTCTTGGGCAGCGTCGCCGCCTGCGGGGAGACGAGTGACCAGTGTGGTTGCCACGGCGCGCCTTGCTCGATCCAACGGCGGACGAGCGCGATCTGGTCAGGCAGCAGCTTCTTGTGGGTTTCGGGAGGAGGCATGATCTCATCCTCGTCCTTGGAGAGCATGCGCTGGTAGAGGGTGCTCTTGTCTGGCTGGCCTTTGATGACGGTCGGCGGCTCTTCATTCCCTTTCTTATCAACGCGTGCGGCGAAGAAGCCCGCTTCGGTGTCGAGGCGTAGGCCGACCTTGCGGGTGCCCGGATCCGGGCCGTGGCAGTGGAAGCAGTTTTCGGCGACGATCGGGCGGATGTCGCGGTTGAACTCGACTTTCTCTTCGGCCGCGAAGGAAGCGGTTACGAGGAAAGGCAGGAGCGCCAAGAGGGGCTTACGCATGGGGAAGGGGTGTCTTGAATAAAAGAGGTTAATGGCAGAGGGGAAGCCGGATTAGGGCAAACACGACATAAGATACGCTTACCTGGAGGGTTGTTCCCCTCCTAGGTATTAAATACTACCCCTCCGGCCCGAGAATTAGCTCAGAATTCCCAGCGACGGGGCGCGCCTTGGGCAGGGGTCAGGACGATGTCGTCCAGGTCCACTGCGGCGGAGCCTGCGGGCAGGTAGAGTCGAAGGATGTTCGCCGCTTGCTTGGCGTTCAGTTCCACGGTGACGGTCTGCCACGCGGCTTCGCCGGATGTCCGGTAAGGCACGGAGAGCGCCTCGGCGCCGCCCGCTGCGCCCAGGAGGGCGATGCGACCTTCGCCGGCCTGCGGGGCGCGGATGCGGAAGGAGAGCTTGGCCGGGCCGACGCTGAGGCCGGCACCGACGCCGATGAAGGAGTCCGCACCCTTGGATTCAAGATGCAACGCTCCCTCGACAAGCGAAGCCTTGCCGGCGCGGTTTTTCCAGCCTCCAGGGAGATCGTCCGGCGCTAGGGCTTTCTTCTTGGCCGGCGCCTTGGGGGTGCTCTTCCCGAAGTTGGGATTCAGTTTCGGAATAACCGCTTCGGTGTCCTTGAGGAAGTCGGTGATGAGGCCGTTGAGTTCCTTCACGAGCTCGGACTTCTCCTTGGCGAGGTTACGGCGTTCGCCGAGGTCGTTCTTCAGATCGTAGAGCTCGAGGTCGTCGGATCCGTCGTCATTACGCGCGTAGAAACGGAGCAGCTTCCAGTCGCCCTTGCGAACGTAGGTGCCGGCGTAGAAACCGTCCATGACGGAGTCGCGCGTGGCGGTGCCGTGCGGGAAGTGACAGAAGACACGGTCACGGGGCGAATCGCCGCCGAGCAGGGCCTTGGACTGGTCATGGCCGTCGAGCTTGAGGCCGGCACGCGGCGTCAGGCCGAGGAACGACAGCAGCGTCGGGTAGAAGTCTACGGACTGGAAGAGGATGTCGCTGGTCGCGCCGGCCTTGGCCTTGCCGGGCCAGGTAAAGATAAACGGCTCGCGGGTGCCGCCTTCGTAGAGCGAGGCCTTACCGCTGCGGAGGGGCAGGTTACTGGTAGCTGGGATGTCGGCGTATCCCTCCGGATCGGTCTTCTTGGGCGGGTAGGCGTAGCCGCCGTTGTCAGAATAAAACACGATGATCGTGTTGTCGGCGATACCGGCGTCGTCGACGGCCTGAAGGAGTCGGCCGATACCGTCGTCGAGGGTCTTCACCATCGCGGCGTAGAGGGGGTTATGCTGCGGGTTCTTCGGGTCGGCCTTGGCCTTGAAGTGTTCGATATAGTCCGCGCGGGCGTTCCATGGGGAATGGACCGAGAAGGCCCAGTAGTTCAGGTAGAATGGCTTATCCTTATGGGCCGCGATATACTTCGCGGCTTCCTTGGACATGCGATCTTCGATGTTCACGCCAGCCTCGTCCGTGAACGTCGGATCCTTGATGAACTTCCACGGGGCGAGGTAGCCGCCGCCACCGCCGGGGCCGGGTGCGTTGGGCGTGTGCGGGAAATCAGAGTCGAAGCCTTGATCCTTCGGTTCGTAGTGGTCGCCGGGTTTCAGGTTGTATCCGAGGTGCCACTTGCCGAAATGCGCGGTCGCGTAGCCGGCTTCCTTGAGCGCTTCGGCGAGTGTGAAATATTCAGGCTTCAGTCGGGTGACGCTGTTGGCCACGAGCACGCGGGTTTTACCGTTCTCGTTCTCGGCGAGGTTTTTCTCGAGCTGCACCGTCGGCAGATGGCAGACCGGCGCGGTGATGCCAGTGCGGGCCGGGTATTGGCCGACGAGGATACTCGAGCGAGTGGGCGAGCAGAGCGGGCTGGCGGCGTAGGCCTGCGTGAAGCGGGTACCGCGCTTGGCCAGGCGGTCGAGGTTCGGGGTCTCGTAGAACGTGCTGCCGAAGCAGCCGAGGTCATGCGCGCCCAAGTCGTCGGCGAGGATGAAGATGACGTTCGGCTTGTCAGCGGCGACGGCTACGAGCGGAGCGAGGAGCAAGGCGAGGAGACGCATGGGGATGAAGAGGGTTAGGGTTTGGGGCAGGGGCAGGGGTAGGGGCAGGGCGAATCAGTGGGGCAGGCCTTTGAGGTCGGCGGGCATTACTTTGTCGTCCTTGGCGAATTCGGCGGCGAGCCTTGTGCGCATTTCTTCGAGGCGCTGGGGTTCTTTGAGCGCAAGGTCGTTCTGCTCGAAGGGGTCGGCGCCGATATTAAAAAGCTGCGGCTTCCCCTTGTTCATGGCGATGAGCTTCCAGTCTCCGTGGCGGACGGAGCGTCCTTGCGCGTGGCCGATGTAGATTGTCCGCGGTGCGGGAGTGGCGTCTTCGCCCGTGAGTACCTTCCAGCGGTCGAGGCCATCCCACTTCGGGTCTTGGGCGGACTGGAACCCGGTCAGGCCCGCGATGGTCGGCAGCCAGTCGCCGACGTAGAGCGGGGCGGCAATCTTGGAGGGCTTGAGCTTGCCGGACCAGTGTGCGAAGGCGCAGACGCGCGTGCCGCCTTCGTAGAGGGTATTCTTCTGCCCGCGCAAGGGGTCGTTCTCACTATTGAAGGGCGAGTGGGGTACGTCGCCGACGTAAGCGTTCTGCAGGCTCTCGATGCCGCCATTGTCGGAGGTGAAGATGATGAGCGTCTTCTCGCGCTGACCGGTGCGCTCGAGGGCGGCGACGAAGGCGCCGATTTTGGCGTCGAGCTGCGTGACCATCGCAGCCATGCGCAGACGGGATTCGTGCTTAACGGGGTCGTCGTGAAACTTCACGCCGTCGTAGGGCCGCTTGTATTCAGCGGGCGCATCCACCGGCGTATGCACGGCGTGGAAAGGGACATACATGAACCAAGGCTGGTCGCCGCCTTGCGTGATGCGCTGCAAGGCTTCGGCGGCGATGAGTTCGGTGGCGTTGCCTTCCTCCCGGTAGATCTTGCCGTCGCGATGCCAGGTATCCTCGTAAGGATTACCTTTGCGGTATTTATGCGTCCACGGATCGGCGGCGCCGGTCAGTGTGCCGTAGCTGGTGTCGAAACCGTAAGCGTTAGGAATCCATTCTGGCCGGGCGCCGAGGTGCCACTTGCCAGCGAGGTGGGTGCGGTAGCCGACCGACTTCAAGGCGGAGGCGAGCGTAGTCGTGCCGAGCGGCATCGCGCGGAGGTTGCTCGGGCTCAGCGCCTGGGGGCCGAAGCGCCCCGGGCAACGACCGCTCATCAGCGCGGCGCGCGTGGGAGTGCAGACGGGCTGGACGTAGTGTTGGTCGAGTTCCACGCCGGCTCGCACGAGCTTGTCCATGTTTGGCGTCTTGCCGAAGCCGCCGTGCCAGCCTACGTCGGACCAGCCTAGGTCATCCGCGACGATGAGCAGGATATTCGGGCGCTCGGCGGCGCCGAGGGGCGACAGGGCGAGCAGGCAGGCGAGAAGGGCGCGCATGTTCATGGGGTAGTCTGAACCTACCCTCGTCGAGGGGGGTGGACAGCCAAATGTGCGTAACGACGGACTTTGGTTCAGCGGCCGGCTGTACTGAAATCGCTTCGGTCCGAAGCTCCCTTGGCGGGGCGGAGTTCGATCGAACCGATGCGCAGGCCGTCCGTCTGGTCGCCGAGATTGAAGCGAACGTGAATGGCTTGGCCGTTAACAGGCAGGGTGACGCTCTGTTCAGAGGCCCCGGCGGGCAGGGTGAAGCGGACGAGGTTGGCGGGCAGGAAGTCGGTCTGCTCCTTGGTGCGCCAGCTGAGCGAGGCATTGGTCGCGACCTTGGCGTCCGCCTTGATGACGGCGGTGAAGGGCCCGTTCAG
>JBIILC010000029.1:0-20660 GCA_044232865.1 Opitutales bacterium | reverse complement strand
TATAAGTTTGGAGGTGGCGTTCGAGCCAGGCGACCGTGTCAGCGTCGAGGTGGTTAGTCGGTTCGTCGAGCAGGAGGATGTCTGGCTCCATGAGCAGTAGGCGGCAGAGCGCCACGCGGCGTTTCTCGCCACCGGACAGCGCGGAGACCACCGCGTCGCCGGGCGGGCAGCGCAGGGCTTCCATCGCCATCTCAATGCGGGCGTCGAGATCCCAGCCGCCGCGCGTGTCGAGGATCGTCTGGATCTCGCCTTGGCGGGCTAGGATCTTCTCCTGCTCCTTGGCGTCGTCGGTCTCCGAGACCTTCACGAACGTCTCGTCATATTCCTCGAGGAGCGCCTTCATCGGACCCGCCGCCTGCATCACGCACTCTTGGACCGTGAGGTGTTCGTCGAGCCGCGGCTCCTGAGCGAGGTAGCCGAGCGTGTAGCCAGGCACCTGGCTGATGGCGCCGTCGAATTCCTTGTCTTCGCCCGCCATGATTTTGAGCAGCGTGGATTTGCCGGAACCGTTCAGGCCAAGGACGCCGATTTTGGCTCCATAATAGTAAGAGAGCGAAATATCGCGGAAAACGGGTTTCTTTTCGAAGTACTTCGTGACCCCCGTCATGGTGAAGATTACTTTTTCGTCGGCCATAGGGGAAGGTTCTGTGAAGACCCCCGGGGGGCAAGCGGAACCCTCCGGGCGGGCGGGCTTACCGCACTTGACATCCCTTCAGAGTGGCCCAAGGTAGGCTCCAGTTCACCTTTACCGAGGTGGGTCCTGCCGGACCCGCTTTTTTTGTCCCCAAATCATTTCACCGAAAACCCGTACCCACCACCATGAGCGTCGATATCAAACCCTTCCTCCAATATCTCGAAAAGGAGAAGAACATCAAAAAAGAAGAGGCCTGTGCCCTGATCGTGGAGGCCATCAAGTCCTCCGTCGAGAAATCGGTCATGGCTGGACAGAACGTGGAGATCAACGCCGACCCCGTGTCCGGCAAACTCGACGCCTTTGTCGTCCTCCGCGTAACCGACTCCGTGTCGGACCCCCTCCAGGAGATCAACCCGGTCGCTGCCGCCCTCATCGAGGCCGACGTCAAGGTCGGACAGGAAGTCCGCAAGCCCATTAACGTGGCGGACCTCGGTCGCATCGCCGCCAAGACCACCCAGCAGCTGCTCAACCAGCGCTTCCGCAAGATCGAGAAGGATCAGGTCTTCCAGGAGTATAAGGATAAGGTCGGCGACATCGTCACCGGCACTGTCCGTCGTACCGAGCGCGGTAACGTCGTGATCGAACTCGGCACCGCCGAAGCCGTCCTCACTCATAAGGAACGCTGCCACGGCGACGAATTCCGCACTGGTGATCGCATCCGCTGCCTCCTTCTCGAAATCCGCGAAGACCCGCAGCGCGGCCGCGAGTTCGTGCTCTCTCGCGCCAACCCGGCGTTCGTGCGCCGCCTCCTCGAGCTCGAGGTCGCCGAAATCGCCGACAAGACCGTCACCATCGCCGCCATGGCCCGCGATCCGGGCTATCGCACCAAGATTGCCGTCGACTCCCGCGACCCCAAGGTCGACCCCGTCGGCGCCTGCGTTGGCGCCCGCGGCGCCCGCGTCCGCAATATCGTTAAGGAACTCGGCGGCGAGAAGATCGATATCATTCGCTACCATGCCGAGCCGCTCAAGTTGCTCGAAGAAGCCATCCGCCCGGCCAAGCCGCGCAATGTCCGCATCGACGAGCGTACCCGCTCCATCCACTTTGAAGTGGACGAAGACGACATGCGCATCGCCATCGGCAGCAAGGGCCGCAACGCGCGCCTCACCTCTAAGCTCATGGGCTGGGGCCTCAACATCCAGAAGGCCACGCACGCTGCCGAAAGCTTCGAAGCCAAGGCTGGCGACGCCGCCGTCCGCATCGCTGAACAGCTCGGCCTCCCCGCCGAGCTCATCGCGAAGTTCGTCGGCCTCGGCATCTCCAGCGTCGAAGCTCTCGAAGGCGCGACCGTGGAAGACTTCAAGGAAAGCGGCATCCCGGCCGAAGAGGTCGAAGCCGTCCTCGCCGCCTACGCCAAGGGCCGCCGTTCGTAATCCTTCCGCACCCCACCCTATCGCCACCCTTCGCCAGCGCACATGACCGAGAAGAAGAAAACCGAAGCCAAAAAGCCCGCGCCCACGCAGCGTTTCAGCGACGTGGCCAAGGAGCTCGGCGTCGAGGTCAAGGCGCTGCTCGCCCTGGTCGACCAGTTCGTGGTCGCTCGTCCCGACTACAAGGACTACGTCTACACCGACGGCAAGAAGCCCGCGGCTTCGAGCAACTTCGGTAAGATTTACCGCGAAGACTTCCTGACCTTCGCCGCCGACATGCTCCCGAAGAAGGCCGAGCCTGTGCCTGAACCGGTCGTCGAAGCCCCCAAGGCTCCGGAGCCGGCCAAGCCCGTCGCGCCTGTCGCCAAGCCCAGCACGCCGCCTCCGGTCAGCATGCCTCCGCGCCCGACCATCGCGCCGACGCCGCTTCCGGCTGCCCGCCCCCCGGTCACTCCGATCGTCCCTCGTCCGTCGATCGCGCCGACTCCCGCCAAGGCTGACCTGCCGCCCGTCGTCGTCAGCACCCCTCCGCCCATCCCCTCCCGCCCGACCAACGTCCCGCCAGTCGTCCGCCCGCCCATCGCGCCAGTCGTCAACCGGCCGGCCGCCACCGGCAACCAGGCAGCGCCTGGCAGCAGGGGTGCCATCACCGTCCGCCCGCCTATCGTGGTGCGCGACTTCGCGATCGCGCTCAACCTGAAGCCCTTCCAAGTCATCGGTAACCTGATGGAATTGAACAAGGTCGTCAGCGTTTCCTCCGTCATCGAGGAAGCGGACGCCCGCAAGGTCGCTGAACGCCACGGCTACACGCTGGAAATCCGCCACCGCGGCGAAGGTGCCCAGCCCGTCAAGAAGGTTGAAAAGCCTTCCGAAGATGATCCGGCGCTCATGACCTCGCGCCCGCCCGTTGTCTGCGTGCTCGGCCACGTCGACCACGGCAAGACCACCCTCCTCGACTTCTTCCGCAAGACCAACGTCGTCTCAGGCGAAGCTGGCGGCATCACCCAGCACATCGGTGCCTACTCCGTTTCTTATCAGGGCGAGAAGCCTGAGTACAAGGGCAAGACCGTTACCTTTCTCGACACACCTGGCCACGCCGCCTTTGCCAAGATGCGCGAGCGCGGAGCCTCCGTCACGGACGTCGCCGTGCTCGTCGTGGCGGCAGACGACGGCTTCATGCCGCAGACCGAAGAAGCCCTCAAGTTCGCCCAGAAGCATGCCAGCGCCATTGTGGCCGCGATCAATAAGGTCGACGCCAAGGGCGCCAACATCGACCGCGTGAAGCAGCAGATGCAGCAGCGCAATATCACCCCGGAAGATTGGGGTGGCGAAACCATCACCAGCCAGGTGTCGGCACTCAAGGGAACCGGCATGACCGAGCTCCTCGAGTCGATCCTCCTCCAGGCCGAAGTCCTCGACCTTAAGGCTAACGCGAAGTGCCCTGCGCAGGGCGTCGTCATCGAATCCCAGATGGAGACCGGCCGCGGACCTACCGCCACGGTCATCGTCCAGAAAGGCACGCTCAAGCCCGGCGACTCGTTCGTCTGCGGTGAAACCTGGTGCAAAGTGCGTGCGCTCATGGATGAACGCGGTAACCGCATGCCTTCCGCCACGCCCGGCGCTCCGGCGCTCATCCTCGGCTGGGATGCCGTCCCGGCCCCCGGAACTAAATTCAAGACCGTCAAGAACGACCGCGAAGCCCGCGAGATCGCCGAAGAAGCCGCCCTCGGCGCCCGCAAGGCCGCCGAAGCGATACAGCAGGCACCGAACACTGGCGCCCGCCCCGGCATGACGGACCTCGAGCGTCTAATGGCCGCCCTTGCCCAGGACAAGGAAAAGGTCCTCCGCGTCCTGCTCAAGGCCGACGTCAAAGGCACCCTCGAAGCCCTCGATGGCTGTCTCGTCGAAATCAAATCGAGCAAGGTACGCCTCGAGATTGTCGGCGGCTCCGTCGGCCCCGTCTCCCAGAGCGACGTCTCGCTCGCCGAGGCGGCCAAGGCACTCATCGTCGCGTTTGACACCAAGCTCGAGAATGGCGTCCAGCCGCAGCTCAAGCGCACCGGGGTCCGCCTCATCACCCATGACATCATTTACGAGCTGATCACGCTCGTGAAGGAAGCCATGACCGAGCTCCTGGACCCCGAAGTTCGCGAGAATAAACTCGGTGCCGCCGAAGTACGCGCCGTCTTCGCTCTCGGCAAGGAGCACAAGGTCGCAGGTTGCATGGTCACCGAAGGCCTCATCCGTCGCGCCGCCAAGGCGCGCGTGGTGCGCGGCGGAAAGATCATTCACAACGGCCCCGTCGAGACCCTGCGTCGCTTCAAGGACGATGCCTCCGAGGTCAAGGCCGGCTTCGAGTGCGGCATTAAGCTCGGCGGCTACGACGAGTACCAGCCCGGCGACATCATCGAAGCTATCGAGATGCTGCAGACGCGTCCGTCGCTCTAAGCTTTATGTCCCAACGTCAACTCCGGGTCGCCGAACTGGTCCAGCGCGAGGTCTCCACCGCGCTGCGCCAGAACTGGCCCACGGAAGCCGCGCTGATCACCATCACCGTCGCAAGCGTCTCCCCAGACCTCCGTCAGTGCCGCGTGGGTTACGCCGTGTCGGGTGACGACGCCGTCCGCAAGAAGGCCCGCGCGTTCTTGAAGCGAGTGCGTACCGAGCTCCGCTCGACCGTCGGTGGCATCCTGCAGATGAAGCATGCGCCGGACATCCTCTTCACTGAAGACGACATCACCGGCGGCGTGGCGCGCGTCCAAGCGCTCTTGGATGAGATGACCCGCAAGGATCGCACCACCAATCCTCCCAAGGCCGACTAAGCGGTTGGCGGGACGACTTCGGGAAAATCTTTCAGCGCTTCGCGGACCACCGCCGCACGTCGGCTATCACGTCCGTCGCTGTCGAGTTCCTGGCCGGCGCGCGCCTGCACGTGGGCGGGCTGGCCTTCGATCATCAAGCGGTCGACGAGGTGGCGGCGTTCTTCCGGCAGGCAACCCATGTCGCAAGCCAGTCGGAGATGCGAAAGCATGTTCATCGCCTCGGAGCTCGTGAGCAGGCGCGCGGAGCGCAGCACGCCGAGCGAGCGGGCGAGGCGGTCGACGAACTTCTCGCCTTCTTCTTGGGCAAGTTTGCGGCGGGCGTTCCACTCCTGTTCGACCACATTCTTAATCCAGCCACCGAGATGTTTGAGGATCGCCTCCTCGGACAGGCCGAGGGTCTGCTGGTTGGAAATCTGGAAGACGTTACCAGCGGCCTCGGTGCCTTCGCCCAGCCAACCACGGACGGCGAGACCGTCTTGATTGAGGGCGCGCGAGACCTTGTCCATGTGACCGGCGAGGCAGAGGCCAGGGAGGTGTACCATCGCGGAAGCACGCAGGCCGGTACCGACGTTAGTAGGACAGGCCGTGAGATAACCGAGCCGGTCCGAAAAGGCTAGTTTCAGTGTGCCGCCAAGGGCGTCGTCGAGCTGTTCGGCGATATGCCAGGTGCCACGGAGATGCCATCCAGCCTTCACGACCTGAATGCGCAAATGATCCTCTTCATTAACCATCACGGAGCAGGTCTGGTCGCGACTGATGACGGCCGCACCGCTCTTACCGGCGGCGAGCTCTTTGGAGACGAGGTGGCGTTCGACGAGCACGGCGCGGTCGCGGTCGCCGAGTTCACCCATGCGCAGCACGTGGCCGCGGCGGAACTTCGGAAGGGCATCGAGGGCTTCGACGCAGCGGTCGGCGATTTCCTTGCGCTGCGGCACCTTGGCCCAGCCCGGGAAAGGCATGCCTTCGAGATTACGGGCGAGGCGGATGCGGGTGCTGAGTACGACCGCCTGCTGCGCACCCAAGAGGTGCGTCAGTTCGTTTTCGGCGGCCAGGATGTCTTCGACGGAGGACATGATCAGGAATGCGCGAGCTGTTGCTCCAGGCCGGCGATTTCGTCGCGCAAGCGCGCAGCGGCTTCATAATCTTCGCCGGTGATGGCTTTCTCCATCTCGCGGCGGGCGTCGTCGAGGCGGCGGCGGAGTTGACCGGCGGGTAAAGTGCCCGCAGGAGCGCGCCCGACATGGGAAGCCTCGTGCTGCACCTTAAGAAGCAGGCCGCCGAGGGCGTCGCCGAACGTCTCCCAGCAATCCGGGCAGCCGAGCCGGCCGCGCTTGCGGAAATCGATGTCCGTGAAGCCGCATTTCGGGCAAGTGAGCGTGGGGGCCGGGGAGGCGGTTGTCAGGGCGTCGGCCAGCTGGAAGACGGCCGGATCGGTTGCCCCACCCTTCTGGGCGCAGGCTTCGCAGAGATGCACTTTCGTGACATTGCCATGGACGACCTGGGAGAGGTGGACCGTGGCGGCCTCCTCGCAGAGCGAACACTTAATCGGCTGAGACATCTGCCTTCAGAGAACGGCAAGGGGGCCAATTGGCAAGGGCAAGCGGGGGGCGGGGTTTGACTTCATGGCCAGCGGACACTTGATGGGAGCACGTCAGATGTCTTCCAAGCCCCGCATCGTCATCACCGGCCTCGGCCTCACGGCCCCCAACGGCAACTCGCTGAGCGAGTTCCGGGCCAACCTGCTCGCCGGCAAGGCCCGCATCGCCGTAATCGACGTACGCCATATGGGCAAGCACCCCGCCGGGGTGTGTGACTTCGATACCACTAAGTGGCAGAAGCGGAAGGAACTCCGCATTGGTACCCGTGTCGGGTCGATCTCCATCTTCTGTTCCCGCGAGGCACTCGGCGACTCCGGTCTCGACTGGGACAAAGTCGATAAGTCCCGCGTCGGCGTCTACCTCGGCATCACCGAGCACGGCAACGTCGAGACCGAGAATGAGATTCATAATATCTCCCAGTTCGGCAACGACACCAAATACTGGACTCACCATCACAACCCCCGCACCGTGGCGAACAACCCGGCCGGCGAGGTCACGATGAACATGGGCATCACTGGCCCGCATTACACCATCGGTGCCGCCTGTGCCGCGGGTAACGCTGGGCTCATCCAAGCCGCCCAGATGCTGCAACTCGGCGAGGTCGACATCGCCTTCGCCGGCGGCGTCTCCGAATCCATTCATACCTTCGGCATCTTCGCTGGCTTCAAGAACCAGGGAGCGCTTGGTGCCCATGAGGATCCCACCAAGGCCTCCCGCCCCTTCGATAAGAACCGCAACGGCATCGTCATCTCCGAAGGCGGCGCCATCTACGTCCTCGAGCGTCTCGATGACGCCCTCGCCCGCGGTGCCCGCATCATCGCCGAGATTGCCGGCTGGTGCATCAATTCCGACGCCACCGACGCCGTCCTGCCCAACCCTGAGCGCCAGACCGAATGCGTCCATATGGCCCTCAAGCGCGCTGGCATGAAGCCGCAGGACATCCACATCGTCTCCACCCATGCCACCGCGACGGCCCTGGGAGACATCCAGGAATGCACCGCCCTCCGCAATGTCTTCACCGACTGCCCGGACACCAAGATCAACAATACCAAGAGCTTCATCGGCCATTGCATGGGGGCGGCCGGCGCCCTCGAATTAGCAGGTAATCTGCCCTCTTTTGAGGACAATTGGGTGCACCCGACCATTAATATCGATGAATTGGACCCCGAGTGCGCCATGCCGGGCCTCGTAATCAACCACCCAATCAAGGTCGCCCGGGTGGATACCATCCTGAATAACTCTTTCGGCATGCTTGGCATCAATTCCGCCCTCATTGTTAAGAAATATGGGGTTGCCTGACAGGGTTTTGGCGTTTGAAACAGACCTGAAAACATGACTAAGGACGACATCAAGCAGGTGGTTCTCGATATCATCGCCGACATCGCGCCGGACGAGGACTTGACCACCGTCAAACCGGAGGTCCGCCTTCGCGACCAGCTCTCCTTGGATTCCATGGATTTTCTGGATATCGTCATGGAGCTCCGCAAGAAGCACGGTATCGAAGTCCCGGAAGCCGACTACGTCCAACTGGCCTCCCTTGATTCCTGCGCCAACTACCTCCTCCCGAAGTTCGAGGCCAAGGGCAAGTAAGGGCTAACCCCCATGCCCCCTCAAAAGACCGCCCCCAGGCGGTCTTTTGTTTAGAGGAGTCCGCAACCCTCCGCCCCTGGCGGTGTTCTTGATTTGCCGACCCTCCACCCCCCGCCCACGCTCCCGACTGTGCAACTCGTCCGCCTCCTCCTCGTCGCATCCCTCGCCCTGACTGCCCTCCCGGCCTTCGCCGAGACCGTCCAGTTGCGTCGTCCCGGTAATGCCACCATCATCACCTTCGAGTACATCACGCAGGACGAGACCGCCATCATGGTGAAGCGCCTAGATTCCGATGCCGTGCTGAACTATAAGTGGGACGATCTCGACCTCGACTGGATTAAGAAGAACAACCCGAAGATCTGGGCCGAACGGGAGCTACTACTGTCAGACGCCAAGGCTGAGAAAAAGATGACTAAGAAGGAGGCCGAAGTCGACCCGTTCGCCCAAGAGGCTACCGCAACCGACACGAAGTCACTCGTGAAGAGCCTGCTGATCTCCCTTCAGGACGGACTCAAAGGCATGTCGCTCGACGCGAACCGGACCGAGGCGGTCTGCAACGAATTCCAGCTCGACGAAAACCTTTTATGGCTTGGCTTCGAAGACCTGAAACGTGCCAGCCAGCTGTCCGGGAAGCTCGAAGCCACCGCCCGTCCCCAAGCCGTAGTCGACGACAACACGGACACGGGCACCAAGACCAAGGTCAAAGGCAAGTCAGTGACTGTGGCCAAGGTCCGCAAGAGCCCCGAAGCGGCGGCCGCCGAAGCCATGGCTCGGAAGGACTTCGCCGAAGGCAACCGCCCTTACAACACCCTCGGCTATCTGCGCACCCTAGCCGAAGGCGGCACCAAGGGTAAACCGATTTGGATGATGCTCCGTCGTTCGACCGCTGACCGCGAAACGATAAAGGCCATCTTTGACAAGTACGCCAAGATGGCCGGTGACCTCGCCGAAAAACCCGAGCTCAAGGCCTCCAAGGGCGAACTGGCGGTCCTCAAGAAGGCCCTTGAAAACTGCGCCGAGTCGATCGGCAAGGTCACTCGCGAGAACAGCGTCGTCGAGGTTCGCCTGCAGACGGACTGCCGCGCCCTGCTGACCCTAGTGCTGCGCTGAACCCCAGCCAGATCGCCGTCAAAGAGTCCGGCCGCCTCCCCGAGGGAAGACGGCCGGTTTTGAATGGTGGAGCCTATCGGGCTTGAACCGACGACCTCTTGCATGCCATGCAAGCGCTCTACCAGCTGAGCTAAGGCCCCGTTAAATGGGAAGTTAAACAAACGTGACGGTGCGGGCACGGTCAACGCTTTTTTCCCACCCTTCCTAGTCTCTGGTTGCCAATAGGCGGTGGCTGCTTTGCCTTCCCCTCGTGGAAGAGTCCGAAAACCAGCCAGAACCAGCCGAACAGGGCGCCGAAGCCCAAGCCAACAGCCAAGGCGGCCGAGGCCAGGGCGGTATCCGCATCGAAAAAGATTTCATCGAATCCTTGCCTGTCGGCGAGTGGAACGGACCAATCGAACTGATTGAGTCTGAGAAGGACGCGGAAAAGGCCATCGCCTCCCTCGCCCGCGACCGCGTCCTGGGCTTCGATACCGAAACCAAGCCGTCGCACACTCGCGGCGAGTACAACCTGCCCTCGATTCTGCAGCTGGCCGGCGAGCACCACATCTTCGTCTTCCGCCTCGACCACTGCGGCGGCATCCCCCTCGCCTTCCCAGTCCTCTGCAACGAACGCCAGGCCAAGGTCGGCGTCGCCGTCCGCGATGACGTGAAGAATCTCCGCGCGCGGGCACCCTTTGATGACCGCGGTTTTATCGACATCGCCGACCACACGAAGAAGACCGGGCTGGTGAACACGGGTCTCCAGGCCCTCGCCGCCCACTTCCTGCAGCTACAGATGAAGAAGTCGAAGAAGGTACAGACTTCCAACTGGGCAAAGCCGCTCGACGAACGTCAGATCCAATACGCCGCCAACGATGCTTGGTTCAGCCGCGAGCTGTTCCTGAAGCTCGAGCAGGACGGCCTGATTCCGCGGTTCGAATGAACCCGGAAGCCACCCGCGCAGCTGAGGCGTTGGGATTGGCCGCCACCCGCCGGCACATCTTCCTCTGTGTGAAGTCGACCGAGCAGGCCTGCTGCGGCGGAGAACTCGCGGCGAAATCCTGGGAACACCTAAAGATCCGCCTGAAGCAGCTGGGGCTCTCCGAAAAAGGCGGCATCCAGCGGACAAAGGCGGACTGCCTGCGCGTCTGCGTCGCCGGACCGGTTGCCGTGGTCTACCCTGAAGGCGTCTGGTACGGCCAGTGCACCCCGGAGAACCTCGACCGCATCATCACCGAGCACCTCGTCGGCGGAAAGATCGTCGGAGACCTCCGGATCGCTGGGCCTACTTCGGCCTAGGCTCTTTCTTCTTCGGGAGGTCGACCTTCTGGGTCAGCGCCCGGAGCTTCGGATAAAGTTCGGAGTAAGGCACGTCCTGGACGGTTGAGCCCGACTTCACGGCCATCGAGGCCGCGACGCCGGCCGATTCGCCGAGGATCATCCAGACGGGCTCCATTCGGATGGAGGTCATGGCGATGTGGCTGGCGGACACGCAAACCGGCACGATGAGATTGGTGCACTGCGCCTTCTTGGGGACGATCGAACGGTAAGGAATACGGTAGATGCCACGGTGCTCGTCCTCGAGATAGAGCATCGAGTAGTAGCCGCCCATGAGCGCGACTTTACCGTCGAGCGGCACGGTGGCGTAAGGCCATTCGTCGACGCCGTATGAAGCGAGGCCGACTGAATCAGCGGGGTTGGTCCGCCCTTCCATATCCTTCTGGGTGACGACGTAATCAGAGATCATCCGACGCGCCTCGCGGACGTAGAGCTGGTGCGGATAGCCCTTGGTGTCATCGAAGGCGCCCTTCTCGAGGCCAGCGCTGAGGGCGATTTCCTTCTGCTTCGCCGGGACCGACGGATCGGTCCGCAAGAAGTGGGTCATGCCGCGGACAAAATCCTGCTGCTCCTTCCATGTTTGGGCTCGGGTTGCGTAATCGCCGTCCGGGTAACTGGCGTTGTGGCCGTAGTTCGTAGGCGCAAATAAGGCACGGGCGAGATTTCCCGCACCGCCGGAATAGACACGGCCACCGCTCTTCTCCCAGCCATCGACCTGGCCGCGCATCACGCGACCGGAGAGGATGTCGACGCCCTGTTGGAAGGCCCGGCGATACAGTTCAAACTGCTTCGGGTCGTAGTTGGCCGGCGGCTCGATCGGCAGGCTCTCGCCCTTGAAGACAAAGCGCCAGCGGAAGCCGTAGCCCATGGTAAGCTTATCCGCTTCGCCGACCAGAGCGACGGGTGTCGACTGAAGGCCCGGCAGCAGGCCGCTCTGCAGGTCGCCGGCTTTGACGTAAGGATCAATCGCGTAGACCGACATCGGGGGCTGGGCACCACCCAGACTCTCGCCATAAGTCGACTTGGCCTCGCGGCCGAAAGTATACGCGACGCCAGAGCGGGCCATGAGGTCACCCTCGTAAGAGCAATCGATGAAGACCTTGGCGGCGACGACGCGGGCGGCGGCTTTCGTCGGCTTGGCTGGCGGGCAGCCAGTTTCGTCGAAAGGCGCCAGATCTAAGCTGATGGCACGGATAGCGCCCGCAGACTTTTCGACCGCGCCAACGCGGTGCTCGAAGAGAACGGTGACACCAGAGGACTTAAGCATCTCGGTAAAGACCGCGCGATACTGTGCATCGTTATAGTCCTTCTTCAGGATCGGACGGGTCGAGCCGCTCACGGCCTCTTCGCGCCCCCAGTCGATGTGCATCAGGCCACCGCCAGTCATGCCGCCCAGCCACCGGCTTGGCTCGACCACGATGACCTTCGCGCCTTCCTTGGCGGCGGCGCAGGCAGCCATCACGCCGCTGGCGTTTCCACCGTAGACGCAGACGTCATAGGCGACGGGAATCTCGGCACGCAGCGCAATCAGACTGAGGAACAAGGCGGCGATGAGGCGCATCATAGGGTTACCTCCTTGGTACGGCGACCCGCCTGAAAGTCAAAGCGCGGCTTACTTCAGAGCCTTCTCAATGGCCTTCTCGAGTTCTTCGGAATCGGGCTCAACGTCGGAACCGAAGCGGGCAATCAGCTTGCCGTCGGCGCCGATCAGGAACTTGTTGAAATTCCAGCCCACCGGCCCGGGGTGCCCGGCATCCTTGCCGGTAAGTTTTTCGAACAGCGGGTGGGTGGCGCTACCCTTGATGGCGACCTTAGCGTACATCGGGAAGGTGACATTGAACTTCGTCTTGCAGAACTTCTTGATGTCCTTGTCGGAGGCGGGCTCTTGGCCGCCAAAGTCATTGCAGGGGAAGCCGGCGACGACGAGGCCCTTGGCTTTGAAGTTATCATACAGCGCCTGAAGTCCGTTATACTGGCGCGTGTAGCCGCACTGGCTGGCGACGTTGACGACGAGCCAGGCCTTGCCGCCCTTGACGGCGCCAAGGGTGGTCGCCTTACCATCGATATCCTTCACGGAGACACCGAGCAGTCCCGGCGCTTTGTCTTCAGCGTGCAAGGAAGTCATGAGTATCGTCAGAGCTAGGGCGAGGAATCGCATGAGGAGAAAGTAGCCTTGGTCGAGCCGGAGGCAAGCGGTCGCCGCCTATTCGTCATCCGAATCCTTGGCCCAAACGGCTGCCAAAACGGCCCGAAAGGCGTCCGCATCGACCAAGGTGTCTGGACGGTCGATAATTTCGATACAGTCAGCGTTTTCCCAATACTCGCCCTCCTTCTTCACATTCCAGAAAGCCAAGGAGAGCGCCTGCCAGAGCTCGAAGCCCTGGAGTTTGCCGCGCGGCATCCAAGCGACGGCCACGGTCACGTCTTCGGTCCAGTCCGACTCCTCCCAGAGGACGTCAAATTTGCCGCACTCGCTGGGCCCGAGGAACTGCGTCACGAACTCCGTGTGCTGCGGACCCGCGTCGAGGAAATAACGGCAGGCCACCTCGCGCGCGGCAGGCTCGAGGTCGTCGCCGCCGTCGTCGTGATAGGTGAAAGGCTCCGCCATGCCTCACGGTCGGAGGCCGAAGCGAATTCGGCAAGTCAGGATTCTTTGCGAGCAGACCAAGCGAGCACGACCCAGCCTGCAATCAGGAGCGAGCCACCGATCGGCGTGATGGCGCCGAACCAACGAGGCGCTCCCAAGGCCATCGCGTAAAGCGTCCCGGCGAAGATCACGGAGCCGACAGCCCAAAGCCATGCTGGCCAGACTGACCGGGCGGAAATAGCGCCGATAGCGACCACGTGGGTCAGCAGGTAGAAAGTCGCGGTCTGCCACCAGCCAGCGGCCTCAGGGATCAAAGCGAGGCGATCCTTCAGGCCGTGAGCGCCAAAGGCACCTAGCGCGATGGCAATCGCGCCGAGGATGCCTGCGGTGACCAGACGATTCATCGCTTACGCGCCGGTGTCGGCGCCGCTCTTCTTCTGCGTGAAGACGAGACCCTTCTCGCCGACCGAGACAATCACGGGCTCGTCCTTGTTGTAGTCGTCGCGAAGGATGGATTCGGCGAGCGGGTCCTCGAGGAGACGTTCGACCGCGCGACGAAGCGGGCGGGCGCCGTATTTCTCGTCCCAGCCGTTGTCGACCAGGTAGCCGCGGGCGGCTTCGTTGACTACGAGCTTCACGCCAAGGTCGAGGAGACGCTTGGCAACCTTGTCGACTTCGATGTCGACGATTTTGGTCATGTGGGTCTTCGCGAGCTGCTGGAAGATGACGATATCGGTGAGGCGATTAAGGAACTCCGGCTTAAAGGCGCGCTTGGTCTCATCCATGATACGCTCCTTGAGCTTCTCGTAGTCGCGGGTGGAATCGACGCCGACGTCGAAGCCGACTGAGTTGTTCCGCTGCAGCACGTCGGCCCCGACGTTAGAGGTTAGGATGATAATCGTGTTACGGAAGTCGACGACGCGTCCGAGCGAGTCGGTGAGTCGACCGTCTTCGAGGGCCTGCAGGAGGAGTTGGATGACGTCCGGGTGGGCCTTCTCAATCTCGTCGAAGAGCACGACGGAGTAAGGCTTACGACGGACCGCTTCGGTGAGCTGACCTCCCTCGTCGTGGCCGACGTAGCCAGGAGGCGAGCCGATGAGGCGGGAGACCGTGAACTTCTCCATGTACTCGGACATGTCGATCTGGATGACCGCTTCCTTCTCACCGAACATACGTTCGGCCAGAGAGCGGGCGAGGAGCGTCTTGCCGACGCCGGTGGGTCCGAGGAAGAGGAAGGAGCCGATCGGGCGTCGCGGATCCTTGAGGTCGGCACGGGAGCGACGGAGGGCGCGGGAGACGACTTCGCAGGCGCGCTCTTGTCCGATGACGGCCGTCTGCAGATCCGTCTCGAGCTCGAGGAGCTTCTTGGTCTCCTTCTTCTCGAGACGATTGAGAGGCACGCCAGTCCAATCGGCGACGATGTGGAGCATCTCATCTTCGCCGACAATGATGCGCTTCTCGTCGCGCTTCTTGCGCCACTCTTCGAGCATCTTCTCGCGCTTGGCGCGGAGCTTCTTCTCCGTGTCGCGGAGATTAGCGGCTTCTTCGAACTTCTGATGGCGGGAGGCGTCTTCCTTCTGCTGCACGACCTTGTCGATTTCGGTCTGCACCGTGTCGATGTCGGCCGGGACGTTCAGGGAACGGATACGGGCGCGGGCACCGGCCTCGTCCATGACGTCGATGGCCTTATCCGGAAGGTGACGAGCGGTGATATAGCGATGCGAGAGACGGACGGCAGCCTCGATGGCGGCATCGGTGTACTCACACTTGTGGTGCTCTTCGTACTTCGAGCGGATACCGCGCAGGATGAGCACGGCATCCTCTGGGGTCGGATCGTCGATTTTAACAGACTGGAAGCGGCGTTCGAGGGCGGCGTCCTTCTCGATGTGCTTGCGGAACTCGGAGAGCGTGGTGGCGCCGACGCACTGGATTTCACCTCGGGAAAGGGCTGGCTTGAGGATGTTGGAAGCGTCCATCGCGCCTTCGGCGGCACCGGCGCCGACGATTGTGTGCATCTCGTCGATAAACAGGATGATGTTCTTGGCGCGCTTGATCTCGTCCATGATGCCCTTGATGCGCTCTTCAAACTGACCGCGATACTTTGTACCAGCGACCATCAGGGCGAGGTCGAGGGTGATCACCTTACGGTCGAGGAGGATTTCCGGGACGATACCCGAGGCAATCTCCTGAGCGAGGCCTTCGACGATGGCGGTCTTACCCACGCCGGCTTCGCCGATGAGGACAGGGTTGTTCTTCGTGCGGCGGCAAAGGATCTGCACCACGCGACGAATCTCTTCCTTGCGGCCGATGACCGGATCGAGTTCGCCGGCCTTGGCGAGTTCGGTAAGGTCTCGGCCAAAAGTCTTAAGCAGCGAGAGACGTTCGCCGCGGCCAGGGCGGGCGCCTTCTTCGCCAGAAGCGCGGCGCGAAGGGGGCGGAGTGTCGTCGGAGGAGTCTTCGGAAGGTGGAGGCGTGTCGCCGTCCTTCTTTTCGGATTCATCGGCGGCGGAAGGATCGATGTCAGCGAGGATTTCCTTGCGGCAGCGTTCCAGATCGACGTCGAGCTGCTGCAGGACGCGGGCGGCGACGCCCTCCCCTTCCTTCAGGAGGCCGAGAAGAATGTGTTCGGTGCCGACATAGGCGTGACCAAGGGCGCGGGCTTCAGTGACGGCGTGCGCCATGACCTTCTGGACGCGTGGCGTGAGCGGAATCGTGTCGGGGGCTTTCGCCTCTTCCGGGCCGGGGCCGACCTGCTTCTCAACGGCGCCACGCACCGTCTTGAGGTCGAGGCCCATGCGGCCGAGAACGTTGACCGCGACGCCCTCGCCGAGCTTGATGAGGCCGAGCAGGATGTGCTCTGTGCCGACGTAGTTGTGGTTAAACCGGCGA
This sequence comes from Opitutales bacterium, assembly GCA_044232865.1. Classification (GTDB taxonomy): domain Bacteria; phylum Verrucomicrobiota; class Verrucomicrobiia; order Opitutales; family UBA953; genus UBA953. The sequence continues at coordinate 4,680 of JBIILC010000029.1, read as the reverse complement.
GCTTCCGCCCGGGCCAGTTCCACGACCTTGCGGGCGCGGGGAGTGAAATTGTTGTTTTTGTCCTTATCCATAGAAATTGGGTTTTGGGCGAAACGCCCGTATGGGGTTGGTAGCAGGTACTATGCCCGAACGACTGGCAGGTTCAAGCGTTCCCCCTAGGTTGGTAATAACCCTGCCTTTTGCCTTTGCCAGCAACGGGCCCCGCCTGTTTCTTAATCCGCAAAACCATGGGTATCAGCATGCAAGCGGCGGGCGAGGCCCTCCGAGACCTCGTCAAGGGTCTCAAAGGGCAGAAAGTGGCCGTATTAGGCCATATGCGGCCCGACGGGGACTGCATCGGCTCGCAGACCGCTCTCTGCCGGATGCTCCTGGCCGAAGGTGTCGATGCGATCTGCGTGAACCGCGACCGCATCCCCCCAAATCTCATTCCTTACGCCGAAGGCGTGAAGTTCGTCAAAGCCGCCGACTATGACTCAATAGACCGCGCTGCTGTCACGGTCGACTGTGCCGATGCGTCCCGCGTTGGGACGGAACTGCTCGCCAAATTCCCGACCGGCATCCTGGCCAACATCGACCACCACGCCTCGAATCCGGATTACGCGCAGACCAACATCGTCGTCCGCGAAGCCGCCGCGACTTGCCACATCCTCGCCGCCGGCGCCCTAGCCCAAGGCCTCGCCGTCGATACCATTACCGCCAAGGCCCTACACCTTGGCATCCTGACCGACACCGGTCGCTTCTGCTACCGCAGCACCACCGCCGACGTCTTCGCGATCATCGCCGAGCTGGTCCGCCGCGGCGCCGACCCAGCTGAGGCCAACTACCGCGTCTTCGAACAGGAAAGCCGCGGCAAGCTCGAGCTCACGAAACGCTTCCTCAATACCATCCTCTTCCACGAGGACGGGAAGATCTGCTCGGGCGAACTCACCCAAGCAGACTACGCCGCCACCGGCACTTCAAAGGAAGACAAGGAAGGCCTCGTCGAATTCCCTCGCTCCGTCGAAGGCGTCGAGATTGCCGTGCTGATGGAAGAAGGCGCTGACGGCATCCGCGGCAGCCTGCGCGGACGCGACCCGAAGCTCCGCCTGGACCTCTGCGCCGGAAAACTTAACGGCGGAGGCCATATGCTCGCAGCCGGCTTCAATATGCAGGGCTGCCGCCTGCCGCAGGACCGCGAGAAGATCCTGGGGATCGTCATCGCCCACTATCGCGAATACTCGGCGAAATGAGCGAGCCAGCCGCTGAACCCGCGGGCGTGCTGCTCGTCGACAAGCCGCAGGGCATCACCTCACACGACGTCGTGGACAGCGTGCGTCGACTCTATCGCACGCGTCGCGTCGGCCATGCCGGCACGCTCGACCCGATGGCCACCGGCCTGCTCATCGTGCTCGTCGGCAAGGCCACCAAGGCCTCGGACCAGCTGATGGCCCAGGACAAGGAATACCTTGGCGAAGCGACGCTCGGGATTGTGACCGACACCCAGGACGCCGAAGGTGAGACGCTGGAGACGAACCACGTCCCGGAAATTTCCGAAGCCCAGGTGCGCGCCGCCCTCGCCTCCATGCTGGGCGACCAGTTCCAGATTCCGCCGATGCATTCCGCGAAGAAGATCGGCGGGCAGAAGCTCTATGACCTCGCGCGCAAGGGGATTGAAGTCGTCCGCGAACCCCGCGCCATCACCCTCTCCGAGTTCGAACTCATCTCCTGGCAGAGCCCCAAGATTAACTTCCGCGTCCGCTGCACCAAGGGCACCTACGTCCGCACGCTGGCGCTTGACCTCGGCCGCAAGCTCGGCCCAGGCGCGCATCTTTCGATGCTCCGCCGCACGCGTTCTGGTCAGCTCGACCTTTCGCGCGGCCATACGCTCCCGCAGCTTGGCGCCATGAATGACGACCAACTCGTCGCGGCCCTCGTGCCCGTGAGCGAGGCCGCCCCCGCCGCATGAGCACCACCCTCCATCTCGCCATCGGCGCCTTCGACGGCGTGCACCTCGGCCATCGCGCCGTGCTGCACTCCGCCCGCGAGGCCGCCCGGGCGGATGGAGGCATCGTCGGCGTGCTCACGTACGACCCACACCCGAGTAAAGTCCTGCGACCCGAGTCGTCGGTCCCGCTGATCTTCACGCGCGCCCAGAAGGACGACCGCCTGACGGAAGCCGGCGCGCAGCTGATTCACCACGAGAAGTTCGACCGTGCCCACGCCAGCATCGAAGCCGCCGATTTCCCGAAGTGGCTGAAGCAGACCTTCCCGCACCTTAAGTCGCTCCACGTCGGTTCTAATTTTCAATACGGACGCGGACGTGCCGGCAACGGTGAGACGCTGATCGCCCATGGTTTGTCCGAAGGGCTCGGCGTGAAGCTCGTTGCGGCCGTGCACCTAGGCGACGAAACCGTCAGCAGCTCGCGCATCCGCCAGTGCCTCGCCGCCGGCGCACTCGACCTCGCGAATGCGATGCTCTTACGACCATATGAAGCCGAAGGAATCATCATCGGCGGACGCCGACTAGGCCGCACCATCGGATTCCCGACCGTGAACATCGCCTGGGGGCCCGAGCTTAAGCCCGCCTACGGCGTCTATGCCGTCGAAGTCATCTTCAAGGGCGAAGCCCTGCCGGCTGTCGCCAACTACGGACAGCGCCCCACCGTCGAAAGCGGACCCGTCGCCCCCCTGCTCGAAGCTCATGTGCTCCGCGGCGATGCGCCGACCACCGGCGACACTGTCCGTGTCCGCTGGGTCCGTCGTCTCCGCGCCGAACAGAAATTTGCCGACCTCGCGGCCCTACAGGCGCAGATCGCCAAGGACACCGCACAAGCCAAGTTGGCTCTCGGCTTACTCGGTTAGCTCAGGCGACAGCTTGGGCGAACTTCTTGATGATGCCGCCGAAGGCTCCGTTCGAGAAGAAGATGACGCAGCGGGGGGACTTGTCCGACTTCACGAGCGCGGTGAGTTCAGCGAGAAGTACGTCGTTGGACGCGGGCGCAAAGCCCTTCTTGCCGGCGGCGGTGATGGCGGCGGCGACGCCGGCGCTATCAAAGCGTTCTTCGCCGAGTTTATCGGCGCGGTGCGGCGGAGCCAGAAAGACCTCGTCTGCCTGCTTGAGCGCCTCGCGAAAACCATCCTGCATTACCTTGCGGGCGGCGGTATTGCTCCGCGGCTCGAAGCAGGCAACCAAGCGGTGCTTCGGATAACGGGCGCGGAGGGATTCGAGCGTCAGATCGAGGGCCGTCGGATGATGACCGAAATCTTCGATGACCGTCAGATCAGCGCGATCGACGAGCACTTGTTGGCGGCGCTGCACACCTTGGAACTTGTCCAACGCGTCGAGTTTCAGCTTCGTCGGATCCTTAGCGTCGATCAACAATCCAGCGGAGACCGCGGCCATCGCCGCGTTACGGGCGTTGAAGAGACCCGGCAGGGCCCACTTCACCCTGCCCCACTCCTTGCCCTTCCAGAGCAACGTGAAGGACGAGCCCGTAGAGGATTCCTGGAAGTCGGTAATGATGGCATCGTTACCAGCCCCAATGCCCACGCGGACGACCGGAGCCCACGAGACATTCTTCACCAGACCGAGGACGTTGGCGTCGTCGCCATTCGCGACGATTACGCCGTCGCGCGGGACGATGCGAATGACATGCGCGAACGTGCGCAGCACGTCGTCGAGGTCGCGGAAGATATCGGCGTGGTCGAACTCGCAGTTATTGATCGCGAGCACGTGCGGGAGATACTGGATGAACTTGCTACGCTTGTCGAAGAAGGCCGTGTCGTATTCGTCGCCTTCGATGACGAAGGGACCTCCCTGCTTGCCGGGATGGGAAGAATCCGGAAGGTCGCGCGGGACGCCGCCGACGAGCCAGCCGGGATCGGTGCCGTTGGCTTTGAGCAAGACCGCGGCCATGCAGGTCGTGGTGGTCTTACCATGCGTACCGGCAATGACGACGTTACGACGTTCGTTCAGCAGGCGGGTGCGCAGGAGTTCCGGGAGAGAGACGTAAGGCTGGGTGCGGGTTTCGAGGAGCCATTCCACTTCGGGATGTCCGCGGGAGGCGACGTTGCCGACCACGACCAGGTCGGGCTTAAGCTGGGCTAGACGTTCGGCGGACCAGCCTTCCAGGATATCGACGCCGGCGCCACGGAGGTGGTCGGACATCGGCGGATAGATGCCCGTGTCTGAACCCATGACCTCATGGCCCAAGGCGCGCATCAGCAAAGCGGCGTTACCCATCGCCGTGCCGCAGATGCCCATGAAATAAATGCGCATGGGGCAGATAAAAGCTCCCCGGGGGCCAAGGGCGAGAAACTTAGGCGGGGCGACCCGCCCAAACAGGAGGACCCCGGTCACCTTGCGGCGGCCGGGGTCCTGTACCTACCTTTGACTGTGCTAGCTTGGCTTTCGTTGTCGGTTACCTGACTGACCGTCTGTTATCTTCTCCGTCTGACTGGCTTTCTGTCTGTTTTCACCGACTTCCGGCCATACTGACTTCGACTTTCACCGACTTGGCCGTCCTCACTGACAACCGGCCGGCACCACACCGTCCTTACGCCGCACGTCCCAGGTCGCCTAGGTCTGTCGGATGCGGATGATTCCTTTTTTCCTTATCCAGGCGATGGCGGCGGCGAAGCTGGCGGTCGACCTTATCGACCAAAATATCGATGGATTTGTAGAGGTCGTCAGACTCCTCC
>JBIILC010000083.1:0-6221 GCA_044232865.1 Opitutales bacterium | reverse complement strand
GTACCAACCCGCACTCGTGGGGCTTCCCGACCACCGACGCTGTCGGCTTCCCGATCGTGATCGACTGGGCCACCTCCGTCATCGCCATGGGCCGCGTCCAAGTGCTCAAGCGCGAAGGCAAGATGCTTCCGCCGGACGCCGCGGTAGACAAGGACGGCAAGATCACCCTCGACCCGAACGAAGCTGTCTCGCTCATCCCCTTCGGCGCCCACAAGGGCTATGGTCTTTCGCTCATCAACGAGATTGTCGCCGGCTTCATCGGCGGCTCCCTGCCGACCATCCGCAGCCGTACGCACGTCCCCGGCGAGAAGCAGGCCTGCGCCTTCTTCTTCCAAGTGATCCACCCTGAGGCCATCAGCTCCGGAGTCTTCGCCAAGGGCCGCAGCCAGTCCGAGAACGTGAAGGCGGTCCTCGCCGACGTCCTCGGCCACGGTAACGAGAAGTGCATGCTTCCCGGCCAGCTCGAAGCGACCTTCGCCACGCGTAGCGAAAAGGCCGGCGGCCTCCTGTTCTCCAAGGCTGAAATCGAAGAGTTTAATAAAGTCGCCGAACATATCGGCCATCAGCCGTTCGACATCGCCTCACTGCCCACCGGCTAAGCGTCCTCACCTTAAACAACCCACCCCTCCTCACAACCATGGCTCTGCAAATCAAGTCGGCGAAGGAATGCGCCTTCGACCAAGTCTCCCTCGGTGAAATCATGCTTCGCCTCGACCCGGGCGAAGGTCGCGTGCGCACCACGCGCCAGTTCCAGGTCTGGGAAGGCGGCGGCGAATACAACGTCGCCCGTGGCCTCCGCAAGTGTTTCAACCTCCGCACCTCCGTGTGCACGGCATTCGTCGACAACGAGGTCGGCCGCCTGCTCGAGGACTTTGTGATGCAGGGCGGCGTGAACACCGACTTCATCAAGTGGCGCGAGGACGACGGCATCGGCCGCACGGTCCGTAACGGCCTCAACTTCACCGAGCGTGGCTTCGGCATCCGTGGCGCCGTCGGCGTCCCTGATCGTGGCAACACCGCCGCCTCGCAGATCAAGCCTGGCGACTTCGACTGGGAATACCTCTTTGGTACGCTCGGCGTCCGCTGGCTCCACACGGGCGGCATCTTCGCGGCCCTCTCCGAGACGACCGCGCAGGCCACCATCGAGGCGGTCAAGATCGCCAAGAAGCACGGCACCATCGTCTCCTACGACCTTAACTACCGCCCTTCCCTCTGGAAGACCATCGGCGGCCTCAAGAAGGCCCAGGAAGTGAACCGCGAGATCGCCAAGTATGTCGATGTGATGATCGGCAACGAAGAAGACTTCACCGCTTCCCTCGGCTTCGAGGTCAAGGGCGCCGACCACAGCCTCTCCCACATCGAGACCCAGGCCTTCAAGGACATGATCGCCGAGGCCGTGAAGCAGTTCCCGAACTTCAAGGTCGCTGCGACCACACTGCGTCGCGTGATCACCGCCACGAAGAACGACTGGAGCGCCATCTGCTGGCACGACGGCAAGTTCTACGACAGTATCCAATTCCCTGAACTCGAGATCCTCGACCGCGTCGGCGGCGGCGACAGCTTCGCCTCGGGCCTAGTCTTCGGCTTCCTCGAGCACAACGACGCTCAGAAGGCCGTGAACTACGGCGCTGCCCACGGCGCGCTGGCGTCCACGACCCCCGGCGACACGTCGATGGTCACCCGCAAGGAAGTTGAGAAGCAGCTAGCCGGCGGCGGCGCCCGCGTCGTCCGCTAAGCCGCAAAACCCTACCCCCGCCCCTATCCCTACCCCTATCGTCATGTCCTCCCTCGATCTCTTCTCCCTCAAAGGCCGCACGGCCGTCGTCATCGGCGGCACGGGCGAACTCTGCGGCGCCATGGCCGAAGGCTTCGCCTCCGCCGGCGCCCACGTTATCCTCGTCGGTCGCGATCCTGCCAAGGCCGACGCGCGCCTCGCCAAGATCAAGGCTGCCGGCGGTTCCGGTGAGTTCATCTCATGCGAAGCCACCAACAAGGCTGATCTCGTCAAGCTGCGCGACGGCATCCTCGCCCAGCACGGCAAGGTCGACGTCCTCGTCAACGGCGCCGGCGTCAATTCGGCTACGCCCTTCTTCGAGATCGACGAGGCTCAGCTCGATAAAATCCTCACGGTGAACATCAAGGGCGTCATCTTCGGCTGCCAGGTGTTCGGCGAAGCGATGGTCGCCGCCGGCAAGGGCTCGATCATCAACCTCGGTTCGGAATCTGGCATCCTGCCGCTCTCCCGCGTCTTCACCTACTCGGCCTCCAAGGCCGCGGTACATAACCTCTCGAAGAACCTCGCCCGCGAATGGGCCGCCAAGGGCGTCCGCGTCAACACGCTTGTCCCGGGTTTCTTCCCGGCCGAACAGAACCGCAAGGTACTCACCCCTGAGCGCGTAGCGATGATCCTCGGCAAGACCCCGATGAACCGCTTCGGCGAAGCCAAGGAACTCATCGGCGCCTCCCTCCTCCTCGCTTCTGACGCCGGCAGCTTCGTCACCGGCGCCGAAATCGTCGTCGACGGCGGTTTCGCCGCGATGTCCATCTAAGCGAGACCGACGACAATGGCCTTCATGGACGACAATTTCATTCTCTCGACTGGCACGGCGCAGAAGCTGTACCACGGCGTAGCGAAGGACCAGCCCATCGTCGACTACCACTGCCACCTGAGCCCGAAGGACATCGCCGAAGACCGTCGCTTCGAAGACCTCACGGCCATCTGGCTCGCCGGCGACCACTACAAGTGGCGCGCGATGCGGGCCAACGGCGTCAGCGAAGACCTGATCACCGGCGACAAGTCCACGTCGCGGGAGAAATTCCAGGCCTGGGCCGAGACGGTCCCGTCCACGCTCCGCAATCCCCTCTTCCACTGGACGCACCTCGAGTTGCGTCGCCACTTCGGCATTCAGGACGTCCTCGAAGGCGCCACGGCCCAGAAGATCTGGGACGAAGCCAATCGCCAGCTGAAGCACGGCGACCTCACGGCCCGCGGCATCCTGAAGCTGATGAAGGTACGCGTCGTCGGCACCACCGATGACCCGGCCGACTCGCTCGACCTGCACCACCAGATCGCGAAGTCCGGCTTCGAGACCAAGATTGTCCCGACCTACCGCCCCGACGCCTGCCTCAAGGTGCGCACGCCTGACCGCGTGCAGGCCTGGGCCAAGCGCCTCGCCGCCGCCACAGGCAAGGGCGCCGACACCTTTGCTGGCCTGATCGCCGGTCTGAACCAGCGCCACGACGACTTCGCTGCCGCCGGCTGCCGCGCCTCCGACCACGGCCTCGATTACCTGCCGGACGCGTCCTGCACCGAAGCCGAAGCCAAGACCATTTGGGAGAACGCCATCGCTGGTAAGGCCGCTACGCTCGAAGAAGCCGAGAAGTTTACGGCCTTCATCATGTTGCACGTCGGTCGCCTCAACCACGCCAAGGGCTGGGCCACCCAGCTCCACCTCGGCGCCGTCCGCGACCCTAACCTCGGCCTGCTCAAGCGCCTCGGCTCCGACGCCGGCTGCGACACCATCGGCGACTTCCGCCAGGGCCCCGGCCTCATTCGCTGGTTCGGCACGCTCTCCGGCGAGAATGCTCTCGGGAAGACAATCCTCTACAACCTCAACCCCGCCGACACGGCCCTCTTCGCCTGCCTCCCCGGCTCGTTCCAGGACGGCGTCACGCCCGGCAAAATCCAGTACGGCTCCGGCTGGTGGTTCCTCGATCAGGAACGCGGCATGCGCGACCAGATCAACGCGCTGTCCGACCTCGGCCTACTCAGCCGCTTCATCGGCATGATCACCGACTCCCGCTCCTTCCTCTCGTATCCGCGCCACGAATACTTCCGCCGCATCCTGTGCGACCTCGTCGGCCAGGACGTCGAATCGGGACGTATTCCAGACCGTAAGGATTGGAACGAACGCCTGATCGCGGACGTCTGCTACGGCAACGCCAGCCAGTATTTCGGCTTTAAGAAGTAAACGGTTTCCTAAGAAGACATGGTCCCGTATATACCTGCCTGCTTCGTCCTAATCATACTAGGACGCTACTGGGTCATGCGCGGGCCGGCCGGACTCACCGCGTTGGAGAACGACCGAACCCCTGACGTAGTTGAAACGGCCCTCTCAAGGGCAAGCATGCTATTGACGGTGGCCGTCGGCATTGAGCTGTACCTGACGAAGGGTGACTTCCTCACGGCCAGCGAAGCTTACTGGCTTAACATCCTGCCGCTCCTGTGGCTGGCGTTAACCATTTACCGCAAGGATATCCCCGGAGATCGGACTGCGACCAGCGCCGGCATCTGGACCCTCACTCCTTACGCCGCCTACGTCTTAAGCCATAAAGAATTGCCCGAAAGCATGTGGCTGAGCCTTTGCCTGTTCGGAGCCGCCTTCCTGGTCGGCACCTTGCGCGACGCCAAGGGACCAGCCTAAGCCGGGAGGCTTGCGTAAGCGGCAGTCAAGGACAGCATCGGGATACCCCTTGATGCGCAGATTGCCGGCTACCCCCATCATCCTCGAACACATCACCGCATGATCCGTTTTCTGTTCGACTGCGTGCTCTGGGGCCTCGGCTCCCAGCCTCGTGGCGCCGAGACCTCTTCGGGCTTCGGCTCGGATCAGCTCATCCCGACACGCGAGCGCAACGGACTCGAGGCCGCCGTACGGATCCTGAGTTCTTTGCTCTTTCTCTTGGCGGTCTTCGCCCAGTTCCTGTCCACAGAACTCGGTTTCCTGACCGCACCGCAGCTTCACCTGCTCGCGCTCGCCAGCGCGGTCTGGGGACTGCAGATGATTTTACGCCCCTCTGTCCCGATGGACAGCACCGCAATCAGCACGGCCCTCTGGAGCTTCGCCGGCTATTTCCCATTCTTCCTCCTGGGCAACCTCTCGCCCTTCTTCGACCAGGATCCGACGAACCTGTACACGCTCATCGGCCAGGGCGGCACGGTCGGTGCGCTGGTAGTCTACGGACTCTTCCGGGATATCCGCCGCGAAATCCGCGCAGAATAAGTCTAAGTCAGCGTGCCGCCTGCAAACTCCGCCACGTCAGCGGCAGCTTGTCGCGGACGAGTCCCGCCGTCGCACCCGGGAGCCTATCCGTCGTCAGAGGGATATTGATCGTGTCCTCGCGCCCGACCTGACCGGGGGCACGCCCATATTTATATTCGTAGCTCAACGTGCCGTCCGCTGCGAGACTGACGCCCTTCCACGCAGGATTAGGGATAGAGATAAAGAACTGGTCGCCCCCCTTTGGCTTCGAGACCGCCATCATCTTGGCGCCGTGGAGCGAACGCCATAAAGCCTCGGCCGTCCACGCCGCGGGATTCACCTGCTTAAGCTGAGGGGCCACGAGCTGGGCATACGGCTTGCGGCCATCTGCGTCGGACTGCTCACGCCAATAGGCGAAGGCCGCAGCGATCTCGTCGGCGACCAAGGGATAGTGCGTGCAGCCCAGCACCAAGGTGTCGATAGGCGCGGCGCCATCAGCGACGGCTGATTTCAGGAACAAGCCGACATCGGCACGGATGATATCACGGATGGGCATCTTGACCGAGGGGTCGCCTTCAATCGCGGCAGCGAGGGTGGCCGAACCGAGCTGACGGACCGGACGGCCGGTAACCTTGGCGATAGCCTTGGGATAGGCGTTGGAAGCGCACGTGCCCACGGTGGCGAGCACGGCGACCCCGCCCTGCGCGCCCTCAGCGGTCTCGGCCAGGCCTTGGGCGCCAGCCTCGACGACGCCGATGACGATGACCGGGATACCCCAGGCCTTCACCGCGGCCCGGATATCTTCGAGCCCATAGGCGGTGGCGGTATTACAGGCGATGACGATGGCCTTCACGGGCGGCTTCGTGCCGTTCGCCTGACGTCGGCCGAGTAGGAATAAGGCGTCACGCAGGATAAGCTCCCGTAAGAAACCCGTTCGACCCACCGCGGAATAATTTCCGTAAGGCATATTGGCTTGGTCGCCGAAATATACGAAACGTTCGCCGGCGAAATCCGGCACGCCATCCGCGCCGTCCGCACCAGTCAGGTTATGGTGGCGGTCGTGCGCCTTGATGGCTTCGAGTACCGTCAGACCGCCGACACCGGAATCAAACACGCCGATGGGCAGATCACGTAGGTCTGCGCGATAATCTGCCGCGACAAAGCTAGAGGGGACGTCGCCCTGCGGATGGGCCTGGGCATGCGCGACGGCGGAGGCGACAATGTCGTCAGCCGCGCGGG
>JBIILC010000150.1:0-2927 GCA_044232865.1 Opitutales bacterium | reverse complement strand
GCAACCGATGGCGGATCTCTCCACATTGCCCGACCTCCTTCCCTGGCCCTTCCTGCTCTGCAGTCGCAAGGGTGAGATCCTGTTCGCCAACCCGCTCGTCGACCGCGCAGTCGGCCAGAAGGTCCAGGCAGGTATGAACATCGATAAACTCTTCCTCGAACTCGAGAACGGCCAGGCCGCCTCCACCCTGCTCCACTCCGCCGCCCGCTGGTCCGCCTGGAGCGGCATGCTCGAGGTCCGTAACTCCAACGCCGGCGAACCCATCCGCGCAGCCAAGATCATCCTGCAACCGGATCCGAAGTTCGATCGCCAAGTCTGGCTCATCTTCGCCGAAGACCCGCAGGTCAACGGCGCCCCGATCCTCACGCCCCGTTCCGGCATGAGCCTCGCCCGCACGCTCATCGAAAATTCGCCCGACTTCATCATCCTCCGCGATTTACAAGGGCGCATCCTGCATACGAGCCGTAGCCTCGACGAGTTCCTCGCCCTGCCCTACCGCGGCTACGTGGCCGACCTCACGCTGACCGATATCCTTTCGGCCCGCTCGGCCAACCAGTTCCGGCAGTTCGATGAGGAAGTGATCCGCACGGGCCAAAGGGTGCTCCATGCGGTCATGCACTTCGAGACTCTGGACAGCCGCTCGCGCCTCGTCCGCGTAGTCCACGAACGCATCAAGGGCGGCGGCGGCCTACCGAACGGACTCCTGACCTTTGCGGTCAACATCACGGAATCGGTCGATGAACATAACCGCCTACGCATCGCACTGGAAAAGGCGGAAGAGGTCGCCGCTGCGAAATGGCAGTTCGTCGCCAACGTGACGCATGAAATCCGTAACCCGATCAACGCCATCCAAGGCCTGTGCGAGACGAACCTGGAGCTAGCGGCGCCGCTTTCGCCAGAGGTACTACGCAAGATCCAATCCTGTGCCAGCGAACTCGAAGACACCGTCCGCGACGTGCTCGACTTTTCCCGGCTCGACCGCGGCAACGTCACGATTGAGAACATCCCCTTCAACCCCGTCCGCGCCCTCGAGGAAGTGACCGCCCAGTTCCAGCACCAGGCGGGCCGCAAGGGCGTCGAACTTGCCGCCCTCGTTAAGGCCGACTCCCCCCAGTCCGTGCTCGGCGACCCGATCAAGTTCCGCCGCATCATCGCTAACCTCGTCGGTAACGCGGTGAAGTTCACCGAGAATGGCCACGTGCACGCGGAACTCGAATTCGAGGAACGTAACGGCCGCCTGCGCGCGCAGCTCACCGTCCGCGATACCGGCATCGGCATCCCGGGCGACCAGCTCGAGAGCATCTTCGAGCCGTTCACGCAGGCCGACGCCTCCACGACGCGCCGCTTCGGCGGCACGGGCCTCGGCCTGACTATCGTGCGCAGCCTCACGCAGGCAATGGATGGCTACATGAAGGTCACCAGCGAAGTCGGCACGGGCTCGGCCTTCGCGGCGACGGTCATGGTCGAACCTAACCCAGCTTTCACGCCGCCGCCGCAGCCCAAGCTCGCCGGCCAGCGGATCCTGCTCGTCGCCGGCGACCCCGCCGTCCGCCAATGGTTCGCCGACTCGCTTTCTTATTGGGGCGCGGAATGCGAACAGACGGAGACCTACGAAGACGCCGAAGCGCTCTGGGCCGCCGCGGCCGCCGCGGAGAACCCCTTCAGCCGTGCGATCATTGATCTACCCGAAGACGTCAGCCCGCGCCTCCCGGCCTTCCCCCGCGAACAGGTCATCCTGGTGACTTCTTCCGAAGTTGAATTCCGCAGCCAAGCCCAGCTGTTCCGCCCGGTCACGCTCACGGCGCTATGGACCCGCTTCAGCACCGAGGCCCCGATCCGCGATGATCACGAGCCAGCGCACGGCGCTCCCCGTGCCTCCCGCAGCCTCCGCGTGCTCCTCGCCGAAGACAACGAGGTCAACCGCGAGGTCGCGAGCGCCCGCCTCCGCCGCGCGGGCCACGACGTCAGTGCCACGGTCGACGGCTCGGCCGCCCTAGACCTCTGGCGCACCAAGGAATTCGATATCGCGATCCTCGACATCCAGATGCCGATCATGGACGGGCTGTCCGTCGCCGCCGCCATCCGCGCCGAAGAACAGGCCCGCGGCCGCCGCCGCACCTCGCTCTTGGCACTGACCGCCATGACCCAGGAACTGGATCGCGCCCGCTGCGAGGCCGCTGGCTTCGACGCCTATCTCGCCAAGCCGGTCCGCGGCGCGGAATTACTCGAAAAGCTGGAGCTTCTGGGCGCCAGCCAAGAAGCCGCCCTCGGGCGCGTCCGGGATGACGAGTTCGCGGCCAACCTCGAGGCGGCCGAAACCGAAGACGCCGAGGACCTCAAGGCCGCCGCCCGGGCCTTCCTCCGACACGCCGAGGACATCATCACGCGCCTCTGTGTCGCCCGTGACTCCTCCGAGCCGGACACCCTTAGCCGGGAAGCCCACGGGGCCAAAGGCATGCTTTCCCTGATGGCCTGCACCGGCCTCGCCCGCCTGGCCAATCAGATCGAACGTCAGCCGACCGAGACCTCGGCCCGGGCTCGAACGGATGAGCTCATCGACGGCTTGCGGAAACTGCGCGAGACGCTACAGTTTCGCTCTGACCTGAGCCCTGATGGCCAAGCCGAAACTCAAACCCGAAATCAAGACTGAGACGCTGGTCTCGGCGGCGCCCAAATGGAACGTCGTCGTGCTCAACGATCCCATTAACTACCAGGCTTACGTCGTCGTGGCTTTTATGAGCGTACTGCGCATCAGCGCCGCCGAAGCCAAGAAGCTCATGCGCGCCATTCACGCCGAAGGACGTGCCACCGTGTGGACCGGCGATCGCGAACGCGCCGAGATGCTCTCACTGGAGCTACAGCAGTGGCACCTCAACTCCCTCCTCGAGAAAGATGGCTGAACTGCGCCTCAGCATGACCCAGGAGGC
>JBIILC010000131.1:0-3220 GCA_044232865.1 Opitutales bacterium | reverse complement strand
GTCGCACTCCTCGCCTTCCCGATGTCTATGGCCTTCGCGATGAAGGCCGGCCTGCCGATCTGGTGCGGACTCGTCGGTTGCGGCGTCGCTGCCGCGGTGGCCCCGCTCTTCAGCGGCTCCGCCAATCTCTCCGCTGGCCCGACGAACGCCACCGCGGCCTTACTCCTCGGCGCTTTTGCCACGCTCGGCGCCACCAACCCAGAACTACGCGCCTCGGCGCTCCCGACCTTGGTGCTGATGACGGGTCTGTTCCTCCTGCTCGCCTCCTGGCTTCGCCTCAGCGGCTTCGCCGACTTCGTCCCGCGTACGGTGATCTCCGCCTACATCGCCGCGGCGGCCCTCCGCGTCATTGCGCTCCAACTCCCCATCGCCCTTGGTATGCCCGGCGATCACGCTGCCGAGACGCTGCCTGAAGTACTCTGGCACGCGCTCCGCATGGGCCGCACGCTCATCAATCCGGAATTAGGCCTGACCATCGTCACGGGCATCACCTATTTCATTCTGCGTCCGAAATATGGAGCCGGTAAAGCCATCCTCGGCGCGGTCGCCGTTGCCACCGTCGGCGCCATCCTCGCGCAGAACGTGGCCCACGCCCAAGGCAGTATGGCCAAACTGGTCACCGTCGTCGGTGAAGCCGCCAAACCCGGGACCGCCCTGCCCCTGCCCGACTTCTCCGGCCGCACGCTTTCGACGCTCTTCTCGCCGGCCCTCGCGCTGGCGGTGCTGATCGTCATTGAGGGGACAGCCAACGCCCGCGCCTCAGCCTTGAAGACCGGCCGGCCGTCTGACCTTCACCAAGAAGTCTACGGCCTCGGCATGGCCAACGTGGCCTGCGCCTTCACGGGAGGCATGGCAGCCTCTGGCTCGATTAGCCGCTCAGCCCTCAACGTCGCCAGCGGTGCCCGCACGGCGATGGCCTCGCTCCTCTGCGGCGGCTTCATCCTCGGTGCCCTCTTTCTCGCCAGCCCGGCGGTCGCCGTCGTGCCGCTCTCGACCTTGGCGATCCTCGTCATCCTGGCGGAGATCGAGCTGGCGAACCTTTCCGCGGTGAAGCTGATCCTGAAATCCGGCGCGCAGGACCGCACGGTCTTCCTCGCCACCTTCGCGACCGCGCTGCTCGCGCCCCTCGACGTCGCGATCTTCCTCGGCACCACGGTCGCCGTCGCCTTTTACCTGAAGCAGACGTCCACCCCGGCGGTCGTCGAATACGACTTCTCCGACACGGGCGAAATCAAGGAACGCCCGAAGGGCCAAGGCACGACGGGCATCTCGATCCTGCATGTCGAAGGTAGCCTGCACTTCGGCGCGACCCAGGCCTTCCACGAACACCTCCGCCGCGCCTCGGCCGATCCGAACCTGAAGGTGCTCGTGCTGAAGTTCCGCGAAGCGCTCTACCTCGACGCCAACGGCGTCCTGCTCCTGCGCGACCTAGCCGACACACTGAAGTCTGATGGTCGCCACCTCATCCTCTGCGAGGCGAAAGCTGATACGATGAAGATCATCGTCAACGCCGGCCTCGACCAATCGGTCGGCAAGGAGAACGTCTTCCCGTTCGAGGAAGCCCACCCGAACCTCGCCCTCGCCAAGGCCGTCCGCCGCGCGCGTGAACTGGCCGGCGGCGGTCAGGCAGTCCTCCGCATCGTGACGGCCCCGCACCCCGACCTCCCCAAGCCTGCTTCAGCCTCGGGAGAGGATTGGCAGATTTAGTCTCCTCTCGCCGTTTTTCGGACAACCCAAGCCGTCCCTTTGGGCTTTTACGGCGGTTTTTGAATTATGGCTTGAAGCCCGCACCGGGACTCGCCCTTTTGGGGTGGTCTGTTCACCAATCCAGACGCCCACCTTCCCAGCACCATGAGCCACTACAGCGAAATCCAAAAGCACCTCGGCACCGAAGCCGAAAACCTCCTCGGGTTCAACAACCCGAAGATCAAGAAGGAGCAGATCCATTCCCCGCGCGCGGATTGGGTCGAGCACGCCTTCTCCGCCTCGGATCGCAATAACCGCGTTCTGGCCAACCTGCAGCGCCTCTACGGCTCCGGTCGCCTCGCCAACACGGGCTACGTCTCGATCCTCCCGGTCGACCAGGGCATCGAACACTCCGCCGGCGCCTCCTTCGCTAAGAACCCGATCTACTTCGACGGTGAGAACATCGTGAAGCTCGCCATCGAAGGCGGTTGCAACGCGGTCTGCTCCACCTTCGGCGTCCTCAGCAGCGTCTCTCGCCGCTACGCGCACAAGATTCCCTTCATGGTGAAGATCAACCACAACCAGCTGCTCACCTACCCCAACGTCGGTGACCAGGTGATGTACGGTACCCTGAAGCAGGCTGCCGACATGGGCTGCGCCGCCGTCGGTGCGACGATCTACTTCGGCTCCGCCGAGACCAACCGCCAGATCATCGAAGTCTCCCACGCCTTCCAGCAGGCTCACGAGCTTGGCATGGCCACCGTCCTCTGGTGCTACACTCGCAACAATGCCTTCAAGACGAAGGAGAAGGACTTCCACGTGTCCGCCGACCTTACTGGTCAGGCCAACCACCTCGGCGTCACCATCTGCGCCGACATCATCAAGCAGAAGCTTCCTGAGAATAATGGCGGCTACCTCGCGATCCAGGCCACAGAATCCTCCTACGGCAAGATCGACAAGCGTATGTACACCGACCTCTCGACCGATCACCCGATCGACCTCACTCGCTACCAGGTCGCCAACTGCTACATGGGCCGCATCGGCCTCATCAACTCCGGCGGCCCCTCGGGCAACAATGACTTCGCCGAAGCCGTCAAGACCGCCGTCATCAACAAGCGCGCCGGTGGCCAGGGTCTCATCTCGGGTCGTAAGGCCTTCCAGCGCCCGATCGAAGAAGGCGCGAAGCTCCTGCACACCATTCAGGACGTCTACCTCACGAAGGAAGTCACGATCGCCTAAGGCGACCGTCATCTCCCGACCAAAGCCCCGGCGTTCGCCGGGGCTTTTTGTTGGATGAGTCAAATAGGTAGGGGCGCGACTGCGTCGCGTCCGTGGGCGGACGGAAGTTCATCGGGTCAAAAGACTTTGCCCGGCGCATCGCACTTATCGCGGCGAACGGACGCCACGCAGTGGCGCCCCTACCTGCACAAACAATAAGCCCGGGTCTCTCGCGAGCCCGGGCTTACTCATGGTCGTTTACTTACTTCGTCGGAACGAGGTCAGCTTCGGTCAGCATGGGCTTGCCGACTTCACC
>JBIILC010000004.1:0-55280 GCA_044232865.1 Opitutales bacterium | reverse complement strand
TTCCGCTACCGCAACCCGCTCGTCGATGGGCGCGACCTTGTCGTCGCCATCTCCCAGTCGGGCGAGACTGCCGATACCTTGGCGGCGGTACGCGAAGCCAAGGAGAAGGGCGCGATGGTCATGGGGCTCGTCAATGTCGTCGGCTCGACCATCGCCCGGGAAGCCGGTCGCGGCGTCTATCTTCATGCCGGCCCAGAGATCTCCGTCGCCTCCACCAAGGCCTTCACCAGCCAGGTGGCTATCCTGCTCCTCATGGCTCTCAAGTTGGGTCGTGGGCGCCGACTCTCGCGGGAGCGGGGACTGGCCTTGGCCGCCGAGATCGGCCGCCTGCCTGAACTCATCGGAGCTGTCCTCAAGCAGGATGCCGCGATTGCGAAGGTCGCCGGATCTATGGTCGAGCATGAGCACGCTTTCTTCCTCGGCCGTGGCCCGATGTACCCCGTGGCCTTGGAGGGCGCACTCAAGCTCAAGGAGATCTCTTATATCCACGCCGAGGGGTATCATGCTGCCGAGCTCAAGCACGGCCCCATCGCCTTGCTGACACCGGGCATGCCCGTCGTCGTGTTGGCGAACCGCTCGCCGGTCGTCGACAAGACCTTGGGCAACGCCGAAGAATGCAAGGCCCGCGGTGCGCGCATCATCGCCATCGTCACTGAGGGTGGCCCGGAGGCGGCCATCGCCGACGAGGTCATCCAGATTCCGGATTGCGATCCGCTAGTCGCGACGATTCCTGCCGCCGTCGCCCTGCAGCTGCTGGCCTATCACGTAGCTCGCTTGCGGGGTTGCCCAATCGACCAGCCGCGCAATCTGGCAAAGTCAGTGACCGTCGAGTAAGGGGAAGGCCTCAGCAATAGACCCCAGACCCTTGCCGTTGATTGGGGCTGAGGCGGAGCCTTGCTGGAGAGGCTATGAATGAACGCTCCAAGAAGAAGTGCCGTTGCTGCCAGAAGACCAAGCCCCTTGACCTGTTCCACCGGCTCGAGGGTACCGCGGCGATCCATCCGTTCTGCCGACCGTGCCTCGGCGCGGCGGCGCGCCGTCGCTCCGCCCTCCGGGGAGTTCGCCGGACGGAAACCACCCGGGCCTGTGCCCAGTGCGACCAGGAGTTGCCCGTCCAGATGTTCCACTGGTTGAGGGCCTCCGGAAGCTACCACAGCTACTGCCGACCGTGCCATGCGGCCTACATGGCAGAACGTTACCGCCGCCTGCAGGGCGAAAGGTGACGTTTTGGAAAAGGTTTCCCGCTGGTGGCTGGACCGGGACTTGAACCCGGAACCAATTGATTAAGAGTCAACTGCTCTACCATTGAGCTATCCAGCCAGACAGCGGGATGGGAATGAGTGCAAGACGCGGACGGGATTTCAAGAGCAAACGCACTTTAATCGGCAGAGAGTTACCGGACAGGTCAACGTAAGTGTTCGGAGTGGCCAGACCGGGGCTCGAACCCGGAACCAATTGATTAAAAGTCAACTGCTCTACCATTGAGCTATCTGGCCTGCCGAACGCCTCGATTACGACACGTACAGAGGGAGGGGTAAAGAAAAATTGAACCTCAGCGATGACCGCGCTGGCGGACGGCCTCGAAAAGGCACACGCCGGCGGAGACGGAGACGTTGAGGCAGGGGACCTGACCGAGCATTGGGATGCGCAGAAGGAAATCGCAGGTCTCGGCAGTCAGGTGGCGGATGCCGTCGCCTTCGGCGCCGAGCACGATCGCCAGCGGGCCGCTCAGTTTGGCGGCATAGAGCGATTGGCTCGTCTTATGATCAGAGGTTCCTGCCAGCCAGACGCCGGCGTCCTTCAGCTTCACGAGGGCGTTGCGCAGGTTGTTAGCCTGGACGATCGGCATGGTTTCCGCGGCGCCGACGGCGACAAGGCGGACCGTGTCGGTGACCGGGGCGGAGTTCTTCCTAGTAATCACCACAAAGGTGCAACCGGCACAATCAGCGCTGCGGATACAGGCACCGAGGTTATGAGGATCTTGGACGCCATCGAGGACGAGGATCAGGGGGTCCTTGACGTCCTTGAGGAGGGCCGGGATGTCGGCTTCGTCGAATTGGCGAATCGGCCGATGGAGGTCGGCGTGACGAGGGGCTCGATCGTTGCTCCGGGCCATCGTCGGATTATTTACGAGCCAGGCGACCCTGGGCGTGGAGTGCTTCCGCAATCTGGATCGCGTTGAGCGCGGCGCCCTTCCAGAGCTGGTCGCCCGAGATCCACAGGGAAATGCCGTTGTCGAAGAGGGTGTCCTTGCGCAGGCGACCAACGCCGCACTTTTCCTTGCCCGCGTAATCGAGGGGCATCGGATACTTCTTGTTGGTCGGATCGTCGCAGAGTTCGGCGCCAGGGAAGGCGCTAATGGCCTTGCGGGCAGCAGCGATGTCTACCGGCTTCTCGAACTCGGCGCTGATGGCGATCGAGTGGGCGCGGAAAACCGGGACGCGGACGCAGGTGGTCGTGACCTTCAGGTCCGGGAGATCCATGATCTTGCGGCCTTCGTTCAGCATCTTCATTTCTTCCTTCGTATAGCCGTCCTCGAGGAACGAGTCGACCTGGGGGATGACATTGAAGTTGATGGTATGAGGGTAGACCTTCGGGGCGAGGGTCTCGCCTTTGGCCCAGGCGCGGGCTTGGGCGTCGAGTTCGCGCATCGCTTCGGCGCCAGTGCCGGAGACGGCCTGATAGGTCGAGGCGAAGAAGCGCTTCAGACCGAAGGCTTGGTGCAGCGGATAGAGGCCCATGAGGGCGATCGCCGTCGAGCAATTCGGGTTGGCGATGATACCCTTATGGTTGGCGAGGTGGTGGGCATTGATCTCCGGGACGACGAGCGGGACGTCCGGGAGCATCCGGAAGGCCGAGCTGTTATCGATGACGATACAACCGCGCTTCACGGCTTCGGGGGCTAGGGCGAGGGAGATCGAGCCGCCGGCGCTGAAAATCGCGAAATCGAGGCCTTCGAAGGCTTCGGGCTTAGCTTCCTGGACGGTCCATTCCTTGCCGCCGTAGGTGACCTTGGTGCCGGCCGAACGGGCCGAAGCCAGTGGGCGCAGTTCGGCCACGGGGAAGTTCCGCTTGGCCATGAGCGCCAGCAGTTCTTGACCCACCGCGCCTGTCACGCCCACGATGCCGATACGATATGCCATGTTCTGAGTTCGAGTTAGGTTTGAAGAAGGAGGTGACCGAACGCCTGAAAGGGCTGGGTCTGCCTTCTGCGGAAGATTGCATCGTTGTGTCGATTGACCAGCAAAAACTCTGGCATATCCGTGGTCTGGAATGCGAAACCTACGTCGTTAGTACCGCCCGGGCTGGCCTTGGTTGCGTCGAAGATTCTCAACAGACCCCGGACGGACTCCACCAGGTCGGCGAGAAGATCGGGGCAGGTGCCGTCCCCGGCATGGTCTTTAAGGCCCGTCAGCCGACGGGTAAACTCGCCTCCGAATGGGGTGCCCCTGAGGATAATCTCATCACCTCGCGCATCCTCTGGCTGGATGGACTGGAACCCGGTCGCAACCAAGGGGTCGCGACGGACGGCAAGGTCGTCGATACTCGTCGGCGTTTCGTTTACATCCACGGCACAAACCAAGCCGATAAACTCGGTCAGCCCAACAGCCATGGTTGCGTGCTGCTCTCGGATACCGACGTCATCCAGCTATTCGACCGCGTACCTATCGGCACGAGGGTATTAATCAGGGATTAACGGGGAGCCTTGGGCTTGTCGTCTAGGTTCGCCTTGACCGCGATGGGCCACCACGTCTCCAGCATCTCCTTCGCCACCGGGCCAGCTGTCTTGCCGCCCCACGTATTAGTATCAACCTGTCCTTCGACCAGCACCGCGAACGCGACAACCGGATTATCCGCCGGTGCGTAGCCGATCATCCAGGCAAGGTGGGCTTTCTCCCCTTTCTTGAAATATTCCGACGTACCGGTCTTGCCGGCATAGGGCAGGCCAGGGATGCGCGCGACGCGTGCCGTTCCTTCTTCGACGCAGCGAACCATGCCGCCGCGAAGGCCTTCGAGCTGATCAGCATTAAGGCCGATGGGCACGGCTCCGATATGGCGACCAGTACGCTCCACCGAATGGATGATAGACGGGACGGTACGGGTTTCGCCACGGGCGATGGAAGCTGCGACGCAAGCCATGTGTAATGGCGTGGTCAGCAGATACCCTTGGCCGATCGAAAGATTAGCCGTGTCGCCGTCGTTCCAAGCGCCGGCACCAATACGTAACTTGTAGGCGCGATCCGGTACGACGAGCCCACGGCTGGCGGCGTAAGGCAGTTCCGTCATCGGCTGGCCGCCCGTCTCCATGTCGCTGATGGTCTGCAGCAGCGGCGTATCCAGTCCGAAACGTCGAGACTCAGCGGCGAGTGCTTCGATGCCCGTACGGAGGCCAATCTGGTAGTTCCAAACGTTACAAGAAACGGCGAGCATCTTGTCGAGGTTCACTTCACCGTAGCCCACCGGCTCATGCTCAGGGTAGTCTCGATTGCCGACCCTGAAGAAAGCCCCGCAATCAAGGACGTCGTCCCAATCGACCACCTTCTTCCGCATTCCGGCGGTAGCGGTGATAACCTTGAAGGTCGAACCGGGCGGATACAGACCTTGAGTCGTGCGATTAAGCCAGCCGCCGGATTTCTCGACCTCGTCGTAATACTTGGACGATACGCGATCGGCCAGGCGGTTTGGGTCGAACGAAGGTTGGCTCGCGAGGGCCAAGATCTCCCCGCTATGGACATCAATCATCACGGCGGCCGCGGGCAGGAGATTGCCCTGGGGGTCCTTGAGCTTGGCGAGGGCGCTTTCCGTCGCTTGCTGAATCCGATAGTCGAGCGAAAGCATCACGTTACCCCCTTGCTCAGGTTCACTGTATTTTAACCGGGTCTGATTATAGCCCGAGGAAGTCTTGGTCCAAAGTTCCCAGCCACTGCGGCCGCTGAGTATGTGGTTGTAGCTGAGTTCGACGCCGGCCGCACCAGTCTTGCCGGTGTAGCGAAGCTTCTGCATCGATTCGACGCGGACCTCCGAGATATCATCCACGTTATCCGGCAGCGTGTCGGTATCCTTGACGTAACCCAGGACGTGAGCCGCCATGGCGCCAAAGGGATAGGTCCGGATATTGTCCTGATCGAGGCGGATTGGCCCTTCCACGGGGAACTGCTCGATGAAGCGCGCTACGGACTTGGTGCCGTCGTCCGCGGTCAGCGCCTGACCCGTGCCCGGGAAGGCCAGATCATTCACGAGGGTGAAGGGAAGGGCACGTCGCTCCCGCAGGTGCTTGCGGAGCTCGTCGATATTAATCTGCCGTTCGGCCGGAGCGGTGACTGGGGGCAGTTTGGCAACCGATTTACGTCCCTTGGTATTACGGTTCGTCTCGTCGATGACGAACCAGACCTTATTGAGCCAGCCTTGCAGCACACGCACCCGCGCATCTTCCATCAGTTTCTCGCGATCAATACTGACGGCTTCGCGAGCTTTCTCAGCTGCGAGAAGACGGAGGTATTCCGCACGAAATTCCTTTTGCAGCGATGCGAGATCAGCCTTGACGCTCCAGCGGGCACGATTGTCGACCAAAGGAAAGCCATTCCGATCGTAGATACGACCGCGAGCGGGAGGGCGCAACACGACGCGGCGGCTCTGAGTATCCGATTGTTCCTTAAGGTCGTTGGATTGGATGAGCTGGCGGTAGACCAATCCGCCGATCACATAGAGAAAACCGGCGAAGAAAAAGAAGAAGACGCCGTAGAGACGCAGTCGATCGACTGGAGTCGAAGGAAGAACGCGGGTGTCGGATGACTCCTTCATGGCGTGTCAGGGGCTGGAGGGACGCTCAGTCGATCCATGGCCGCGTTCTGGGTCAGGGCGATCGGAAGTAGGCCAATCGTGCCAACGATGCCGGCGAGCAGCAATTGAAGGATAAGTTGCCCGGCTAGGTCAGTGGCAGGGCTCGGCGAACCGTAGGATGAGGCGAGGAACCAGATGAGACAGGTGCCGACATTGACGACAGCGGCGGCGCGGAGCATGCTAGGCGTATTGCGTATCAGCTGGCGATTGGACGAAAGGAAGATCGCGATGGCGACCAAAGACAAGGCGAGTGCACCGTCCGGAATTGGCCGTCTGGCTTCGAACAGAAACCCGAGGCAGGCGGCGAAAAGAACCGCCTGCCATCTTTTTAATCGTCGACAAGGCGCGACGAGGCAGGTGCCGGAGAGAAAGAAAATGAGCGAGGAGGACGCCAACGTATCCGAGGCTAAGTCGGCGCCGAGCAACCAGGGGTAGGTCGCAAGCAGCAGGAAAAGCCAAGCCCAGCCCATGGTCACTGGAATTGATCGCCCTGCATCAGGGCCTCGCCCGGATTCTGATGGAGGGGGACGAGGACGGAGACTTCCTGCAGATTGTACAGGTCGCGCGAGGGGACGAGGAGGCTTTCTTTAAAATTGCCCACTTGCGTGGCGTAGGTGCCGCCATCGAGATAGCCTAATATCAGTCGGCTGGGAAACACTCCGCCCATACCTGTGGTGAAGACGCGTGCAGGCTGTCCCGCTGGCATCGAGTAGTCGCGTGGGATGACGCTAACGCGGGCCTTGGCCGTGCCGAGGGAGTTGGAGGCAACCCCGTTCACAAGGACGATGTTATTCTGATCATCGCCTTCCAGGTAGGCCGTGCAGCGGAAGCCCGGGCTAGTGACGAGGTCGATTTCGCTGGTGGTGAGGTGGACGGCGGTCACGCGACCGACGACAGTGTTACCGAAGACGACCGGAGCACCGGGTCGAATGCCGTCATTACGCCCCTTGCGAATGACGATGCGCTGCCACCAAGAAGAGCTGTCGCGAGTGGCGACGCGGGCGACGACGGACATGTATTCCGCGGGGACGTTGTAATGGGTAATCTCGCGGAGCCGGACATTCTCACGGCGGATATCTTCGAACTTATTGAGCTGAATCTCCAAGGCAGCATTAACGCGGGCAAGGTCACGGCCAGCAGCGGCCATCTCCTCGACACTACGGCTCTTCTTTTCCCAGAAGGTCGCTAGGTCGCGTGACTTACCGAGAAGGTGAAGGGCGGGGGCTTGAAATTCAACGAACGCTTCGCGATTGAAACGACGCAACGCGCTCGGGGCGAGTATCCATAGTGCTACGAATACTGAAAGAGCGACGTAGGAGGCGCGGGCTCCTTGGCGATTCTGATCCATGGCGGGTCGGCCCGCGAACGGGGCTTAGTCTCGACCGCTCCAGCGGGAGGAGTTCGCGAGGATCTTGCCGGTTCCATTGACAACGGCACAGAGGGGGTCTTCGGCCACGAAGACCGGTAGGCCGGTGGCTTCGGAGATGGCGCGGTCAATCTTGCGAATGAGCGAGCCGCCGCCAGCAAGCACGATGCCACGGTCGACGAGGTCGGCCGAAAGTTCTGGGGGGATGCGCTCCAAGGAGCCCTTAATTGCCTCAATGATTAGATTGATATTATCAGCCATCGCCTCGCGGACCTCTTGAGATGTGAGGTGTAGTTGGCGAGGAAGGCCGGTGACATTATCGCGTCCCTTGACCTCGAAGGTGAGCTCTTGTTCGAGGGCGTAGGCCGAGCCAATCTTGATTTTGATCTCTTCCGCGGTGCGTTCACCAATGATCAGATTGTACGAGTTGCGGATATACTTGATGATCGACATGTCGAACTCGTCGCCGCCGACGCGGATGGAGCGGGCGTGAACGATACCCCCAAGGGAAAGCACGGCGACTTCCGTGGTGCCACCGCCGATATCGACAATCATCGAGCCAGTGGGCTCTTCGACCGGAAGGCCGACGCCGATAGCGGAAGCGACCGGCTCAGGAATGGTGATGACGTCGTCGGCGCCGGCACGGTAAGCCGAATCCATGACGGCGCGGCGTTCGACGGCGGTAATACCGTAAGGCACTGCTACGACGACGGTGAGATTTGTGAAGAGGGATTTGCGGGCAACCTTGCCGATAAAGTAGCGGAGCATGTGCTCGCTGATTTCGAAGTCGGCAATGACGCCATCCTTCATCGGACGAAGCGCCTGAATGTCGCCCGGAGTACGGCCGAGCATCATGCGTGCTTCGTTGCCGACGGCGATCGGCTTGCGTGTGCTGGTCCGGATGGCGACGACGCTGGGCTCGCGGAGGACGACGCCGCGGTCCTTAAGGAAGACAAGCGTGTTGGCCGTGCCAAGGTCGATGCCAATGGCTTGGGTGAATAGCCCGGGGAAGCGCTTAAACATCAGGGTCGTGTGGTTTCCCTTATGAACAGTTTATTCACAGCATAGTCAAACGAAACTTCGACCGGCAGGGGCAGGGCAGGGGCGTCATAAGATTCATCCAGACAGCGAGATAGGCGGCAGCGAAGGGCTGACCACGCAACCTATTCACATCGGTGGCCTTCGCCTGCCCGATGCTCCACTGCACGAGAAACGCGAATGTCGTCTTTGTGGGTCTTTCCGTCGTTTGAACCCAAGGGTCTGGAGAGCATGGAACTTGCGACTGCCGCCTGGGGTCATAGTTAAATCTCACCCCAACCCATGACACCCCAGCTCAACCGTAGGTCTTTCCTTCGTCATACCGGTATGGCCGCCGCCGCTTTTGCGGTGACCCGCCCCTGGCTCAATTCCGCCGCCCGCACGGTCTCGCCGAACGAGAAGCTTAACGTCGCCGCCATCGGCTTCGGTGGGGTTGGCGGTAGCAACGTCAAGAATTCCGCCGACGAGAATATCGTCGCGCTCTGCGACCTCGATCTCAGACGCTGCGCCGGGACGATCAAGCAGTTCCCGAAGGCGGCCCTCTTCACGGACTTCCGCAAGATGCTCGACGAACAGAAGGACATCGACGCCGTGATCATCGCCACCCCCGACCATTCGCACGCCTACATTGCGATGGAGTGCATGCGCCGCGGCAAGCACGTCTACGTTCAGAAGCCGATTTCACATTCCGTCTTCGAGGCACGCATCCTGACCGAGTCGGCCCATAAATATAAAGTCGTGACGCAGATGGGCAATCAAGGCCACTCCGGCGAAGGTATCCGGCAGGTCACCGAATGGATCGCCGCCGGCCTCATCGGCAAGGTGCGCGAAGTTCACACTTGGACCAATCGCCCCATCTGGCCGCAGAGCCTCGAGATGGACCGTCCGGCCGACGTCCAGAATGCCCCGCAGGGTATGGACTGGAACCAGTGGTGCGGACCGGCGCCTCTTCGTCCTTTCCACGCCTCGTATCACCCAGGTAAGTGGCGCGCTTGGTGGGATTTCGGTACCGGTTCCCTCGGCGATATGGGCTGCCATATCATCGATCCTGCCTTCATGGCGCTCAACCTGGGCTACCCTGATAGCGTCGAAGGTAATCTCTCCACCGTTTACGAGACCTTCGGCAAGAAGACCAACGGCAAGAACGAATCCTATCCGCGCTCCTCGATTGTTCGCTACAAGTTCCCGGCCCGCGGCGACATGCCCCCCGTGACTCTCACCTGGTGGGATGGCGGCCTGATGCCCCAGCGACCGGACGAACTCGAGGACGACATGCCGTTTGGCGACCCCAACGGCGGCTGCCTTTTTATCGGAGACAAGGGCAAGCTCGTCTGTGGCTGCTACGGACTCAATCCGCGGATTCTCAACGCCGATCTCCGCGAGGTGGCTAAGAAGCTCGCAAAGACGATCCCGCGCATCCCTGGGGCATCCTCCGGCCATGAGAAGGATTGGATTCGTGCTTGCAAGGGCGGCCCCGTCGCATCGTCAAACTTCGATTACTCCGGTCCGCTCTCCGAGATGGTCCTCATGGGCAACCTCGCTTCCCGGTTCCCGGATCGAAAGCTGCTCTGGGATGGTGCCAAGATGAAAGTCACGAACGACGAAGGCGCCAACGCCTACGTCAATCGTGTCTACCGTAAGGGTTTCGAACTCGGCACCTAAGCCGGAATCACTTCAGCGCCAGGATCGCCAGGATCGCACCGCCAAGCGCGATGCGGTACCAGGCGAACACGCCGAGTCCATTGCGCGATACGTAACCCACAAGCCACTTCACGGAAACGAACGCTGTGACGGCGGCGACGAGCAGGCCGACGCTCGCTGGGCCGGCGGGGTAGACCTGGGTCAGGGCAGGGCCGAGCGCCCACATCTTATAGATAGAAGCGGCGGAGAGCGTAAGCAGGCCAACCAAGAAGGAGAACTCCGTCGCAGCAGCGTGGGATAGTCCGGCCACGCGCCCGCCGAGGATCGTCGCCAATGAGCGGCTGGTTCCGGGAATTAAGGCAAAGCACTGACAGAGGCCGACGGTCAGAGCCGAGCGCCAGCCGATTGTTGCGACTTCGTCATACTCATTGGTCACCGACTTAGGCAGGACACGCTCGGCGACCAAGATGACTAGTCCACCGACGAGCAGGGCGACGGCGACAACTTCAACCGAGAACAGGTAAGCCGCGATGGCATCCTTGAACAGGAATCCGAGTAACGCCGCGGGGATGAACGCCACGACGATGGCTGTAGCGAGGTCGAGCGAACGACGTTCTCCGCGACAAAGTCCGGACATAAGCGTGCGGATGCGACTAAAGAACGCCACCAAGACAGCGAGAATTGCTCCCAGCTGAATGATGACGATATAGTCGTCGGCCACGCGCTCCAAAGAGATTGGCCGGCCTTTACGATCAGTGAGACCGGATACGGTGACATGGGGGTCGTTCGAAACCCCCAGCAGACGATCGCTGATAATCATGTGGCCAGTGGAGCTGACAGGCAGGTACTCGGTGATACCTTCGACGGTGCCCGTGACGAGCGCGCGGGTGTAAGTGAAGTCAGCGCGGACTTCCGCAGGAGAGCGCGTTTCCCCGGCCGCGAACGCTGGCAGGAAAGAGAGCAGCCACAGACCGCAGGCGAAACGAAGCATGGGCGAGCATTAGGCTTCAGGCCGTGCCGGGGCAAGGAAAGCCGTCAAAAGCCCTTGTCGCTTGCCCTTGTCGGACCTTCCCGCTTTATGCAGGACACCACAACCATGTCGGCCTCCAGCCTCATCCCGACCACTGAACCTCGCTTCCGCGTCCCGGACGCCCGCGGCCGTTTCGGTCAGTTCGGCGGCATGTACGTCCCGGAGACCCTGATGACGCCCTTGCTGGACCTGACCAAAGCCTACGACGAAGCCCGTCGTGATCCCGCCTTCCAGCAGGCCTTTGCGGACATGCTCCGCGACTACGCCGGCCGTCCGACCGGACTGTACTTTGCCGAGTCCCTGACCAAGCACGCCGGCGGCGCCCGCATTTATCTGAAACGCGAGGACATGCTCCACACTGGGGCCCATAAAATTAATAACGTCATCGGCCAAGCGCTGCTCGCCATCCGCATGGGCAAGAAGCGCATCATCGCCGAGACCGGTGCCGGCCAGCATGGCACCGCCACCGCCGCCGTCTGCGCTCGCTTTGGCCTGGAGTGCGTCATCTACATGGGCGCGACCGACATGGAGCGCCAAGCGCTCAACGTCTACCGCATGCGCCTCATGGGCGCCGAGGTCCGGGGCGTCGAAGCCGGCCAACGTACCCTCAAGGAGGCCGTCAACGAGGCCATGCGCGACTGGGTCACCAACGTCCGCGAGACGCATTACATCCTGGGCACGGCCTACGGCTCGCATCCTTACCCGATGATGGTCCGCGATTTTCATCGTATCATCTCGATTGAATCCAAGCAGCAAATCCTGCGCGCGGAAGGCCGTCTTCCGGATGCCATCGTCGCTTGCGTTGGCGGCGGGTCCAATGCCATCGGTGCTTTCTTCGAATTCCTCGACGAACCTAGCGTCCGCCTCATCGGCGTCGAAGCCGGCGGTCGCAGCATCAACAAAGGCGAGCACGCCGCACGTTTTGCCGGCGGCCGACTTGGCGTGCTGCAAGGCTGCATGACGAACATCTTGATGGACGGAGAAGGGCAGATCGAAGGTACGCATTCCGTTTCCGCCGGACTGGACTACGCCGCCGTGGGTCCGGAGCATTCTTATTACCGCGAAAAGGGTCGCGTAGACTACGCTCATGCGACCGACAGCGAATGCCTCGAGGCCTTCCAGCTCCTTTCCCGCACCGAGGGTATCATCCCGGCGCTCGAGACCAGTCACGCCGTCGCGCATGGCGTGAAGCTCGCGGCATCCTTGCCCAAAGAGCAGGTCGTGATCATCAATCTTTCTGGTCGGGGCGATAAGGATGTTTGGAGCGCCGCGCGCGCCATGGGTACCGAGATTAAGCTCTGAACATGGCCGCTTCCTCGATGACGGGCTTCGGCCGGGCCGAGATTAATCTCCCCGGCGTCCGCCTTTCGGTCGAGATCGCGACGGTCAACCAGAAGAACCTGCAGGTCTCCGTCTTCGGTCCGGAGGCCTGGCCCGCCCTCGAATCCGCCGCCTCTGGTTGGATTCGCGCCCGCCTGCAGCGCGGCAAAGTCACTGCTCGCGTCACGCAGGCCGCCGCCTCGGCCACCCAACGCCAATGGGATCAAGAAGCGGTCGCCAATAGCCTCGATGAACTCGGCAAGATCGCCCAGCACTGCGGCGTGAAGTTGAACGTCGACGGCGAGCTGTTGCTGCGCCTCGCCGAGAGCAGCCGCCGTCCGTCCGTCGTGTTGCCTGATTTTGCTGACGCAGAAGCTGTCGTCCGGTCCGCTTTTGAAGATGCCCTCGGGAATCTCGTCATCATGCGCCAGGCCGAAGGCGCTGCCTTGGCCAAGGATCTGAACGAGCGTCTTGCGAAGATTCGCGTCATGGTCACGGGCATGGAGGAAGCCGAGAAAGCTGCACCGACTCGTCACCGCGACGCCATGCTCAAGCGACTCAAGGATGCCGGACTGAATCTCGATGTCACAGACGAGAGAGTACTCAAGGAGCTTGCGCTCTTCGCCGACCGAGCGGACATCACCGAAGAAGTCGTTCGCCTTAAGAGCCATAACGCTCAGTTTTCAGCAGAGCTTCAACAGCCTAATAGCGGACGTAAGCTCGATTTTCTGATTCAGGAACTTTTGCGAGAAGTTAACACCATCGGCAGCAAGGCCTCGGAAATCGCCACGACCAAGCTGGTTTTGGAGGCGAAAACCGAGATCGAACGCATCCGGGAGCAGGTCCAGAACCTAGAGTAAGGTTTTTCGGGTGTGGTATTGCCACGACCGCTTTCCCATGCCTTTGTCTATCAACACTTACGCAACGTCATGTCCAATAACCTTACCAAGCGCGACATCGTCCTCAAGATTTTCACGGACAAGGGCTACCCGCAGAAGCACATCCGCGACTCGGTCCAAATGACCCTCGATGCCATCAGCGAAGCGTTGCTCGCTGGACGCGACGTTGAGCTCCGCAACTTCGGCGTGTTCCAGGTGCAGGTTCGCAAGAGCCGTATCGGACGTAACCCGAATCGCCCTGAGACGGATGTCGTCATCCCGAAGCGCGCGGTGATCAAGTTCAAGGCCGGCAAGGAACTGAAAGCCAAGCTGAAGTCTTACGACGTCGAGAAGCCCGCTCAGTAATTCCGCTTCGCGATGTCCGATATTCGAACGCTCCCCGGTTTCCGGGAGTTCTATCCTGAAGACCGTGCCGTCCTCGGGCACGTTATGGACGTCTGGCGCCTCGCCTGTCGTCGCTATGGCTTTCGTGAATGGGAGTCACCGGTGCTTGAACCGCTCGAACTCTTTACCGAGAAGTCGGGCGAAGAGATTGTCCGTCAGCTTTTCAATTTCGAAGACAAGGGTGGTCGTAAGGTTAGCCTCCGTCCCGAGATGACGCCGTCGCTGGCCCGCATGGTCGGGGCCAAGGCCAATGGCATGCCCAAGCCGATTCGCTGGTTCGCGATCGGCGAGAATTACCGTTATGAGAAGCCCCAGAAGGGCCGTCTCCGCGCGTTCTATCAGCTCAATGCCGACTTGCTCGGCGAAGCTGGCCCCGCGGCCGATGCCGAGATCATCGCGCTCTGCGCCGACTGTCTGCTTGGCTTCGGCCTGACGCAGCAGGATTTCCGCATCCGGGTCTCCGACCGCACACTCTGGTTTCGCTACCTCGGCAGCCTCGGCGTACCCGAAGCGCAGGCCGGAGCCGTGCTTGGTGTGGTCGATAAGTTGGAACGCGGTGCGCCCAAGGACCTCCTCGACGCCATGACGGCCGCGCTCGCCGGCACGACGGTCGATCCGTTCAAGACCCTCGAAGCTGCCCGTGCTTTCGCTAACACGAAGTCCTTGGCCGACCTTGAGAAACTCGCCGCTGGCGATGCATCGATGACCGAACGACTCGCCGAGTGGAAGCATCTCCTCGGTACGCTTACCACCATGGGCTTCGGCGAATGTGTCACCATCGATCTTACGATCGTCCGCGGCTTGGCCTATTACACCGGCTTCGTCTTTGAAGCCTTTGAGACCGGTGGCGAAGCCCGCGCCCTCGCTGGCGGCGGGCGCTATGACGCCTTGGTTAAGAAGCTCGGCGGTCCAGATCTTCCCGCCGTCGGTTTCGGCATGGGCGACGTAACGCTGCGCGACCTCCTGGAGCTCAAGAAGCTCATCCCGGCTTACGCCGACGGTCCTGACTTCTACGTGATGATCCTCGGTGACGATGCCCGTAACGCTGCGCTCGAAGACATCGCTAACCTGCGTCGCGCCGGTTTCCGCGTGGAATACAATCTCAAGGACGGCAAGTTCCCCAAACTCATCCAGGCGGCCGAAGTCGCCGGTGCTAAGTATGCGCTCGTCTACGGTGGCAGCGAAGTCGCCAAGGGTGTCGCCAAGGTGCGCAGCTTGGCTGATCGCTCCGAAGCCGAAGTACCTCGCACCGACCTGATTCCCGCGCTCCGTGCCGTGCTCGAAGAAGGCATGCGCGCCATCCAGCCCTGAGGTCATGACCGAGCAGACGCGCCAGTACCAGGCTATGGCGAAGACCGCCTCCTGGACGATGGTCTCGCGTGTCCTCGGCCTATTCCGCGATCAGCTGACCGCCGCCATCTTCGGTGCCTCCGCCATCGGGTCGGCGTTTATCTTTGCGTTCCAGATTCCGAATCTCTTCCGCCGCCTGCTGGGTGAAGGTGCGCTAACCGCGGCAATAGTCCCGGTACTTGCGGAGAAGTCCGTCAAAGAGGGCCAGCCAGCTGCGTTCGGCTTCCTGAACTTCGTCCTGCGGAAAGTCTTCCCGTGGATGCTCGGGCTCACGATGATCGGCATCGGCTCCGCGCTGCTTTGGGCGCTGATCTGGCCGACCAACTCAGCAGCGGCGATCCTCACGGCCATCTGCTTGCCCTATATGCCGCTGATTTGCGTCGCGGCACTGTTCACCTCGGCGGTGAACCTCAGCGGGCGATTCGGCTTAGCGGAGATCGCCTCGGGCGTGCTCAATCTCTGCATGATTATCGGCTTGGGCGTCTTTGGTGAAAACCTAGCCAGTACCGATATGGGTAAGGCTATCTGGCTTTGCGTCGGTGCGCTGGTCGGGGGTTCGTTCCAGTTGTTGATTCCACTCTTGGGCCTGCGGCAGGAGGGCTGGCATCCTCGCCTGGCGAACGCGGACTCGGTCGCTTGGAAGACCCTCAGTATCGCTTTTCTACCGGCCGCACTCGGAGCCGGAATACAGCAGGTAAATGTCCTGATCTCCCGAGCCATGGCTTACAACGTCAGCGACGCCGGCCTGATGTATTACTACATCGCCAATCGCATCGTTGAACTACCTATCGGATTGTTCTCGGCCTCGATTGCCGTCGTCATCTTTCCGGCCCTCGCCACCGCCTTCGCCAGCCGCGACGTCCCGGCGCTGGCACGCAACTATGGGCGAGGCATGCGCCTCGTCTTGGCAATCAACGTCGGCGCCGCGTTCGGGCTGGTAGCTTTAGCCGAGCCCATCGTGCAGCTGCTTTTCCAATACGGAAACTTCGATCTGAATAACTGTAAGGCGACGGCAGTACTTCTTGTCCTGTTCGCCATCGCCATGCCGTTCTACGCGATGATCTCCATCGTCACCCGGGCGCTCAACGTCGCTGGCCACACCAAGGTCACGTTCATCGCCGCCATCCACGCGCTAGTCGTGAATGCCGTGGGCTCGCTGATCGCTGTCTGGATGGGTAAAGGCGTCGAAGGCCTCGCCTTAGCCAACGCCGTCTCGACCATCTGGCAGTACCTCGTACTTCGTCATTACCTCAAGAAACACGCCCCGGAGTTCCTGACCGAGAGCCTGCTTAAGCCAGTTATCCAGGTCATCGTCGGCTCCGTCATCCTCTTGATCATCTCATTCCGAGGCTACGCGTTCCTTCACAACATCCTCACCGGTCATCTCCACGAGAAGCTCAACCTCATCGTTTCCATGGGCGTCGCCGGCCTGGCTGGGATGGTCTTTTACGCCATCTACTTGGACAAACTCGGCTACCCGGAACGCGACTTGTTGCGCGGCTACGCCAACAAGGTGCTGCGGTTCTTCGGCGTCCAGCTCAAGGCTTGAACCCGGCTTCGCGGTAGGCCTTCGACTGATAGCGGCGGAGCAGGGCTTCAAGAATCGCGACCGTCTCGTGGTCGATGAGACCATCGACCTTGGCCGCACGAAAGTGACGCTGGAAGGCTTCGACGCCTAACTTCAGTCCGGTCTCACCAGGTTCAAGGGCGTAACCGTAGGCCGACAACAGACTGCGCACGTGAGCAGGCGAGAGATCACGCTTCATCTTTAGATTATCGGCAACCTCATTCGGGAGCGGCCATGCGCCGATCCCCAGCGAGGCGAGCTTGGCCCAAGGAAACTTCGAACCAGGATCCACCTTGCGGCCTACAGCGATGTCTGAATGCGCGAGCACGTTCCATGGTTTGATGTCATGTCGTCGGATGATTTCCTCGCAGAGGGCGAAGATGATGTCAGCCTGCGCATCCGAGTAAGGATAGACGTTGCCGTCGTAATTGATGATCTCGATGCCGATCGAATTTTGATTGAGATTGATCAGCTTACCCCAAGCGCTTTTGCCGGCATGATAAGCGGACATATTTTCGGGCACCATTCGGATGACCCGGGGCTTAGGTTCGTCCGTGACCACATAGTGGACGCCGACCTTATGCTTGGGGTCCTTGCCTTGGAGGATCTCCAGGGAGGAGGGTAGGGAGCCGGCGGTATGGTGGAGGATCAGGCAGGTCACTGGTTCCTTGCGCGGCTCGGCGCCCAGAGACCCAGGTCCTTGTTCAATGACCAGACCTGTGAACCTTGGCTCTACCACGGCCGTCTTGATGTCCGGTTGGTTCGTGGTGGTGCAGCCGATAAAACCCACGGAAATGACCACCCAAACCAGCCCGAAACGACAATATGAGCGAATGGGTGCGTTCATGGGGTTATGGCTGAAAGATAAGAAAGGGGTGATTTAACCCAAGATAAAACAGTTTAAACGTATTAAAACGCTGTTATCATTACTTTATACTCAACTAGACATAATGTATATTGTGCGAAATAAATACCCGGGTGGCAATCGTATGGAATTGAGTTATTGATTGGTCGATTGGGAACGCTCATAACGGAACTTCCCCTAACCAATTTAGCTCCGACTTTATGAAAGTAGCCCGACACATCATTGAAGCACGCCGCGAAGCGATTGCTAAACTTCTCTCCAAAGTCGGGTACGTCCCTGTCCTCGAGATCTGCAAACAGTTCAACGTCTCCGAGGCGACCGCTCGCCGCGATTTGACTGAACTCGAGAACCAGCGTCGCATCACCCGTACTCATGGCGGGGCGCTCTCGGATTTCAACCGCAACTTCCCCCCGCTTGATGATCGCAAGATCGAGGATGCCGAAGCCAAGCGTAAGATCGGTAATTTAGCCGCCACGCGCATTAAAGCCGGCATGACGGTCTATCTCGACTCCGGTTCGACCATCTTCTTCGCCGCCGAAGCAATCGCATCCGCCGGGGTTCCTGACCTCCAAATCGTCACGACCTGTCTGCCGACCGCTCAGCTCATCTCGTGCCTCCCAGGCGTCGAGGTCTACATCCCAGGCGGACTTTTCCTCACGCGTCACGCGATGGTCGCCGGCGACCGCACGCTTGAAGAAGTCGCCCGCTGGAACTTCGATGTGGCCCTGCTTGGCGCCGAGGGCATCGACGAAAACGGCCTTTGGAATTCCCAGCGCGACATCTCCCATCAGCAGCGCGAAGTCATCCGTCGTAGCGACGAAGTCTTGATCTGCATGAACAAGGTGAAACTCGGCCGCGGCGGACCCTGTGCCGTGACCCGTGACGTCACCTCCCTTTTCTTGGTCACCGATGCGGACGCCGCTTCGGTCCAGAAAGCCAAGGTCAAGCTCATGCCTGAGCGCGTCCTGACCGCTATCTAAACGCCTCGATTTCTTCCGAGGAATGTCTGCCGACGTAATCCAGTCGTTGCTTGAGCTGTCCCATCAGTTGGGCGGTGAACGCTTGCGCATGGCAATCCTGGGAGAAGGCAACACCTCCGTCCGGCTGGATGATCATTCCTTCGCGGTCAAGGCCTCGGGCTCAAACTTAGCTTCACTCAAGGAATCCGACGTCACCCACTGCGCCTTCGACCGTTTGCTGCCGTTGCTAGACGCACCCGCTGCGACCGACGTTGAGGTCGACCAAGCCTTACTGGCTTCACGTCTGGAAACGACCGACAAGAAACCTTCGATTGAAGCCCTCTTTCACGCGTATCTGCTCACCCTTCCCCACGTCCACTGTGTCGGTCATGTGCATGCCATCGCGGTAAACCAGATTCTCTGTTCGCCGCGAGCTCGCGAGTTCGCCGAGAAACGTGCGTGCCCGGACGAGATCGTGATGTGTGGTATCGAGTCAGTCTTTGTGCCCTACGCCGAACCTGGCCTAGGATTGTCTCAGGCCATCCGCCGCGAAGTCGTTTCGTTCGTCAAGCGCACGGGACGCGACCCCAAGATCATCCTACTCCAGAACCATGGCATCATCGCCGTCGGTTCCTCCCCCAAGGCCGTCCTGGGTTCCCTGCTCATGGCTGAAAAAGCCGCTGAGATCTTCATCGGAGCCGCCGCCCTCGGCGGTCCGGTTTTCCTGACCGCCGCTCAGTGCGAACGTATCGCCGGCCGTCCGGATGAGCATTATCGACAGAAGATGCTCGGAATGTGACCTTTCACCCCCCTCCCCTGCCCCCTTTGACCATGTCCAATTACCTCGCCATCGACCTCGGAGCCGAATCCGGGCGTGTTATCTTCGGTCAGCTCAAGGCCGGCAAGTTCACCATGAAGGAGGTCCACCGTTTCTCCAATGGTGCCATCACCGCCAATGGCACCCTCCGCTGGGACATTATCCGTATCTTCCGCGAGATCCGCATCGGTCTCGCCAAGGGAGCTAAGCTCGGTCCGATCAAGTCCGTCGCCTGCGACTCGTGGGGCGTCGACTACGTCCTACTCAAGGGAGACGGTCCGCTCCTCTCGCTGCCTTTTACTT
The DNA here is from genome assembly GCA_044232865.1 of Opitutales bacterium. GTDB lineage: Bacteria > Verrucomicrobiota > Verrucomicrobiia > Opitutales > UBA953 > UBA953. Next base: position 35,900 of record JBIILC010000004.1, on the reverse strand, counting down.
ATCGCGACGAGCGCAGCTTTAAGTCTTTCGAACTGGCGATGCGTCGCTTCTCGCAGAAAGAAATCTTTGAAGGTACGGGCATCGCTTCGATCTCAATCAACACGCTCTACCAACTATTCGACGACGCTGAGAATCGCCCGGAGATGCTGCAGTTCGCCGATAAGTTCCTGCTCATCGGTGACTATATCACCTGGCTCCTGACCGGTAAGGCTCGCGCCGAAGAAACCCTGATTTCCGGCAGCCAGTGCTGGGACACCCGCAAGCGTGACTGGGCTTGGCCGGTACTGAAGAAGCTCGGCATCCCGAAGCACATCTTCCCTAAGCCCGTCGCCCCCGGCGTGAAGCTCGGTAAGATGCTGCCGTATCTCGCCAAGGAAACTGGCCTCGGTAAAACCGAGGTCGTCACAACCTGCGCGCACGACACCGCCGCCGCCGTCGCCGCGGTGCCCGCCACTAAGGGCGACGATTGGGCTTACCTCTCCTCCGGCACCTGGTCACTCATCGGACTCGAACTCGATCAGCCACTCGTCAACGAAACCGTGCGCAAGGCCAAGTACACGAACGAAGTCGGCTTCGGCGGTACCTCGCGCTTCCTCAAAAATCTCGTTGGCCTCTGGGTCCTCCAGGAATGCCGTCGCGAGTGGATGGAGAAAGGCGAAGTCTCCGACTACGGTGAAATCGTGAAGCTCGCGCTCAAGGCGCCTTCGCTGCGCTCCTTCATCCGTCCGGATGACGTCCGCTTCGCCAAGCGCGGTGACATGGTCGCCAAGGTCCAGGCTTTCTGCCGCGAGACCAAACAGCCTGTACCTAAGACCCACGGCGAGATCGCCCGCTGCGTGCTCGAATCCCTCGCGCTGCTTTATCGCGTCGAGATGGACGGCATGGAGAAGCTCACGGGGCGCAAATTGAAGCGCCTGCACATCGTGGGCGGCGGCTGCCGAAATGCTTTGCTCAACCAGGCCACGGCCGATGCTACAGGTCGCACCGTCATCGCCGGACCGGTCGAAGCCACCGCTGCCGGCAACATTCTCGTCCAGGCCATCGCTATGAAGGAGCTCAAGAACCTCGACGCCTTGCGCAAAGTTGTCCGAAACTCCTTTGAGGTAGTGACTTACACACCTAATCCGACGTCCGCTTGGGCCGCCGCTCAAGCGAAGTTTAATGGTTTAAAGAAGTCATAAAACCCCTTACTCACCACTCTCACTTTCCACGTAACAAACATGTCCAACTACAAGTACGTCTCTCACCTCTGGAACGATGCCGAAGCCGCGAAGCTCGATCCGGTCGGCCGTCTGGTCTATCGCTCCAACAAGCTCGGAGCTGACCAGCGCATCACGAACACCGGCGGCGGCAATACCTCCTCCAAGATTGTCGAGAAGGACCCCCTGACCGGCACCGACACCCAAGTCCTTTGGGTCAAGGGTTCCGGCGGCGACCTTCGCACCAGCAACCGGGAAAACTTCTCGTCTCTCTATCAGGACAAGCTCGTCGGCCTCCAACAGTCCTATGCGGCCCGCGCCGACAAGGGCCTGAAGTCCCAAGCCGAAGACGACATGGTCGGCATGTACAATCACGCCACCTTTAACCTGAATCCGCGCGCCTCGTCGATCGACACCCCTCTGCACAGTTTCCTGCCGGGCAAGCATGTCGACCACATGCACCCGAATGCGATCATCTCGATCGCCGCTTCCAAGAACTGCGAAGCCCTCACTAAAGAGATCTTCGCCGGCAAGATGGCTTACGTAAAGTGGATGCGCCCGGGCTTCGAGCTCGGCCTCGCCATGCAGGATATCTCCCGCCAGCAGCCAGCCATGAAGGCTATCATGATGGGACAGCACGGCTTCATCTCCTGGGCCGACGACGACAAGGCCTGCTATGAACTGACCCTTGCCATGATCGAGCAAGCTGCGGCTTTCATCGACGCTAAGTACCAGGCCAAGGGCGGCGACGCCAAGGTCTTCGGCGGTGCCCTCTACCAGACCCTCGACACCGAGAAGCGTCACGCGGCCTTCGCCGCCATCCTGCCTTGGCTCCGCGGCCAAGTCTCTAAGGAGAAGCGTTTCATCGGCACCATCCAGGACGACGATAAGATCCTCCGCTTCGTCAACTCGAAGGACGCCCCGCGCCTCGCCGAACTCGGCACTTCCTGCCCTGACCATTTCCTCCGCACGAAGATCAAGCCGCTCTACGTAAACTGGAATCCCCAGTCCGAAGACGCCGCCGCGCTGAAGACCAAGCTCGCCGCCGCCCTCGAGCAGTACCGCAAGGACTACGCCGCCTACTACAACGCCTGCAAACGCCCGAACTCTCCGGCGATGCGCGACCCGAACCCGACCGTCGTTCTCATCCCTGGTCTCGGCATGATTGCCTGGGGCAAGGATAAGTCCGAATCCCGCGTCACCGCCGAGTTCTATAACTGCGCCGTCGAAGTCATGCGCGGTGCCGAAGCCATCGACCAGTACATCGCCCTGCCCCAGCAGGAAGCCTTCGACATCGAGTACTGGCTGCTCGAAGAAGCGAAGCTGAAGCGCATGCCGGCCGAGAAGGAACTCGCCCGCCAGATCATCATCGTTGTCGGCGCCGGCTCCGGCATCGGCAAGGAGACCGCCCATCGCCTCGTTAAGGAAGGCGCCCACATCGTCTGCGTCGATAAGAACGTCGAGGCTGCCCAGGCCACCGCCAAGGAGATCACCGACAAACTCGGCACGGGCATCGGCGTCGCCGGCACTGGCCTCTCCAACTGCGGCCCAGCCATCGGCCTCTCGGGAGACATCATGGATCGCTCCTCGATCCGCAAGATGCTCGACCAGGTCGCGCTCGCCTACGGCGGCTTCGATTCCATCTGTGTGACCGCCGGCATCTTCGTCTCGCCTGACACCACTGGCCACATCCCGGACGATAAGTGGGCGCTCACCTTCGCCCTCAACGTTACCGGCAGCTACCTCGTCGCCGACGAAGCTTTCAAGACTTGGACGGAACAGGGTCTCCGCGGCAACCTCGTCCTGACCACCAGCGCCAACGCTGCCGTGGCCAAGAAGGGTTCCGTCGCCTACGACACCTCCAAGGCCGCCGCCAACCACCTCGTCCGCGAGATGGCCATGGAGCTTTCGCCCCTTATCCGCGTCAACGGTGTGGCCCCAGCCACCGTCGTGCAGGGTTCAGCGATGTTCCCGCGCGACCGAGTGATCGCGTCGCTTGCGAAGTACAATATTCCTTACACCGATGATGAGGCGACCGATTCGCTTACGACGAAGCTCTCCCGCTTCTACGCCGATCGCACCCTGACTAAGAACCCCATCACCCCCGCAGACCAGGCCGAAGCCTATTTCCTCCTCGTGACCAATCGCCTCAGCAAGACGACCGGACAGGTCATCACCGTCGACGGCGGCCTCCACGAGGCGTTCCTGCGCTAATCCTGTGCGCGTCTCCCTCTTCGTTCCTTGCTTCGTAGATCAGCTGACCCCCCAGGTCATCCCTGACCTCGGTGCCCACGGCCCGAAGAAAATTTATCTGGTGCTAATCGGATAAGTCGATGCACCCCGCTCCCTCCTTAGCCTTGTTCGTCGCTTCGTTCGCCGTTCTCGGTGCAGAGGTGAAGCCGTTCAAGTGGTCCGGAGAGCTCAATGTGCCCGACCCCACCTCGGTTACAGTGGATGAAGCCGGTAACGTCTACGTGGCTTCCACGACGAGGCGCAAAGCCGCCGACCTAGATATCCGCGAACATTTCATCTGGGTGCCAGACGATGTCGGCCTGACTTCTCCGGCGGAGAAATTGGCTTTCTTTCAACGCGAGCTTGCGCCCGGAAAACTGAAGTTGCCGCGCGGCGGACTCAAGGACCACAACAAGGATGGTTCAATCGACTGGAAAGACCTGACGTTCCACAAGGAAGCCATCTACAAGCTTACCGACACGGATCGTGACGGTGTGGCGGACAAGATGACGCTCTTCGCCGAAGGTTTTAATTCACCCGTCTCCGGTATCGCCGCAGGCGTGCTTTATCACGACGGCTGGGTCTACGTCACCGCCATTCCAGACGTCTGGCGCCTCAAGGACACCGACGGCGATGGCGTCGCCGACTTGAAGGAACTTATCGCCACGGGTTTCGGCGGACACATCGCCTACGCTGGGCATGACATGCACGGACTCCGGCTCGGACCCGACGGCCGTATCTATTGGAGCATTGGCGATAAAGGATTGAACGTGACGAGCAAGGAAGGGAAACCCTTCCCCTTCCCTCACCAAGGTGCCGTCGTTCGCTGCGAACCCGATGGCAAAAACTTCGAGGTCTTCGCCCATGGCGTTCGCAATATCCAGGAGATCGCGTTCGACGATTTAGGTAACATCATCGGCGTCGATAACGACGGCGACCAGCCCAAGGAGCGGGAGCGCCTTGTCTATTTACTGGAAGGCTCAGACTCCGGCTGGCGCAACCAGCACCAGTACCAGAAGACCGAAAGCCGCTGGGTGAAGGAGAATATGTGGATGCCCAAAGGCGCCGCCGACCAGCCGCTCTTCATCACGCCGCCCATCGCCAATTTCTCCGACGGCCCGGCGGGCTTCTTGTACGAACCTGGCCATGCGCTCGACGGCGATCTCCGTGGCCGCTTCCTCCTCGATCAATTCCCGAAGGGTAAGATGGACGCCTTCACCCTGGAGACCGATCAGGACTCCTTCCGCCAGGCCAAACTTCAGGTCATCAGCAGCGGCATCATGGGCATCGGCATGGCCTGGGGTACCGACGGTCGCGCCTACTTCGCCGACTGGATCGGCGGATACCCACTCGATGGCAAAGGTGCAATCTGGCGCTTCGACGTGGCGCCGAATGTCGACAAGACGTCCGAACAGTTTCTGTCTAAGCCCTTTTCGGTCTCCGTCCCCAAGGACGAGCTGCTGAACCTGCTAGGTCATCGCGATCAACGCGTGCGTGTGAATGCTTCGATTCGTCTCGATCGCCTAGGAGCCTGGGATGACATGCTCGCCTTGGCCAAGAAACCAGAGGCCAACCGCTTCGCCCGCATCCACGCCATCTGGGGCTATGGCATGGGCCTTCGACATGGAAAGATTGCCGATGTGACCTCGTCGTTGGCCTTACTCGACGCCGCCGATAGCGAGATCCGCGTGCAGGCGCTGAAAGTACTGAGCGAGACCAAGCCGACGGAACAGCTTATCGCCAAGGCCGCCACGCAACTTGCCCATAAAGATTTCCGCGTGCGCATCCAGGCTGGCCTTACCCTGGGTAAATTGGGCGGCAAAGTTCCGTTCGACGCTTTCCTTCAGGACGCCGATGCCGACCTGCTTCAGCCTTGGCTTCGTCACGGCCTTGTCAGTGGGCTCGCCGGCACGCAATCCGCCGAAGCGCTACTCGCCACCGCTCAAGCCGAATCCGGCGCCAAGGCCACGTTCGCGACACTGGCGCTCGCTCGGCAGAAATCGCCCTTACTCGGAAAACTCCTTGAGCACCCCAATCCGGATGTCGTCAACGAAGCCGCTCGCGCGATTCACGACGATGAAGGAATCCCTGAGGCCGCTGGTGCCCTGGCCGTAAGCTTCGGGCGTCCGGCGCTCCCCTTCCAAGCGGCCCGCCGAGCCCTGAACGCAAATCTACGCCAAGGCGACGAAGCCGCTCTCTCCCGACTACTGGAATGGACGCTTAAGCAGCCGGACGGAGCTCCCCTGCGCAGCGAAGCATTGAAGGCCTTGCTGGCCTTTGATCAGCCGCCCGTACTCGACCTCGTCGACGGCACCGCCAAGCAGTATGCAGCTCGCGACAAGGCCACGATCGCACGTGTCCTCCAGACCCGCCAGGCCGACCTGCTCTTGCTCCAGAAACCTACGGAACGCGCCGCCGTGCTCGAGCTGATGGTGAAATATGAGTTGGACCTGCCCTTCCCGATCCTCCTCGCGCTGGCACAAGACCTCAAGGCCGCTCCCTCCGTCAGGCTGCAGACGTTACGCCTGCTTGGCCGTAAGTCCATTGAACCCGTAGCGATCGTCCGTACGCTCCGCTCCGCCGCGGGTGAAGGTAATCCCTCCGAGGTCCGGATCGAAGCCGTCGGCCAGCTCTTCGTACGTGATGCGACCGCGGCCATGGAAGTCGCGCGGCTGATCATCGATTCCAAGTCGGCCAAGATTCCCGAGAAACAGGCCGTCGTCGCCGCACTCCGCGGCCGCGATGATGCCGGCTCGCTCAAACTCCTGCAGGAACTCGTGGACCGCCTGGCCGCACGTAAGCTCGATGCCGGGCTAAAGCTGGATGTCTACAAACTTGCCCGCGAATCAGGATCGGTCGATGTCGCCACTGCCCTCAAGAAGTACCTCGCCCTCACTTCTAAAGGCGGCCTGAAGATGGCCTCGCCCGAGATCCCCTATGAAGTCCTCGCCGAGGGCGGTGACGCGGTCCGAGGCAAGGCCATCATCAATGGCCATCTTGGAGCCAATTGCATCGCCTGCCACCGCGTCGATTCCGATGAGGGTAGCGAAGTCGGACCCAGCCTACGGAAAGTCGGCGCGGAGCGTTCTAAATTCGAGATCACCGAATCACTGGTCGAGCCATCCGCTAAGATTGTCCCAGGCTACGGCATCGAGACCATCGTCCTAAAGGATGGGCAGACCCTCGCGGGCAGCGTCACGAAGGAGAGTCCCAAGTCCATCGATGTGAAATTGGGAGACGGTAAGACCCAGAATGTCTCCGTCGCCACGATCGCCTCGCGCACCCCTCCCATCTCCTTGATGCCACCCATGCTAGGTATCCTCACACCGGAGGAAATCCGCGACGTCGTGGCCTACCTATCCGGATTGAAGCCGAAGGCGGCAAAGTCTAATAAAACAAAGAAATAGGCTCTGTGGGGTTGAGTCGGTCGTGGATTGATGTGGAATAGAGACATGCTGCTTCGCCTCCTGCTGCTTACCCCGCTGCTGGCCTTTGCCCAATCATCCCTCGTTGCTGATTGGCAGAAGCAGTACGATGCATGGTATTGGCCCGCCCAGATGGCCCGGCCGGAGAACGTCCGCTGGTCTGATTCGGGTCGTCTGATGGTCTACTCGTGGAAGGAGAACTCAGGGCAGTCGTGGAAACTGGTGGATTGCGTGATGGGGCAGGTCCGACCGGCTTTCGATCACGAGAAAGTGGCGACTGTCCTGACCGAACTGACTAAGAATAAAGTAACGGCCAAGAAATGGCCGTTCACCCGCGTCATCGCCTTGGACGACGGACGTATTCGCCTCGAATCAGATAACGCGGCCTGGATTGTCGAAGCTGATCAACGCCTCACCCCATCGCCGCAGGGTATGAAGTCTGATGCAGCGACGCCTGAAAAAACCAACAAAGGACCGGGCGAATCACGCCGAAAGACCTTCTCCCTTCAACGCGCCGAATCGCCGACGGGTGACCACAAGGTGGAACTTCGCGGCGGCAACATCGTCCTTATCGACCTCAAGAAAGCCAACACCGAGACCAGGCTCACCCAAGACGGCATCGAGGGCAAAGATGGCTGGATGGGGCCGGTCAGCTGGTCTCCCGATGGCCGTCATTTCGCCTTATGGCGCGAGCGTACTGTGCCGGTTCGCCAATACCTCGTGACGGATTCGGTGAAGCAGACCAAGAAGTCGATTTCCTATGATAAGCCCGGGGACGATCGCACGGAACGGACCCCTTGGGTCTTCTCGGTCGACGGCAAGTCCTCCGGCCGCCCCTCCGCAGACGTCCTGCCCCTCTCGCATGGCACTGAGCGCCTAGATTGGTCTGCCGACTCCAAGCGCCTACTTTCAGAATTCATCAAGCGTGGTTTCACCGGACATGGCATTATCGAATACGACGTTGAACGACGCAAATGGCGCCGACTCCTCACCGAAGAGGATCCCAAGTTCGTCCACTCGAACGCGACGCGCTATCGTTACGACTTGAATGAAGACCGCACGCTCTGGCTCTCGGAACGCAGCGGCTGGCTTCAGTTATACTCGGTTGACCTAAAATCCGGGAAGACGCTGGACGCGATTACTTCAGGCCCTTGGGTGTTGAAAGAAATCATCAAGGTCGACGAGCAGGCCGATTCCATCACCTTCATCGCCCTTGGACGTATTCCTGGCGAGAATCCCTACCACCAACATTTCTGCAAGGTCGGCCTCGATGGACGAGGCTTCGTCGACTTGACCCCCTCCGATGGACACCATGAAGCAATCTTCTCCCCTGATCGGCGCACCTTCATCGACATATCTTCCCGCGTCGACCAAGCGCCCACCTACACCCTTCGCAGCGGCATCGACGGGCGTGCCATTGCCACACTCGGTGCCGGCGACCTTACGCCCCTGAAGAAAGCTGGCTGGACACCCGCCGTGCCCTTCGTCGCCAAGGATCGCGACGGTAAGACGGATATTTGGGGCGTCGTCACGCGCCCACACCCCTTTGACCCCAAGAAAAAGTATCCAGTCATCGAGAACATCTACGCCGGGCCGCACAGCTCCTTCGCGCCGCATTCCTTCAACTGGTGGCAACGTAATCATCGCGAACTATCCATGCTCGGATTCTACGTCGTCCAGATGGATGGACGCGGCACCAGCAACCGCGGCAAGGAATTCCACCAGGTCAGTTGGCGCAACCTTAAGGATGGCGGCTTCCCGGACCGCATGGCGTGGATCAAGGCCCTCGCCAAGGTCGAACCCAACATGGACCTCTCCCGCGTCGGTATCTACGGCGGGTCCGCCGGCGGGCAGAGCACTGCGCACGCCATGTTATTACACGGCGACTTCTACAAGGCCGGTGCGGCTGATTGTGGCTGTTACGACAACCGCATCGATAAGCTCTGGTGGAACGAGCAATGGCTAGGCTACCCGGTCGGTCCTTGGTACGAGGAGAACTCCTGCGCCAAGTATGCCGCAAATCTCCGCGGGCGCTTGTTCCTCTCGGTCGGAGAGTCCGATACGAACGTCGACGTGAAGTGCAGCTATGATTTCCGCGACGCCTTGCTGGCCGCTGGCAAGAAGGACCTGTTTGAGTTCCACGTCGTCCCGGGCGCCAACCACGGTGCTGGCGAATCCAACGAGATGCGTGAGAAACGCGCACGTTTCTTCGAAGCCGCACTCGGCAAACCCCTCCCTCGCTAAATATGACCATTCCCACTCCTGGCCTGATTGAACTCAGGCTCAATAACGTCGGTCAGCTGTTCAATACCATGGACCCATCGCCCTTCCATGAGCGGGATCTAGACCACGACGCGGAAGAGTTCATCCTCAGCTGGGCGCGCGAACACGAGAGGGATTCGGACCTCCGCATCCGCATTGTTTTGCGTCAGCCCGAAGACGCGGAGTCCGCCCGGATGGTCAAAGAATCAATCCAGCATTATTTTGAGTATCGTGCACGCATCGCCCGCCGCGACCTCGGCGACCTTTTCCGTGAAGGCCGAACTTCGCTACTCATCGGCCTGCTCTTTCTCGCGGCCACCCTAGTGCTGCGCGACCTGATCACCCCAGGGTATCGACTGGGCGATTTCCTCCGCGAAGGCCTGACGATCTGCGGCTGGGTCGGCCTCTGGAAGCCCATCGACATCCACCTCTACCGCTGGTGGCCCCTGCGGGCCCATGGGAGGCTTTTAACAAGGCTTTCCAGTTGTCCCGTCGAAGTCGTCTTTGAGGCCTGACAGCGGGGTCGCCCTGCGCTTATGGGGCCGGTTAGTAGAGGCGAAATAACGAATTTTTAACGATGAGGCATTGACTGAGGGGGAGCCGTGCCCCAATCCCAACCTTTCGCATGCAGAATTTCGCGAGCCAGTGCCTGGACCAGACCAAGGCCCTCCTCAAACTCAACTTCAATTCCCTTTCAGCCGATGGCACTGTCGTGCCGGTCGAGGGGGAAGTTTCGCGGGCCGACGAACCGGGTCACGCTGCCCTCGCCTTCGGGGAGTACTTCCGCGCCACCGGCGAGCTTCATCTCGACCGTCAGAACATCGCCGAGATCGTCGCCCGGACCATCACTGCCCAGGTCCGAGTCAGCAAAGGCTCCGACAATGGCATGGCGTTCGCCTGCCTGGGACTCCTCGCCTTCGGCCCAACCCGCGAACGCAACCCAGTCTGGGAAATTCTCGACGAAGCCACGCGTGCCCTCATCGACGAACGCCTCGCCATCGAGAACGACCATCATGACCACGTTCAGGCCTTCGATATCGCCAAGGCCGTCTGTCGCTTCTCCTTTGGCCTGACCAAAAAAGATGAAACCGGTCCGTTGGTCGACCGCTTCATGGATCGCATTGCCGCCGCCTCCACGGGCGGATTCCAAGACGAAGCCTCCAAGGCCGCTAACGCGGACAACTTCGGCGGCGCCTTCGACCTGTATGGCGTCGTCTCACTAATCTTCATCCGCCAGTCGCTCCAGCTGCACGCCAACATCCAGCTCCGCGATTCCAAGCTCCCTAAGCTGCGCTCGTTGGCTGAGAAATACATCCGCGTCATCATGGATACCGTCCGGGATGATGGACTGGGCTGGTCTTATGGCCGGGGCATCGGCGCCTACGGCCAGATGCACTGCATCACCCTCCTCCTCCAGGCCCTGCGTGACCGCTGGGTGCCGGTCGACAAGGAACCGCTCGCCCGTGACCTCGTCCGTCGTCTCTACGCCAACTTCTTCACCACGTTCTTCGACGCAGAACATGGCCTGATCATCGTCCGCGATGCCGAACGTGACACCATTCCGGGTCACACGACCCGCATGGCCAACTTCGACGCGGCCCGTTACCTTTCCCAGTGGTCGCGCCTCGCCAAGACCATTGGTGGCGACCTCGAAGTCGTCAAACCCGTCAGTCGCCTGCCGGTCTGCCGCTTCTTCTCCTTCGATAAATCCCCGCGTAAAGAACAGGGGCTGCTCTCGTATCAGGACCCTGCCTCCGGACTACACATTATCCTGCCGTTGGTATCGTCGGGTTCACATCGCTTCTCTGACTCTCTGGCCTTCCCGCACATGCCGGGCGTCTTTGACTGGCCGTCCAATCAGCAGACCAGCCCGTTCATCCCGGAGTTCACGATCGCCGGCAAGGTCTACACGCCCTCCTTCTACGGTAAGAACGCGCAGGTCGCCATGGGCACCAAGGCCGGCACGTACCACTTCCGCTACGACCAACCTGATCTGATCGACCGCGATGAGAAGATCTCCACCAACATCGGTTCGCTGAAGGTCGATTGGGAATTCAACGGAGGCCGTATCGTGGGTCGCTTTACCTTGACCGCTAAGTCAGCCGTCATGCTTGAGGATTTCCGCCTAGTACTCCCCATCGCCGCCACGCATTCGCGCATGACTCCAGGCAACTCCCTGGTGCTCGGCGCCGAGTCCCATCGCTGCGAAGTGATTAAGGACGACTTCCATTCTACCTGGGCCGAGACCAAGGTCGTGAGCGACAGCCCGAAGCACCGGACTTGCTGGGGTAAGGTCCACTTCTACCAGACCCTGCAGCGCGACAAGTCGATGCCCCTGCGTGCCGGCATGAACTACTCCTTCGAAATCGCCTACCAGCCCCACGTCGTGCGGGCCGGGGATGCGGTCTGAGGTCGGTTTACCCGTCCGCCCAGCCTTCGGGGTTGTCCTAGGCCCTTCCAGTGCCCTATTCCCTAGGGTATCTTTTCATGCCCAGTTCGTTCTACATCACCACGGCCATCGACTACGCCAACGGCTCGCCGCACCTCGGCCATGCCTATGAGAAAGTCCTCTCCGACGTGATCGCGCGCCACATGCGCATGAGCGGCCGCAAGGTTCACTTCCTGACTGGCCTGGATGAGCACGGTCAGAAGGTCCAGCAGACCGCCCTCAAGCGTGGCATCGAACCCCAGGTCCTTGTCGACGAGATCGCCGCGGTCTTCAAGGGCATGCTCGGCGACCTGAATATTTCGCACGACGATTATATCCGCACAACCGAACCGCGTCACAAGAAGGTCGTGCAACAGTTCCTGCAGAAGCTCTTCGACCAAGGCCTGATCTACAAGGGACAGAAGACCGACTGGTACTCCACCCGCCAGGAACAGTTCCTCACCGACAAGGATCGGGACGCGGACGGATCCTGGCCTGAAATCTACGGTGAGGTTACCCAGACGACCGAAGAGAACTACTACTTCAAGCTTTCACAGTTCCAGCCCTGGCTGGTCGAACACATCAAGTCGCACCCCGACTTCATCACGCCGCGCTTCCGCCAGAACCAGGTCCTCGAGTTCCTGAAGGAGCCGATGAACGACCTCTGCATCTCGCGCCCCAAATCCCGCCTCACCTGGGGCATCGAGCTGCCCTTTGACACGTCCTTCGTCACCTATGTCTGGTTCGATGCGCTGACCAATTATTACTCCGCCGTCGCCGACAAGGGACTCTGGCCCGCCGATGTCCATGTCATCGGCAAGGACATCTTATCGCCGCCTCACGCCGTCTACTGGCCCTGCATGCTGAAGGCCCTCGGTATTGAGCCGCCGCGCCAGCTGCTCGTCCACGGCTGGTGGACCGTCAATAACCAGAAGGCCTCCAAGAGTTCCGGTAACGCGACGAACACCCTCGGTTTTGCCGCCTCCCACGGGGCCGACGCTTTCCGCTTCTACCTGTGCCGCGAGATGGTCGTTGGGCAGGATGCAGACTTCTCGACGACCACTTTCGAGAACCGCTATAAGGCGGACCTCGGCAACAATCTCGGTAATCTCGTCAATCGCCTCCTCAATATGGTCGGCCGCAACTATGCGGGTGCGATTCCCGCCGCTGCGGCCGATGAAGATCTCGAAAAGAATCTCCGTCAGCTCTGGAGCGATTCGATCAAGAAGTACGCCGAAGCCTTTGCTGACTACCAGGTTAGCCACGCCCTCGAAGCCCTCTGGGTCTTCATTAGCGCCATGAACGCCTACATCGAGGCCAGAGCGCCCTGGAAACTCGCGAAGTCTGCTGACGCCGCCGATCGCGCACGTCTCGATTCCTGCCTCGCGCACGTTGCCGAAGGCCTTCGCCTAGTGGGCACAATCCTCACTCCCGTGATGCCGGCCACCTGCGACATGCTGCTGACCAACATCGGTCGCCCCATTGCCACCCATTTCGAAGGCGAGCTAACGTGGTCTGCTGCCTGCACGGGCTCAAAGGTCGCTGAAAAGTGCATCCTTTTCCCGCCGATCGAGGCTCCGACCGAAACTCCTTCGGCCTGATTGGACAATTCCCGCGGAGACCTTACCTTCACCGCCGTGGATTCCGTTAAGACCATCGACGAAGCTGCCTTACTGGCTGACGCTGAAAAACGAGCCGGCGGCGAAGGGTTTGTCAGTTACACCTTTCCGGCTCCTGAACTCGATCCGTTAGCCGTCCTGGAAACACTGAACGAGCCGGCGCCTCGGGGATATTTTGAGAATCCGTCGCGGAAACGTTCCCACGCAGCCGGCTCTCCGCTTCGCCAATGGGCGGGACGAGGCGAACAACGCTTCATCGATGCTGATCGCTGGCTACGCGCTCTGGATACCAGCCTGACCTGCGTCGGCCCGCGCCCACGCGTCATCGCGACGTTCCCCTTCTACCCGGGCAGCGACCCCGATGGCGCGCAGGCCAAACTCTTCCTCCCAGGCTGGCAGGTCGTCAGCGAAGACGGACTGACGACCGTCACCCTCTGCGAGCCAGCCGCCCCTGGCTGCGCCGCCCGTCTGGCCATCCGAGCGGAAAGCTTCCGCAAGTTTAGCTATCACTCCAACCCACCACCCCCTCGTGCCCCCGTGCCGACCGTCCTTTCGGAAGTCGGCGGGTCATGGTTCCCGTCCGCGGTCGTCCGCGCGACCGAGCTAATCAAGGAAGGTTCGTTCGAGAAGATTGTCCTGTCGCGCGCCTTCGATTGGCGCAGGGCTGAACCCTTTAGCATCTATGCGACGTTGCACCGCCTTCGTCGTGGCAATCCGCAGTGCCACACCTTCCTCGTCGACGAGGCCGACGGCGCTTTAGTCGGCGCCACGCCCGAGACGTTACTTTCCCTGTTCGACGGCGCCATCCGTTCGGAATCCGTGGCCGGCACGACCCGTCGCGGCGAATCAGCCTCCGAAGACGCCAGCCTGGCTGAGGCCCTGCTGACCAGCGAAAAAGATCTCCGCGAACACAGCGCCGTTACCGCCTCTATCCTGCGACGCCTACGCATGGTCGGCGTGCTTGCCGCAATCTCCCGTAACGCCGAACTCCTCCGTCTGGGCAACGTGATGCACCTGCGTACGCCGATCGAAGGCACCATGCCGATTGACCGTCGCTTCCTCGAGGTCGCCGGCGAACTTCACCCGACCCCGGCCGTCGGCGGTAAGCCGCGGGCAATGGCCCTTCCATTCATCCCCGGATTTGAACCGCACCAGCGCGGCCTCTATACCGGTGCCGTCGGCTGGGTTCGTTCGGATGGCGCCTCAGGTAAGCTCTTCGTCGCCCTACGCTGTGCCCGACTCAAAGGCTCCGAAGCCCGCGCTTTTGCCGGCGCCGGTATCGTGGCCGGCTCGAACCCAGAGGCTGAGTCGACGGAAACCGAGATGAAGCTACGTACGATCCTTGAGGCGCTGTTCTGAGGATGAAGGTCGTCCTCCAACGCGTACGCTCGGCTTCCGTGTCAGTGGAGGGAAGTACCATCAGCAAAATCGGCCCCGGCTACCTTCTGCTTGTCGGTTTGGCTACTGGCGACGATGAAGCCACCGTCCGGAGGCTGGCCACGGATGTCTCTAAGGCGCGACTGATGCCCGACGCTCTAGGCAAGATGGGCATCAATCTGCGTGATGCGGGCGCACAGGCCTTGGCCGTAAGCCAGTTCACGTTGCTGGCCGATTTCTCCAAAGGAAATCGTCCGTCGTTCAATGACGCGGCCAAGCCCGAAAGCGCTAAGCTGCTGTTCGACCTATTCGTCCAAGAACTTACCAGCCTGCTGGGACAGCCTGTACCCACTGGGGTCTTTGGTGCCGACATGCAGGTCGAACTCGTGAACGACGGCCCGGTGACCGTGGTAATTGAATAGTTTAGGCTTAACCTCCCGCCCTGCCGTCCCACGCTCTGAAGCCTTCCCATGCTTTCCGTCCGCATCATCCCTTGTCTCGACGTCCATGGCGGCCGCGTGGTCAAGGGCATCAAGTTCGAGGAGCTGCGTGATGCCGGCGACCCGGTCGCCGTCGCGGCGGCCTATGAGAAGCAAGGTGCCGACGAGTTGGTCTTTCTCGATATCACCGCCTCTAGCGACGAGCGCCGTACTATGGTCGACGTCGTTGAACGCACGGCCGATCAAGTCTTCATGCCGCTCACCGTCGGCGGCGGGCTTCGCTCTGTCGAAGATATCCGCACCATGCTGAATGCCGGCGCAGATAAAGTCTCCCTTAATACCTCAGCCATCAAGGACCCCGACCTCATTCTACAGTCAGCCCGCAAGTTCGGCAGCCAATGTATCGTTGTGGCTATTGACGCCAAGAATGTTGGTCCAGGTAAATGGGAGGTCTTCACCCATGGTGGTCGTAACGCCACGGGACTTGATGCCATCGAATGGGCCCGCAAGGCGCACTCCCTCGGCGCCGGTGAAATTCTGCTGACCAGTATGGATCGCGACGGTACCGCCGCCGGTTACGACATTCCGCTCAACCTTGCCGTCTCTTCGGCCGTTGAAGTCCCCGTCATCGCCTCAGGCGGTGCCGGTAATCTCGACCACATGGCTGACGTTCTGAAGCAAGGCGGTGCCAGCGCCGTCCTTGCTGCCAGCATCTTCCACTTTGGGACCTATACCGTGCGTCAGGCCAAGGAGCACCTGCGTGCCGCTGGCCTGCCTGTCCGCCTTTAAGCGACGGCGGGCGGGACGGCCTTCGGCATCACCAGGATCTTGTCTAGGCGATGGCCATCCATGTCCACGACTTCGAAGATATAGCCTAAGGCCTCGACGCGGTCGCCTTCAGCCGGAATACGGCCAAGGGTGCGCATGATGAAGCCAGAGATCGCGGTGAAGCGGCCGGAGCCTTCGCCGGGGAATCGACCAATAATACCCGTAGCTTCACGGAAATCGTCTAGCGAGACAACCGCATCGACGACCCAGCTGCCATCATCACGGCGGCGGATTGGCTTGGGTTGAGCGATGGGTGAACCCTCGTTCGGGAGCTCCCCGACGACGGATTCAAGGACGTCGTTCAACGAGACCACCCCACGGACTCGGCCGAATTCGTCCGTGACCAAGGCGATGTGAATCTTATCCTTGCGGAACATCTCCAGCAAGTGCGTTCCGGTGCAATTGGTCGGCACGGTCGGAGGTTCGGTGAGCAGGTCCTTGATTGAGGCGGTACCGACGAGCGAGAGGTTAGCCCAAAGACGTTTCACTGAGACTACGCCTAACGGGCGGTCCGGGGAACCTCGATAGACGGGAAACCAGGTGTGGCCCGAGGCCACGACCTTGCGCCAATTGACCTCGTCAGAGTCTTCGAGATTAAGCCAGACAACGCGATTACTCGGCGTCATGAGACGCTCGGCCGTCACCAGATCCAAGGACAAGGCGCCATGCACCATGCGGTGCTCCGCCGCATGAAGCACTCCCGACGCCATACCTTGATCGACCATCATACGAAGTTCATCCTCCGACATAGTATCTTCCGGCGAGCGCTTGATCCCGAAAAGACGAAGGATGATATTCGCGCAGAAGCTCAGGCTGCTGCCAAGCGGTGAGACCAAGAGCGAAATGAACTGCATGGGCCGAGCGAGGAGGACTGCCAGACCTTCGGGGTTGGAGAGACCGAGACGCTTCGGGACGATTTCCGCGCAAATAATCGTCAAGGAGCCAACGAAGAAGGATACTCCCATGCGGGAGATGACTTCGGCGTTCTCCTGAAGCCAAGGCCAGCCGCTCGCCTCGAGGTATGGCTTGAGTTCCGCGGCCATGGGGCCACCGCCGAAAGTGGCCGCAATGATGGCGCCGAAAGTCAGGCCGACCTGGACCGTGGAAAGGAATACCGACGGATTAGCGAGAAGTTCCAAGGCGGCCTTGGCCCCCTTGCTCCCTTGCTCGGCCAGTCGTTGCAGTCGACGTCGGTTGGAGGATACCAGCGCCATCTCCGAAAGTTCGAAGGCTCCGATCGTCACCCAGCAGGCTAATATCACGAATAATTCCACCAAAACTTCCTAGATAGTAGCGAGTGAACAGTCAAATCCGCTTGTTCACATCCTGCCTCCCCCTACGTTCTACCCCTTAATGGCGACCCATTTTGAGGCAATCATCGTCGGTAGCGGCATCGGCGGGCTGAGTTTCGCGCTCAACCTCGCTCAGCGCGGCCATTCCGTCGCCATTGTGACAAAGAAGACGAGCTCCGAATCGAACACGAACTGGGCCCAGGGCGGCATCGCTTGCGTCACCGACCAGACCGACGATTTCCAGAGCCACGTTAACGATACCGTGACGGCCGGCGACGGCCTCTGCGATCTGGATGTCGTCAAGCACATCATCGAGTCCGGTCCCGAGCGAGTGGCCGAACTGATTGCTTGGGGCGTCGAATTCGAGAACGGCACCGATGGTCGACCCGATCTAGGACGTGAAGGCGGTCATTCTAAACGCCGCATCCTGCATGCCCGCGACATGACTGGTCGCGCCATCGAATCCGCCCTGCTCCGCGCCATCGCCCGTTCCCCCAAAGTCGTTATGCTCGAGCACCACCTCGCCATCGACCTCATCACGCGCGCCAAGCTCGGAGCGTGCCCGATCGGCGCCGCTGATGATCGAGTCCTCGGACTCCACGTGCTCAATACCAAGGCTGGACGGGTCGAGACGCTTTCGGCCAATGCCGTGGTGCTGGCTACCGGTGGCACCGGACAGGTCTACCAGTTCACGACTAATCCCGATATCGCCACGGGCGATGGAATCGCGATGGCCTATCGGGCAGGCGCCGAAGTGCGCGACATGGAAATGGTCCAGTTCCATCCGACGGCGCTCAAGGCTCCCGACGGAAGCCGTGCCCTCATCTCCGAAGCCGTCCGCGGCGAAGGTGCCATCCTCCGCGACGTATCAATGCGGGCATTCATGAAGGACTTCCACCCGCTGGGTGATCTGGCTCCACGCGATATCGTAGCCCGAGCCATCGACTCGGTCATGAAGCGTGATGGTGCACCCCATGTCCTACTCGACGCCACCCAGGTGGCCAAAGGCCACTTCGCCGAGCGCTTCCCACACATCCACGCCACCTGCCTCAAGGCCGGCTTCGATCTCACCAAGGAACCTGCTCCGGTCGTTCCCGCTGCCCATTACCTCTGTGGCGGGGTCGCCACAGACCTCCGCGGTCAAACCTCCCTTCCCGGCCTTTTCGCGGTCGGTGAAGTCGCGTGCACCGGACTCCATGGTGCCAATCGCCTAGCCTCCAACTCCTTGCTCGAAGCGGTGGTCCTCGCGCACGACGGCGCCGCGGCCGCGCATGACGAGATTATCGCTAAGCGTGGACAGGTCATGGCCCTGCCAGCCTGGATTGACGGGGCAGCTGGCGACCCTGACGAACGCGTGGTACTTACCCACAACTGGGATGAGCTCCGTCGCACCATGTGGGACTATGTTGGGATCGTCCGTTCCACCAAGCGTCTCCAACGAGCGCGCACGCGCATCGGCACCCTTTCCGACGAAGTCCGGGAGTATTACTGGAATTTCCGCGTTGAGCCTCGCCTCCTCGAACTCCGCAATCTCATTCAGGTGGCCGAACTCATCATCGACTGTGCGCTGCAGCGTCGCGAAAGCCGCGGCTTGCACTTCACCCTCGATTATCCGGCGAAGCTGGCCGAAGCGCGCCACACGTCGGTTCGTCGTCCTCAAGGTCGCCCATGAAGATCGGCATCGTCGGAACGGGAGCTATCGGGGGATGGTATGCCGCCCTCCTCGCGGAAGCCGGGCATGAAGTCCACTGCCTTGCCCGGAGCGACTCCAAGGCCATCCTGAATAACGGGCTCACCATTCGCAACAAAGGCCAAGAACGGATTGTGCGGGTAGCATCCGCCTCGCCCGACGCTGGGACCATCGGCCCGTGCGACCTCGTCGTCGTCACGATCAAATCGACTTCCAACCATGCCCTGCCTGAGCTCGTGAGGCCGCTCCTCGGCCCGGCCTCGATCGTCGTCACCCTCCAGAATGGCATGGGCAACGTCGAGGCTTTGGCTAAGCTGCTTCCCGTCGAGCGCATCGTGGCCGGCCTCTGCTTTGTTTGCATCAACCGCCTCGCCCCGGCCGTAATCGACACGACTCTCGCAGGTTACGTCCGGATGGCCGCCGCCACCGGCCCCATCAACGCCGCCGTCGAAACCTGTGTGGCTACCTTTACTACAGCCGGTGTGGATTGCCAGGCGGAGGCTTCGCTCGAGTCTGTACTCTGGAAAAAGCTCTGTTGGAATATCCCGTTCAACGGGCTCTCTATCGCGGGAGGCAGCATCACGACCGACCTCATCCTCGCGAATCCGGCGCTGAATGAGCGGGCCTATGTCCTGATGAAAGAAGTGCAGGCCGCGGCCGTCGCCCGAGGTCACGGCTTCGAAGAAGCCCATATCAAGCGACAGTTTGTGGTCACGGTCGGCATGGGTCCGTATCGACCCTCCAGCCTTATCGACTTCGTCGAAGGCCGGGATGTCGAGGTGGAGGGTATCTGGGGTGAACCGCTCCGCCGTGGTCTCGCCGCTGGAGTGATGATGCCGGAGACCGAAAAGTTGGTCGCCGAAATCAAGGCGCGGATTGCGGCCCGCGGATAATCGATAATCAAAGCCTAATCGCTCCGAGCTTCTCGCGGATATGGTCGGCGATTCGCTCCCTGCTCAGAAAACCTGCGGGCGTATCCGTGACGATGTCGAGGACGCTTAGAACGGCCCCATCGCGAGATACCAAGGTCATCTGAAGCGTCACCCGACTCTGCGGAGTTCCGGCAATCGCAGGGCGAGCTACCCAGCTCGCACGAAGGAAGGCATCGGCGCTAGCCGGCTCCATGGCAGCGACATAGCCGCGTTCAACGAGTATCCGCACGGAAGTGTCGTGAATGACGTCCGCATACTGAGCCATATCAGGTGGCGAAATACCGGAAGAGTCTTCGACGTAGATACTGCGGACGAGTCCGGGCGGAGGGGAGCCGGCGGAACAACCGCCGAATCCAAGCGAAACAATGCCTAAGAAGCATAGGAAGGCCGTTCTTAGGCGGTGCATAACTTGTTTATTACCCGTTCTCGCCCCGGGACAAGCAGGGACATGATGGGACCTGTTGACCTTTGGGGTCGGCAACACTCCCCTTCACGCCATGGCCCGCGTCCAAGCCGTCACCTTCGACCTAGCAGGCACCCTGCTCTTCCCGCACCCGTCGGTAGGTGCCGTGTATGCGGCTTGCGCGAAGCGACATGACATCGAAATCGAAGCCGCCGTCCTAGACGCTTCATTCCCATTGGCGTTCAAAGGCGGCCCGAAGAACGCCAAGCCTGAAGTCTTCTGGAAGGAGGTCGTCCAGCGGTGCTTTGGTCCGGCGCTACCGGCCTCCAAGATTGATCCGGTCTTCAAGGAATGCTGGGAAGCGTTCGCCCGACCTGAATCCTGGCGTATGGCCCCTGGTTCGCTCCAGGCAATCTCCGCCATTCGCTTTCTGGGCGTAAAGGTCGGCATCCTTTCCAACGCCGACGCCCGCATGCGCAAGGTGCTTGATGGCCATGGACTGACGCGACACCTAGACGGCATCTTTCTCTCTGAAGAGACCGGGCACTCCAAACCCGACCCCAAGGCCTTCAGCCAGGCAGCTCGGGCACTCGGAAGTTCGGTCTCCGGTTTAGTGCATTTCGGAGATAGCCCGACGGAAGACGGCGAAGGAGCCCGGGATGCCGGAGCCACCGGAGTGGTCGTCGGCGGCGCCCATGCGCCGGATCGCTGCCTACGTAACGAAAAGATTTCCGAAGCTCCTTACGCGATTCGCGCCTTGCTCACCGAAGGGAAACTCAAGGGCAAGTTCTCGCGGACCGTCCAGAACCTACTTGCGAATCTTCGCGGGCTTCCTGAAGACCGCGGCCGGTCCACCGACCGGGCGATGAAGACGATCGACGATGCGGTGCAGGACGCCTTCAAGAAGCTACGCCTAGACAAACCTGTCCCGGAGACGGCCATCGTGGCGCACTGGCTGGAGCTACTTCCGCTCAAGCTGGCCAAGCGTTCCGCTCCGCTCCGCGTGCTCGAAGGCGGTAAGCTCGTCGTCCAATGCGAGAACTCCGTGATTAAATCGGAGATTCGCTTCCACGAACGGGCCATGCTGGCGAAGATCCGGCTGCTGCGCGGATGCCAGGAAGTCCGGGCAATTAGCTTCGTGAACGCCTAATCAGTTCGACTTCGGCTCGTAGGGCTTCTGGAAGACGTCCTTGAAGTCGTAGACATCCTTGAAGTCCTCGAGGTTGTCCTCGGGCGAGCGACCGAACAGTCCGGTATCGATAATATTAAAGACGATATTGCCGACGTCGGCCGACTTCCGGAGACCCCAGTTATGGAGGAGCGGGTAGGACATCGGGCCATAAGTCTCGAGCACATGCTGCCGGAAACCTTCGAGCAACTGCGGACCGCTGACGTGCCGGTTCGTGGTGCTCTTGCCTTTCTTCGGCTCGCCATGCGTGAGCTTTTGAGCGAGATCGAGGCCGATGCGAACCACGTCATAAGCCTGAGGCTGATAACGGGGATCCTTCTGGCGGATAATCCGGACAGCTTCGTCGAAATCCATAATCAGAGTTTAGCGAGTTCGGAGAGCAGGCGGGCGTTCTGGGCTTCGGTGCCGACGGTCAGGCGAAGCCAGCCCGTCATGCCGTAACCACGCAGCGGACGCACGATCACGCCGGCCTTCTGCAAAGTCGTAAACGCCTCCTCGGCCTGAGGAATCTGCGCGGCGAGGAAGTTGGCTTTACCATCGATATAGGCGAAGCCGAGCTGCTTCAGCCCCGCGGACAGCTGCGCGATACCCGCGTCGTTTACTTCGCGGGTGCGACGAACGAATGCGTCGTCATCGAGAGCGGCTTCGGCGGCGGCGAGCGCGGGAAGGTTCACGTTGAACGGCTGGCGGACACGATTGAGGAGACCGCAGACTTCGGTCGAACCCATCAGGTACCCGACGCGCAGCCCGGCGAGTCCGTAGGCCTTGGAGAAAGTACGCGAAAGCACGACCTTACGACCCGACTTCATCAGCGGGCGGAGATCGGCGGAGGCTTCGAGGTATTCCGTGTAAGCTTCGTCGAGGCAGAAGATCACGTCCTCCGGCAATGAAGCCGCGAACGCGAGAATATCAGCTGGTTCATCCGTTCCACCGGTCGGATTATTCGGACTAGCCAAGAAGACGATGCGGGTCTTCGGAGTGACCGCGGCACGCATGGCTTTAAGGTCATGGCGATAACCCGGCATCGGGACCTCGACGGCGGTTGCGCCGAAGAGCATCGTCGCAAGTTTGTAGACGATGAAAGCCTGGGAACCAAAGACCACCTCATCGCCTGGACGAAGGAAAGCCTGCGAGAGCATGATCATCACCTCGTTCGAGCCGTTACCGATGACGAAATTACCCGGCTCCAGCGACCACTTCTTCGCCAGTTTCTCGCGAAGAAAAGTGCAACCGCCATCGGGATACAGGTGACACTGATCGAGCGCCTTACGGGCGGCGGCCAACCCCAGAGGCGAAGGGCCTAACGGGTTCTCATTGGAGGCGAGCTTAATGACAGCCGCGGGGTCCAGGCCGAACTCACGGGCGACGACCTCGATGGGACGGCCAGCCTCATAGACGGGCTGATTGAGTACGGGCCGATTGGCTAGGTCTGAATAGGAAGCCATGAATGAGTCAATCAATGCGACTATTGGCAGGATTGGCAAGCGTGAGCGACCTGCCCTACCCGCTTGCCACTGGCACCGCCGAGGCTTAAGCGTGCACCATGAAACTCGTCGTCACCGGCGCTTCCGGATTCCTTGGTCGCGAGGTCTGCCTTGCCGCCCTGCGACGCGGACATGATATCCTGGCTCTGGGCGGTACCCGCGCACCGACAATCCCGGGCGTGACGCAGGCGCGGGCGTTCGATCTCTGCTCCGAGGCAACCCTCGAAGCCCTCCTGCTCGAGGAGTTCCCGCAGGCCGTGGTGCATTGCGCCGCCCTGCCCACGATCGAAACCTGCTTGGCCGACCCCGCACGTGCCCAAGCGCTCAACTCGGAGGTCCCGAAGAAGCTCGCCCAACTATGCTTCCACCTCGGTGCGAAGCTCGTGCATCTCTCGACCGACACCGTCTTCGACGGAGTCGCTGGTAACTACCAGCCTACCGACCAGCCGATCCCGCTAAACCTATATGGCGAGACCAAGGCGGCCGCCGAAGTCGAAGTCCTCCGCTACGGCCGAGAGCATGCCGCCGTGCTGCGCACCTCGCCGATCATCGGTAACTCCGTCGGCGGCGACCGGGGGCTGCATGAACGCCTTTTCGCCTCATGGAAAGAGGGCAAGGTCACCACTTTGTTCACTGACGAAATCCGCCAGCCCGTCGAGGTTTCCAATCTCGCGGACGTTACGATTGAACTGTGCGAACGCAGCAACCTCTCGGGGCTTTATCACTGGGCGGGCACCGAAGCCATGAGCCGACACGAGATCGGTGTCCGCATCGCTCGTCACTTCGGACTCGATGCCGATACCCTCGTGCGACCGATCAGCCGAGCCGAAGTCCCCTCCGCCGCATCGCGCCCGCGAGATCTCAGTCTCCGCCTGCACCCGCTGGCCGGCAAGCTTCGTACCCAGGCTCAATCTTTCGAAGATCAACTCGCGCAACTGCGCATTCCGCGTGGCTGTGAGGACTGGTACGAAAAAGAGACTGGGCGAAAGGTCGTGCGTCGCCTGGAAAAAGGCATAGACTACTGAGTATGGACGTCCTCCCACGCCAAGCCGCCGACGCTGTCGCCAACATGGCGGCCGACCTGATGCTCCTGGAATCCTACCCGGCGCCCCAAAACGTCCGCTTCCGCCCCTACGCCTGGTCGGCCCCCGCCTTCACTTTCGGCGTGTCGCAGTCCTGGGCCAAGTACCGAGAAATTGTTCCCGCCCGCTATCCGTTGGTCCGCCGTTGCACCGGAGGGGGATTGGTTTCCCATCTGGATGATTGGACCTTCGCCTTAGTGATCCCTGAAGGACACCCTCTCTTCAAGGCCGATGCGATGGCGAGTTACGCTGCCGTCCACGAAGCCCTGCTGCAGGCCCTCTTGCTCCAAGGTCAGCCGGTGAAGCTGGCCCCGATGCCTGCGGGTAATCGTGATTTTCAATCGCCCGACGATTGCGCGCAACGCGCCGAACCTAACGACCTCGTCCGCAGCGATGATGGCCGCAAGGTGGCGGGTGCCGCTCAGAAACGCACCCGGAGCGGCTTGCTGATCGAGGGCTACATCTGGCGCCCCTTCCTGCCCGACTGCGATTGGGGACGCTTTGAGAAGGACTTCATCCAGACGCTCAGTGCTGTCCTGCAAAGCCCGTCCGTGCAAGTACCCGAACCGATCTATCATCAGTTCGATCACGAAGGGACCTGGGCAAAGTTCGCCTCCCGCGATTGGAACGAGCGGATCTAAGCGAAGAGATCGAGCTCAGGGCCGGCTTCTTTACCCTTTGGCTTAGGCGCAGCGGGCTTCTTGGGGTCAGCGGGAGGCATAGGCACACCGGCCATCGGCAAGGCCTTGGCAGGCAAGCCTGACCCTGCTTCGAGCCCTCCTAGAATCTCCCGAGCACGCTGAACGACCGCCGGAGGCATGCCGGCAAGGCGGGCGACCTGAATACCATAGGATCGGTCGGCGGCCCCTGGGACCACCCTGCGAACGAAGACGATCTCATCGTTCCACTCCTTGACGGCGACGGACCAGTTGCGCAGGCGCTGCATCGAGTCGGCCAGTTTGGTCAGTTCGTGATAATGGGTAGCAAAGAGCGTGCGGGGTCCTGCTTCGGCTCCTCCGTGGAGATGTTCGGCCACGGCCCAGGCGATACTGATGCCATCATAGGTACTCGTGCCGCGGCCAATCTCGTCAAGCACCACCAAAGAACGGGTCGTGGCGTTGTTGAGGATGTTGGCGGTCTCATTCATCTCCACCATGAAGGTCGAGTTACCGCGCGAAAGTTCGTCGGAGGCGCCGACACGACAGAAGATGCGGTCGACGAGACCGATTCGGGCGGAAGCGGCCGGCACCCAGCACCCGAGATGGGCGAGCATGGCGATTAAGGCAACCTGGCGAATGTAGGTCGACTTGCCGGCCATGTTCGGACCGGTGAGCAAGGCGATCTGCTCGCCCGTGCAACTCAGGCGGGTATCGTTGGGGACGAACGAGCCCGCGCCCGGACGAGATTGAAGCATGCGCTCCACGACAGGATGACGGCCTTGTTCGATTTCTAAGACATCGGTGTCATCGACGAGGGGCTTGGTCCAGTTCGCTTCGCGGGCGAGCTCGGCCCAGCCACGGACGATATCCACTTCGGCCACCGCCTGGGCGGTAGCCAACAAGGACTCGGTGCGGGCGATGACTTCGGCGAGGAGGGACTGGAAGAGTTCGGTCTCGCGGGCGAGCGCCTGTTCGTCGGCTCGCAGGACTTCGCGCTCCTTGGTGCGCAGCTCTTCGGTGGTAAAGCGCTCAGCGTTCACCATGGTCTGTTTGCGAATATAATCAGCCGGCACCGCGGCGAGATTAGCCTTGGTAATCTCGATGGCGTAGCCAAAAGCGCCGTTATAGCGGACCTTCAGAGACTTAATACCGGTCCGGTTCTGCTCGTTGCGCTCGAACTCGGCAATCCAACCCTTACTATCGGAGGCAAGCGAACGGAGGCGATCGAGTTCGGCGTCGAAACCTGCCCGCAGCGCCCCGCCCTCGCTCAGATCGACGGGAAGTTCATCGCCCAGGGCGGACTCCAGTCGAGTCAGGAGCGTAGGCTCGAGATTGATGCGGCCGGCCTGTTCGACGAGCGCGCCGCCCGGAAGAGCCAGCAGTTCTTCGCGGATGGGAGGAAGGGAGCGGAGTGTATCCCGGACGCCACCGAGTTCGCGCGGATTCCGGAGACGGTTCTGCAAACGGGCGAGAATGCGCGCGATATCGCGGACGCCACGAAGAGCTTCACCGACGCGGGACGACGCGCCCGGATGCTTGAAGAATTCGCCGACGGCGTTCTGGCGCTGGGCGATAGTGGCGAGATTCGTCGAGGGTTCGGCAAGCCAGAGCGCCAGCAGACGGGCCCCCGAGGGAGTCTCCGTGCGATCAATAGTCTCGAGCAGCGAACCTTCGCGCGAGCCATTGGAAGATACGAAGAGTTCGAGGTTACGGGAAGAGGCCGCATCCAGAAGCACGGACGAACCCAGCTTGGTCTCAATCAGGCGGAAAAGATTCTTCGGCCGGTCGCAAAGCGAATCGGTGACATAACCTAGAACGGCGCCGGCCACGCCCAAGGCAGGGTGTTCTTCGGTCAGACCGAAGCCTGCGAGGCCATGGACCGAGAGGGTCTGGGCGACGAGCCGGGCACCAGCGGCACCATCGAAATTCCAACCGGGCAGACGCGAGACCGCCCTCCCCTGCAGAAAGACCTCGAGGGCTTCACGATGTTCAGCGGGAGGTTCGAGTCCCTCGAGGAGGATGATCTCTCGGGGAGAGACCGAGTGGAGCAAGGGGAGCAAGCGCGCGGGAGAGGCGTCCGTCGCTAGCCGAAAATCGGCCGTCGAGACATCCAGCCAAGCAGCGTGCCAACCCTGCTTATCCCAAGAAATAGCCGCCAAGTAGTTTCCCCGACGTGAATCGAGCTGCGAATCTTCAAGCGCCGTACCGGGAGTCAGGATGCGGGTCAGGCCGCGGCGTACCAGCTTGCCGGCTACCGGCGCTTCGAGCTGATCACAGATTGCAACTTTCCAGCCGGCAGCAAGGAGACGGTTCACGTAGGCGGGAGCGGCATGATGCGGCAAGCCAGCCATCGGCGTCTCGTGACGCTTCGTGAGCGTTAGCCCGAGGACCTTGGCCGCCACCACCGCATCCTCGCCAAAGACCTCATAGAAGTCGCCTAGGCGAAAAAACAAGACCGTGCCTGGTGCGAGTTTCTCACGAAACTCGCGGTACTGACTCTGCATCGGGGTTTCTTTTTCCACTGCAAGCAGGGAAACTCTCTGCAAACGCGTGCGCAAGAACGGACTACCCTCCCCTACCCCCTAGGGGTAGGAAGTTGCTCACATCAACTGGGCGGCCAGCTCAGACAGGGCACTACGGACGCCACTGATCAGGCGTACGTTGGCGATGATAGCATGGCCCTTCATGCGCTCATGGGTATGAATCAGCCCGTTGGACTTACCGTCGAGGTATGGGGTATCGACCTGATCCAAGTCGCCGATGAGGACGACCTTGGAGCCTTCGCCGATACGCGTGATGACAGTCTTCGCTTCGTGCGGGGTCATATTCTGCGCCTCGTCGACAATCATGAAGGCATGACCGATCGAGCGACCGCGGATAAAAGTCATCGCTTCGATCTCGATGAGACCAGAATCGATGAGCCATTGGTAAGGCTTACGCGGCTGATTGACCGCCTGGAACTGCGAGCCAAAGATCGGCTGCGGTGCCTTCATGGCCTGAGCCTTCTTCTGGCGGCGCTGGGAATCGGTAGCCACGGCCTCCTTGGCGGTAGGCGTCGGGGCGGCGTTACCGTTCTTCGAGAACAAGACCTCAAGGTTGTCGAAGTAAGGCTGGATATAAGGAGAGAGTTTTTCCTCCTTCGAGCCAGGGAGCGCACCGATGTCTTTACCGATCTGCACCACCGGACGGGAGACGTAGAGCTTCTTATATGGCGAGAAGTCGCTGAGCACCTGCGAAAGAGCGGCGGCGATGGAAAGGAAAGTCTTACCAGTGCCGGCGCGGCCGAAGCAGGTGACCAAGCGGATCTCCGGATTGAGGAGGGCGTCGAGGAAGATCCACTGCTCGAAGTTCTTGGGAATCACGCGCATGCCGCGGGGCATCTGGAGACCCTTGCGGGCTCCGCTGTCGGAAGACATGAACTCGCGATAGAGCCCGAGGGGGACGAAAGCACCTTCTCCAACGTGGCGGGCTGGCTCGGTCCAAGAGTCGGACGTAAACATCACGTACTCATTCAGAATAAGGGGGGGCTCTTCCTTCACCTTCACCTGAACTTGGCCGAGCTCACGGAAGTCACGCATGGCCGCGGCGGTCACCTTGATGGTGCGGTATTCACCCTCGTCGCTTGTCTCAACTCGGTCGTTGCGATAATCTTGGACGTCAACCCCGAGGGCTTGGGCCTTGAGCGCCATGCAGGCGTCCTTGGTGACGAGGATGACTGGACCCTTGGAAGTGTCGCGCAGATAGATTGCGGAAGCGATGATGCGATGGTCTGGGGCGTCGACCTGCATGAACACGGCGCGAACTCGATCAGCCTTGGCCCCATTAAAGTGATCGCGGATGAGCGACTCGTTGATGACGATGCGGAGCTCGCCACCGTCGCGAAGCTTTGCGTGCAGGGCGCCTGGCTTCGAGGGATCGCCTTCGGCGATTTCCTTTAGCGGACGGTTCTCAAAGAGACTTCGGATCGAACGGTTAACCCGTCGCGCGCTGGCTCCGAGTTGACCTTGCTGGGTCTTCAGACGATCGAGTTCAGACAAGACTTCGACAGGCACAGCGACGATGTGCTCATCGAACTTGAACAGGGACTCGGGATCGTGAATGAGTACGTTAGTGTCCAGGACGTAAGTCTTTTTCACGTCACTTAGCGTGACCTAAATCGGAGGCGGAGCAACCTGTAAAAATTATTTCGAGTCGTCGATGGCGCCAAGGTATTCCCAGCTATAAATACCTGTGCGATGGCCGTCACTGAACTCTAAGGTGACGGCATAGTTGCCGACGCGACTCAATCCGGTGACGGTGACCCCGGGGAAACGTCGAGGGCCGTCGCCACCCCAGCGCTGTCCAAGGATATCGACCTCTCCCATATTCTCGGCGCTCGGCGAAAGCTCACGGAGAAGTTCGGAACGGAGGCATTGCTCTCGGCCGTCTTCCCAGGTGATGGCGACGAAATCACCAATAATCTGAAGGTCTCTCGGCGGCCGCATGCCCCCAAACTGCGGCCAGTTGACGCGGTGGCAAGCAGGGAGCGGACGGCGGGACGACCTTGACTCCCCGGGCTTGGTCAGGAGTCTGGTCGGACTATGGCAGGCGTAGGCAAACTCCTCAAACAGGCCCAGAAGATGCAACGAGGCATCGCTGAGGCCCAACAGCAGCTCATCGCAGAGAGAGTCGAGATCTCTCATGGTGGCGGCGCGATCAAGATCACGGTCAACGGCCATGGGCTGGTCCTCGCCCTCACGATTGACCCTGAGTTCATCAAGGAGGACAAGGCGATGGTCGAACAGGCCCTCGTCGCCGCCCTGCAGGAAGCTTCGACCAAGGCGCGGGAGCTCCACGAGGCCACGATGTCGAAGGCCACGGCCGGTTTCTCCCTGCCCGGGATGTAATCGCTCGTGACTCCCTCTTTCGATAAGGTTCGCCAACTCCTTAAGATGCTTCCGGGCATGGGGCATCGCTCCGCCGAACGCATCGCCTTGCACCTACTGGTCGAAAGACCCGGCAAGCTCGCCCCATTGCTTGAGTCGCTACAGTCCGCCGCCTCGGCAGTCCGGCGTTGCGCTCGCTGCGGAAGCCTCGCCGAGGCCGAACTCTGCCCCATCTGCCTCGACGTCAAACGGGAGCCCTCATCTATCTGCGTCATCGAACAAGTGCCTGACTTAATGGCGATCGAGCGCTCCGCCGCCTATCGCGGCACTTATCACGTCCTGCATGGCCGGCTGTCTCCGATTAACGGCGTTGGCCCCGACCAGCTCAATCTCGCCAGCTTCGAAAAGCGCCTAAAGGACGAACCCATCACGGAAGTCGTCCTGGCCCTCGGCAACGACATCGAAGGCGAAGCCACATGTCATTATATCAGTGAAGCGATCCAGGCGGTCCGACCGACGATCAAGATCTCCCGCATCGGTTTCGGCCTGCCCAGCGGCAGCGGCCTGACTTTCGCCGATCCGGCTACGCTGCGCAGCGCGCTGGAGGGACGTCGAGATGTCGCCAACTGATTCGTCCATCGCCTACCCGGCCGAAGCGGAGGCCTTCTGGGTTGGCCAAGCCGAGCTAGTCTCGGAAAAGCTCGGGGATGAAGCCCTCGAGCGCATGACACCGGCCGTGGCGCATCTTTCGGACCTCTTCACGACTGAACGCCCCGACAAGAAATTCCCCGACTACTTCGCCGACCCCCGTCTGCTCGCGGGCTATGGCGTATTCTTCCTGCCTCAGAGCTTCACCCGCACTTCTATCGCGCTGGCCCAGACCTGCGGACTCCGCGGCTGGAAACCGACCAGCCAAGTCCCGGCGATTCTCGACCTCGGTTCCGGCCCAGGGTCTTGCGGCGTTGCGGCTGCCTATCGGCTCCGCCAAGCCGGCAGCAAGAAGATCAACCTGTATGGCGTAGACAAGTCGCCGAGCGCCTTAGCTTCGATGGAATCCTTCGCCCAAGCGACCCTCGGTGAGGACGTCGAGACGAAGACCCGTATCGGAGACGCGTCCCGACCGGAGACCTGGCCAGAGGGCCCCTTCGACCTCATCGTCGCCGGCTTCGTGATGAACGAGATGCCGCAACTCGACCACGCCGCCCTGCTCCGCTGGTTCGGCGAACTCAAGGCGCGGCTCGCCCCCGGCGGACTCATCCTGATCCTCGAACCCGCCTTACGCATCACCGCCGAGCGATTGCAGAAACTTAGCGACGATGTGGCGGCTGGAGAAATGACCCGCATCGCGCCCGAACTCGATGCCCGGCCCGACCCGCAGCTTGGACCAGGGGAACATTGGAGCCATGAGACGCGTGCCTGGGACGCTCCGGCCTCGACCGAATTCGTCAACCGGCACCTCCACCGGGATTTACGTGAAGTGCGCTTTTCTTTCGCCGCCTTCTCGGACGCCCCCCTGACTCCGCTTCCGCTCGGATTGAGCCGTCTCATATCCGATGTGCAGATCATCAAGGGCCTACTGCGTTTCATCACCATCCGCGAAGGCGCGATTGAATCGGTCGAAGTGCCGACCCGTGGCCTCTCTAAACATGAGGTCAAAAAACTGGCGGCGACCTTCGGACGCGGGGACATTGTCCGCCACCCTCACCCTGCCGCGCCGAAGTTGCGCTTGGCTAATCATGAGGAATTAAGGGTGTTTTGGACGCCCGAGGCTCCTCAGGAACCATAATGTAACAATGTCGGTAGGGCATTTGTTTGCCTGCCGACGTTAAGAGGAGTTTAATAAATGGAGTGCCTTGTTTCCCGATGGAAACACGGACAACCTCATACCTTTATGTTTAATCGCGAACTCAGTTGGCTAAGCTTCGATCGTCGAGTCCTCGAACTCGCCGAAGACGACTCCGTCCCCCTCCTCGAACGCGTTCGCTTCCTCTCCATCGTCAGCTCGAATCTCGACGAATTCTTTGAGATCCGCGTCGCGGGCATTATGCAGCAGGAAGAGTCCGCCAGCCATCCGGCGACCAAGGAGTTCCTCGCCTCCGTCCTGCAACGCACCCGCGACTTGGTTCAGGCCCAGCAACTCTGCTGGAGGCAGAAATTGCTGCCTGCGCTCTCGGCTCACGGCATCGAAGTCCTCGCCCGCGAGCAAATTGGCGATAGCGCCCGGACCGAGCTCTCCCCTCGCTTTGACCGAGACATCCTGCCCGCGTTAACCCCGTTGGCCATCGATCCTTCGCACCCCTTCCCCGTCCTGACCAACAAGGGACTCTACCTCCTGGCCCTGCTGCGTGATCCGGTTTCTGGCGAACTTCGCCGGGCCGTCGTCCCCGTCCCGCGCATCTTGCCGCGCATCCTCGGCCTCGCAGATCGCAAGAGTTTCACCTTCCTCAGCCAAGTCATTCAGCTATTCATCCACCGGCTCTTCCCGGGACTCGAACTCCAGGGCTCCTGGGCCTTTCGCATCACGCGCAACAGCGACCTCTACGTCGACGAAGAAGAAGCCGTCAATCTACTCGAAGCCATCGAGGATGAGATCCGCAATCTGCGCAAAGGCGCGCCGGTGCGGCTGGAAATCGAAGCCGACGTTCCCGAAGGCGAGATGCAGTGGCTCCTTAATTCCATCCATCTTACTTCCGACAACGCGTTCCGCATCCCAGGTCCGGTCAATATGCTCCGCCTAGGAAGCCTGATCGACATGGTCGGTCGACCCGAACTCCTATACCCCAATTTCGTATCGGTAATTCCTCCCGAGTGCACGGAGCCCACCAAGCTCTACGAACGCATCGCCGAGCATGACATCATTCTCCACCATCCGTACGAATCCTTCTCGCCGGTCGTCGATTTCATCCGCCAGGCCGCCAAGGACGAGACGGTGGTGGCAATCAAACTAACCCTTTACCGAACCAGCGGCGACTCGCCCGTCGTTGAAGCACTCAAGGAGGCGGCGCGTAACGGCAAGCAGGTGACTGCCTTGGTCGAACTTCGCGCCCGTTTCGACGAACTGAATAACATCGAGTGGGCTCGCCAGCTCGAAGAGGCCGGAGCGCATGTCGTTTACGGCCTCGCCGGCCTCAAGACCCATTGCAAGGCGTGTCTCGTCGTGCGGCAGGAAAAGGATGGCCTCCGTCGCTACGCCCACCTCGGTACCGGGAACTATAATCCGAAGACCGCCCGCGTCTACACCGACTTCTCCCTGCTAACCTGCGACGAGGAAATCACGGCCGATGTCGGCCTACTCTTCAACGTCCTGACCGGAAACCTCGCTGGCCCTAAGTTCAAGCACCTCCTCATCGCTCCCTTCGACTTAGCGCGACGCATCGTGGAACTCATCAAGGCCGAGACGGCTAACGCCAAAGCCGGCAAGCCCGCGACGATCTTCGCCAAAGTTAACAGCCTCGTAGACCCTGAGGTAATCAACGCCCTTTACGAGGCATCCCAGGCGGGTGTCCGTATCGAACTCGTGGTCCGAGGCATCTGCTGCCTCAAGCCTGGCATCGCCGGCAAGAGTGATCATATCCGCGTCCGCAGCTTCCTCGGTCGCTTCCTCGAACACAGCCGACTTTTCCGCTTTGAAAACGCCGAGGCGCAACCCATCCTACTCATGGGCAGCGCCGACTGGATGCCCCGAAATTTCCAACGTCGTATCGAGTGCGTCTTCCCTTTACGGGGCGCCCACGTGCGCCGTCGCATCGAGGAAGAGATCCTCGCCGTCTATCGAGATCGTCAAGGGGATGCCAAAGCCCTTACCAGCGATGGAGAGTACGTGAATTGCGAGCCCATGGGACGACTCGCTCCGGGAGCGCAGGACACTTTCCTGCAGCTGGCGGCCAAGGCCGCTCAAGCTCGCCTCAGCGAACAGACGGAGAAATAGAAGCTCCCAGACAGATCCGTTCGACGGCCGAATTGAAGCCTTCCGGATCGCCGAGGATCTCCACCTCTAGGCGAACGAACATCAGCGGGATGGGCGGTCGGAAACGTGCTTGCAGGCGGACCGCATCCTTCTCGGTGGTGATAATCATCTCGGCCTTGGCCTGGATGGCTTGATCAAGAACCTCGTCGAGATCCTCATCGGCGAAAGCGTGGTGGTCGAGGAAGCGGCGGTTAGCGACGATCTTCGCTCCATTATTAGTCAGGATCTCCTCGAAACGCTCCGGGGTCGCGATGCCGGAGAAGGCTGCGATGCGTCGACCTTTAAGATCGGTCATCGGAAGGCGCTTCGGACCGTCGACTTCGACGAGTTCGCGGGCGCTGTGCGAGCACGCAATAATCTCGGCCTTGGCGTTGTGCCGACGGATAAGACTGACGAGTTCCGGATCAGGCGGGCCAACGGACTTCGTCACGAAGACATAGGAAGCACGGCTAAGGTTGGAAATCGGCTCGCGCAAGACGCCACGCGGCAGCAATGAACCGTTGCCAAACGGGTCGCGGCTGTCGACGAGAAGCAGGTTGATCTGGCCGCGCAGCGGAAGATATTGGAGGCCGTCGTCGAGCAGGATCGTGTCCACGCCAAAGCGACGAAGCGCAAAACGGCCGCCCTCAACGCGATCGCGATCGACGATGACGACGACGCCTTCGCCACACAAATTCTGCGCAAGCATGTAAGGCTCGTCACCGGCCTCATCGGGGCCGACCAAAACAGTCTTACCGTCGGAAACGACGAGCGGATCAGGGCGGCTAGCTTGCGTCAGCCAGCGCCAGAAACGCTTCAGCATCGAATCCGAAGCTCCTTTATAGCCACGGGAGAGGATAGCCACCTTGCGTCCCCGCGCCGTGAGCACGCGCGCCATCTTGAGCACGATGGGGGTCTTCCCGGTGCCACCGACAGTGAGATTACCTACGACCACGACCTTGCAGCCGAGCGGCGTATCGCGAAAAAGCCGGTTGCGATAGAGCCAGAGGCGCAGACGGACTAAGACCTCAAAAATCCATGAAAGGACCTTCAGGAAGCCTCCTAGCAAGGTCGCCCCGGGCCCCTTACGACGCTCGTAGACTACGTCTACGGCATAGCTGGCCACGGCCTCTCCAAGGGAGGAAAAGAACCCTCTGTGCTTCGCGGCCATGGACGAATTGATGCAAAGTTGTTTGACGAAGGCAACCATCCCGATTGAGAAGGACGACCCAGCGCCATGCTCGTACACCTGTTGCGCACCAAACTTCTCCGAGCCGAGGTCACCGCGGCCCGGCTCGATTACGAGGGCTCCTTGGCCATCGATCGGGAGATCATGGCCCTCGTCGGCATGCTCCCTTACGAGAAGATCTTGGTCGGCAACCTGGCCAACGGGGAGCGTTTCGAGACCTACGCTATCCCTGCCCCCGCCGGAACCCGTGAGGTCTGCCTGAACGGCGCCACCGCCCATCTAGGCAAGCCGGGTGACCTGCTGGTCATCATGACCTTCACCCAGATGGAAGAATCTGCCGCCTCGACCTGGAAACCCCGGACCGCCACCCTCGCCGAGGGTAACCGTCGCATCGTCCGCCTCGAGAACCCTGAAGTCCCTACCTCCCTCCTGACCACCTTCCAACG
The DNA here is from genome assembly GCA_044232865.1 of Opitutales bacterium. GTDB lineage: Bacteria > Verrucomicrobiota > Verrucomicrobiia > Opitutales > UBA953 > UBA953. The sequence goes on along the minus strand of JBIILC010000004.1, from coordinate 913 downwards.
ATGAGCTATCGTCTATATATACCTGGACCCCTGACCGTCTCCGATTCGATCGTCCAAGCCATGGGCAAACCCATGGTCGGCCACCGTTCCGGCGACTTTGTTAAGCTGTATAACGACATGCAGCCCCGCCTGCAGTCCATGTTCTTCACCCAGGACCCGGTCTACCTGGCCACCAGCTCCGCCTGGGGCGTGATGGAAGGCGCCCTGCGTAACGTCTGCCGCAAGGGCGTGCTCAACTGCATGAACGGCGCTTTCTCCGACAAGTGGAACGACGTCGCCAAGCGTTGTGGCAAGTACGCCGAAGCCCTCCAGTTCGACTGGGGCAAGCCCATCGACCCCGAAGCCGTCCGCAAGGCCCTCGCCACCGGTAAGTTCGACTGCATCACCTTCATCCATTCCGAGACTTCCACCGGCACGCTCTCGCCCATCGCCGACATCATGGCCGTGGTCCGTGAGTTCCCGGACGTAATCTCGATCGCCGACACCGTCAGCTCGTTCTCGACCATACCGATCAAGAAGGACGAGCTCGGCATCGATATCTTCCTCACCGGTTCACAGAAGGCCCTCGCCCTGCCCCCAGGCCTCGCGATTTTCGCCGTCAGCGAGCGTGCCCGCGAACGCGCCAAGCTGTCCCCGGACCGCGGCTACTACTTCGACCTCATCGAATTCCACGATAACCACGTCAAGGGTATGACCCCCTCGACACCTTGCATCTCGCTCTTCTACGGCCTCCAGCAGCGCCTGCTCGAAGTTGAAGCCGAGGGCCTCGAAAACCGCTACGCTCGCCACCTCCGCCTCAACGATCGCATGCGCGCTTGGGGTCTGGCCAAAGGCTTCTCGCTCCTGCCGGAAGTCCAGTTCGGCACCCGCGGCCTTAACTGCTTCAAGAACGACCGCAACGCCGACCTCGAGC
>JBIILC010000082.1:0-6252 GCA_044232865.1 Opitutales bacterium | reverse complement strand
TCCTTGCCAGCGCAGCATCGAACGGCCATCGCAGTGGGCGACGCAATATTCGCTGGCATCCTTAAGCAGCCGTGAGGCTTCGCTGCCGTACGTGGTGTCGAAGACGAATTGTCCGGCGGCGAGCAGCGCGGAAGGGAAAGGCGAGGCGTCAGTCGGCTTCAGGCCGAGCGTCGTGCAGTTGACGATGACGGCATCAGGGGCGGCCTTGATCTCGGTCAGGCCGGCGGCTTGGGCGCGTGGATCGGCGAGTGCGGTTGCGAGCGCAGCGGCCTTGGCGACATTGCGGTTGTGCAGATACAGCGCGGAGCAGCCGTCGGCGAGGCAGGCTGCAGCGACGGCGCGGGCGGCACCACCGGAGCCGAGGAGAATCACCGGGCGGCCCTTGGTCGTTTTTCCAGTACGTTCACGCAGGGCTTCCAGGAAACCTTGGCCGTCGGTGGTATCTCCGGCCCAGCCAGTCGCGGTACGGATGAGCGTGTTGACGGACTCGGCCCGCCGGGCTTCGGGCGAGAGCGATTCAGCGAGCGAGAGCGCCTGGATCTTGTGCGGGACCGTGAGGTTCACGCCGGCGAAACCTTTGGCGTGCAACAAGGCCAGCGCTTCGGGAAGTTCTTCCGCGGTGATGTGCAGGCGATGGTAGCGCACGCCGGCAAGGCGTGGGTTTGTCGGAAGCAGCGTCGCGATTGCGGCGTTGTGCATCGCTGGGCTAAGCGAGTGTGCGATTGGGTCGCCCAGCACGCCGAGCTGGCCGGGCGCGAACTCGGTCGTCCGAAGGGACGCGAGGGTGAGGGTGTCAGGCGCGCTCATCGGTCTTTTCCAGGGCGTGGACGAAGGTGAGGAATAGGCGGCTGCTACGGTCGTCGCCTTGGGCTTCGAATTGCGACACGAGGTTGCGGCAGCAACGTGCGAGCGTCTGGTGCGTGGTCACTGGCAGCAGGAACGCTTCGTCTGCCGGCAGCTGGTTATCGAGCAGCAGCAACTGCACTTCCGCGCGGGTGCGGAAGGCGCCACCTTCATAGCAGTCTAGGTAGAGCGGTTCGCGCCCACGGAAAATGCCGACCATGAAGCGGCCGGGTAGGCCGACGGGCTCGACGGGCAGACCGAGGCGGCGAGCGACGAGCAGGAAGATCAAGCAGAGCGAGATCGGGATGCCGCGGCGGCTATGGATGACCTGCGAGAGCAGGGAAGAGGACGGCACGGCGAAGCTTTCCTGGGCGCCGCGATAGCCTTCTTCACCGAAGATCACGCGGCAGAGCAGTCGGCACTTCGCGCGGACGTCGAGCGGTTCGGCGATGAGTTCGCGGGTGCGTTCGGCCAAGCGGTCGAGTTCGGTGGAGTAGGCGTCATCAGCCAAAGACACGTCCGTGGCGCGCTCCAGCCGAAGACAGGCTTCCTCGAGGTCACAGTGGGGGTCGCGAACGTGCACGAGGAAGGCGTGCGCCGCGGCCTCGGGCGTCCGCAGGGCGGCGAGCAGCGTGCGGGCATGGGCGGCGAGGGCTTCGTCTTTCGTCAGGGTTTCGAGCCAGAGGACTCCCGGTAGTCCGGCGGCCTTGATCTTGCTCAGTACGGCGAGACGGACGACCGGGGAGGGGTCGTCGAGGAGGCGCACCAAGGTCGCCAATTCCGCATCATGCGTCATGGCTGTTTTCTACCGATGGCGAGAGGGCTACGGCAACAAGGGAGTCCGACTCGCCGAGTCTTTTAGGGGTTGACGAACGGGTGGGCAGGGAAGCGACAACTCGTCGCCCAAGGGACGCATTGACGCTGGGGTGTCTCTCTCGGGCTTCGATAGGCTCCAGTTTAAGGCCTCAATTCGCCATCAGGGCTTGGAACGGTTGGTGCATGAGTGATGGCATGTCCTCTCCCTACGGCAACCTTACCGAAAAGACCTCCGAAGCCCTTCAGCAGGCGCAGAGCGAGGCGATGCAGCGCCGCAATCCTTCGCTGGAGCCGGCGCATATCTTGCACGGACTCCTGACCCAGGAAGGCGGCGTGACCTCCTCGCTCTTCCGCCGTGCAGGCAAGGACGAGGCGGCGCTCGCTTCCGCCGTCGCTGGCCAGTTGGCGCGTCTCCCGAAGCTCGCCCAGTCGTCGGGCCAGCCTGGCCTTTCGTCCGAGACGCATGCCCTCATGCTCAAGGCGAAGGACGAAGCCGAGAGCATGAAGGACGATTTCGTATCGGCCGAACACATGCTGCTCGCCCTCGCCGAGACGCCCTCGCTCCGCCCCGCGTTCGCCGCTGTTGGCTTCGATCGCAAGTCGATCCTCTCCGCCTTGCAGGCCGTGCGTGGCTCCCAGCGCGTGACCTCGGCCAACCCCGAGGCGACCTACGAAGCCCTCGCCAAGTATGGCCAGGACCTCACCGCGCTGGCCCGCACAGGCAAGATGGATCCTGTCATCGGCCGCGATGAGGAGATTCGTCGCGTCATCCGCATCCTTTCCCGGCGCACCAAGAATAACCCCGTGCTCATCGGCGAGCCCGGCGTCGGCAAGACCGCCGTCGTCGAAGGCCTCGCCCAGCGTATCGTCAACGGCGACGTCCCGGAAAGCCTCCGCGACAAGACCCTCTTCTCCTTGGACATGGGTTCGCTCGTGGCCGGCGCGAAGTATCGCGGCGAATTCGAGGAACGCCTCAAGGCCGTCTTGAATGAGATCAAGTCTGCCGAGGGCGGCATCCTACTCTTCATCGATGAGATGCACACGCTTGTCGGCGCTGGTAAGGCCGATGGCGCGATGGACGCCGCCAATCTCCTGAAGCCGATGCTGGCTCGCGGCGAGCTGCATTGCATCGGAGCAACGACGCTCAAGGAATTCCGCGAGCACGTGGAAAAGGATCCCGCCCTCGAACGTCGCTTCCAGCAGGTCCTGGTCGAGCCCCCGAGCGTCCCTGACACGGTCTCGATTCTTCGTGGCCTCAAGGAGCGTTTCGAGGTGCACCACGGCGTGCGCATCGAGGACGCCGCTCTCGTCGAGGCCGCCACGCTCTCCGACCGCTACATCACCGCGCGTTTCCTCCCGGACAAGGCCATCGACCTTATTGACGAGGCCTGCGCGCAGATCCGCACCGAGATCGACAGCGTGCCCCAGGAGCTTGATGCCCTCAACCGCCGTGTGCTCCAGCTCGAGGTCGAGGAATCCGCGTTGAAGAACGAGAAGGACGATGCCTCCAAGGCACGCTTGGCCGTGCTGCGCAAGGAACTTGGCGCCGCCCGCGAGGAGCAGACCGCCTTCCGTGCCCGCTGGGATGCCGACAAGAAGGCCGTGACCAAGGTGCGGGCTTCTCGTTCGCAGCTCGAAGACGCCAAGGCCGAGATGGCCAAGGCTGAACGCGCCGGCAAACTGGAGGAGGTTGCCAAGCTCCGTTACGGCACCATCCCCGAGCTCGAGAAGGAGGTCGCCAAGCTCGAAGGCGCCGCGAAATCCGCCACCGGGCTTTTCCGTGAGACCGTTACGCCGGAAGAGGTCGCCGAAGTTGTCGCCCGCTGGACGGGCGTACCTGTGAGCAAGCTGCTCGAAGGGGAGCGCCAGAAGATCCTCCGCCTCGCCGATAACCTCAAGGGACGCGTCGTCGGCCAGGAGGAAGCCGTGCGCGTCGTCGCCGAAGCCGTCCAGCGTTCGCGCGCGGGCGTGCAGGACCCACGTCGCCCTGTCGGCTCGTTCCTCTTCCTCGGCCCCACCGGCGTCGGTAAGACCGAACTCGCCAAGGCCCTCGCGACCGAACTCTTCGACAGCGAGAAGTCGATGATTCGCATCGATATGTCCGAATACATGGAGAAGCACGCCGTATCCCGACTGGTCGGCGCTCCTCCTGGCTACATCGGACACGAAGAAGGCGGTCAGCTGACCGAGGCGCTCCGTCGTCATCCTTACGCCGTCGTGCTTCTGGATGAGGTTGAGAAGGCACATCCTGAAGTCTTCAATATCCTGCTCCAGGTCTTGGACGACGGTCGCCTGACCGATTCGCAGGGTCGTACCGTGGATTGCCGCAACGCCATCTTCATCATGACTTCGAATATCGGTAGTCGGCACATCGCTGAGCAGGCTGGCTTCGGCCTCACGGACAGCGTCCGCGAATCCGTCATGGCTGATCTCCGTGCTCACTTCCGTCCCGAGTTCCTGAACCGCATCGACGACATCGCGCTCTTCCAGCCGCTCGGCCACGAGCAAGTCGCCGCGATCGCGGGCATCATGCTCCGCGGTCTCAACGATCGTCTCGCCGGCAAGCGTATCCGCCTCGATTTCGACCAGACCGCTCTGGCTCTGATTGCCGAGAAGGGCTTCGATCCCGTCTACGGAGCGCGCCCCTTGCGTCGCTACCTGCAGCGCGAAGTCGAGACCTCGCTCGCCAAGGCCATGCTGGCCGGCGAAATCCCTGAGGGTAGCCTCGTTCGCGTTAAGCGGGCGAAGGACGCCCTCGCCTTTGAGGTCAAGGCCGGCGGGTTTTCGGATTGAAGGGAGCCGTCGCCCGAGGGAGTCTGGGGGTCATGACCGCTACGCGCATCCGCTGCGGGGTGGCCGGCACGGGTTCGCTCGGCCAGCACCACGCCCGCATCTACTCGACCCTGCCCGGCGCCGAACTCGCCGGCATCTTCGAACCTAATGACGCCCGTGCGGCCGAAATCTGCGCCAAGCATAACTGCCATCGGTTCGCTACGCTCGACGAGATGGCCGCCGGGTGCGACGCCGTCAGCGTCGTGGTCCCGACGAACCACCACGCCTCCGTCGCGCTCCCCCTGCTCGCCAAGGGCGTGCACCTGCTGATCGAGAAGCCCATCTGCGTCACCCTCGAGGAAGCTTCTCAGATCCTAGAGGCCGCCGCCAAGGCCGACCGCATCGTCCAGGTCGGCCATATCGAACATTACAACCCGGTGATGTCGTACCTCGAGAAGGCCGTCACCGATGCCCGCTACATCACCGCCGAGCGCCTTGCTCCTTTCACGCCGCGCGGCACTGAGGTCGGTGTCGTGCTGGATCTGATGATCCACGACATCGGCATCGTCCTGCAGCTGGCCAACTCGCCGGTCGAGCGGATTGACGCTGTCGGCGTGTCGGTCGTCACCAAGACTGAGGACATCGCCAATGCCCGCATCGCCTTTAAGAACGGCTGCGTGGCCAACCTGAGCTCCAGCCGCGTCTCTTTAAAGAAGAACCGCGAAATCCGTGTCTTTCAGACCGGCGGCTACCTCTCCATCGATTTCATGGGCCAGAAGGGCCACACCGTGCGCGTCGACCCGACCGCCGAGGGTGGCTTCGCCAAGGAAGAGATCCCGATCGAGAAGGGTGAGCCCCTCGCCATCGAACTCGCTTCATTCACCGCGTGCGTCCGCGACCGCAAGAGCCCGAAGGTCAGCGGCGAGCTCGGGCGCACCGCTTTGGAAGTCGCCATCAAAATCACCGAACAGATCCGCGCGGGCATGGCGCGCAAATGAGCGCGTTCCCGTCCATCCCGGCGCACTTCGACCGGCCCCGAGCGGGCGAGGTCGATGTCCTCGTGGTGGCCGGCGAGCATTCGGGTGACCAGCACGCCGCCATGGTCGTCGCGGAATTACTCAAGGCCCGCCCAGACCTGCGGGTCGTCGCTTTCGGCGGGCCGCAGTTGCGTGCCGCCGGCGCTCAGCTGCTGATGGACATGACCACGTTCTCCGCCGTGGGTATCGTGGAGATCCTTTCGGCTTATCCGTTCTACCGGAAACTGTTTTCGCGCATGGTCGCCTGGACTACTCAGTGGAAGCCCAAGGTCGTCGTCCTCGTGGATTACCCGGGTCTTAATCTCCGTCTGGCTAACGAACTCCGCAAGGCGGGCCTGTCGCGCGCCGGTTTCGGTGAGACCGCTGTCATCCAATATGTCAGCCCCCAGCTGTGGGCCTGGAAGCCCAAGCGTCGTTTCACCATGGCGCGCGACCTGGACGGCGTCGGTACGATCTTCCCGTTCGAGCCGGCCTGCTATGCCGACACCAAGCTGGACGCCCGTTTCGTCGGCCATCCCTTCGCCGAGTCCGACCATCAGCCTGGATTGACGTATGACCCCAAAGGCCCGGTGCTGCTGCTGCCGGGTAGCCGTCCGAAGCCTGTCCGCAAAATCTTCCCTGCGCTGGTCGAGGCGTTCGCGCTCTTCCGCAAGGAGCACCCTAAGCGCCGCGCGCTCGTACTCCACACCGGCGGCGAAGTGCATTCGGAGCTTTATCGTCTGCTCGCCGAATACGGTGACCAGGCTAAAGGCATCGACCTACGCCCCGTCTCCGAAGGCCCCGC
>JBIILC010000081.1:0-6347 GCA_044232865.1 Opitutales bacterium | reverse complement strand
CAGTGGCGCTTCCTGACGTCGTTCCGTCGTCCGAAGACCGCGGCCAAACTCGACGGCCTCTACTCCTTCGTCGAAGACTGGTCGGGCTCCTACGGCCAGGTCGAACGCAAGTGCCTGTATTCGAATCTCTGGATCCGCAACGCCGCCGGTAAATGGATTGCGCTCAAAGAAGCCAAGACCAGCGCCACGTCGGAGCTCGGCCGCAAAGACTTCAGCCATGCTGTCGAAGGTAATTCCGTGTCGCTGATCACCGGCGGTTACTCGAGTATCGATGGTAAACGCGGCGTCGTGCTCGCGGTGCCGGCGGGCAAAGAGCCGGTGATTGAGTTCGGGAAACTACCGACGAAGTAAGCGAGTTTTACTAAATAGGTAGGGGCGCGACTGCGTCGCGTCCGTTGACCAATATCGGTTGAGGATATTCAAGGTGTCCCGTCCGAGAGACTAGCCATGCGAACGGACGCCAAGCAGTCGCGCCCCTACCAAAACCCCACTTATCGCTTCTTAGAACTTGCGCGTCAAACCCACATACGCCGAACGAGGCTGGGCGCCGAAACCGAGGGCGGCAGGGGGAGCGTCTTCGCCGAAGAGGTTCTCGATGCGGAGGGAGATCTCGGTCTTGTCAGAAAGAATTCGGCGAAGCCAGACGCGCACGAAGGTAGCGTCAGGCAGGCTAACGCGGTAGCCGGGCGAGGGGAAGGGTTCGAAAACGTAATCGTCACGTCCGCGGAGGTGCGCAGCGGAGATCCCAAAGGTCCAGTCATCATTCGGGATTACTTCCACGCCGAGCGTGAGCGTAAGCGTGGGGCGACGCAGTAGCTTGTCCCCAGCCACCCCGGTACCAGAATAGCCGGCGGAGCAGATCTCGCTGTCGAGCCAGGTGGTTGCACCGAAGATGCGCACTCCTTTGGCGGGACGCGTCTCAAGGCCAGCCTCGAGTCCTTGAGTGCGGGCCTTCGCGATGTTATAGGTCTCATAGCTCGAATTATAATCGATGAGGTCGGTAAGTTCATTCCGGAAGGCGACGAGCGTCCACGATAGCGCGCCAGGTACGGCGTTGTCATGACGCAGGCCGATTTCGGTGCCGGTATTACTTTCCGGACGAAGCGGAAGGCCGCCCTGCGTGCCGTAGGCGAGGTCGTTGGCGGCGGGGGCACGGTAAGCGGTACCAATTTTCGCATGTGCCAGCAGCTCCTTACTGAAGCGATGTGAATAGGAAAGATCTCCGGTGGTCTTACCCGCGAAATCGGTGAAGCGATCGTCGCGGACGGAAGCACGGACGCGGTCGGTAGCGGTCACCTGCCAATCGGCACGCGTCCAGACACCGAGGCTCTCATGCGTATCCGCCCAGGTCTGGGTGTTCGTGGTCACGTCAAACTGTTCGAAGGTTGACCGTTCATAGGTGAGGCCGAGGCCAAGGCTAAGGTCGGCGCGCACCTTGCGGTCGACGAAAACCGTCAGTTCATCGCGATCCAGCAGGTAACGGTTGGCGTAGGGCGCTGTGACACTGGAGATCGCGCTACCGGCGCGGGACCAGAAGACGGTGGCATCCGTATTCGCATCCTGAAAGCGTAGGCCAGGCGACAGCAGCCAGCCACTGTCGCGCTGCCAATCCGTGAGACTCGCGGCACCGCCGACATCCTGCCCAGGCAGGCCAGCTTTGCCATGATCCGCCGAGCCAACGAGGTCGAAGACTAGGTTGGGCGATAAACGCCACTCGTGCTTGAGATAGGTGCTCAGCGCATCACGGTCACCGTTCGGACGCCAACCGTCGTCGTGCGAGGCAGAGAGACTGATGGCCGTGCCATGCGTCGCCGCCTGCGCGCCGGCGGCGTTGTTCGAAAGAAAGGCGAGCCCCAACGAACCGCGTCCATAGGAACCCCCTTCGGCGACAAGCGTTGAGCCAGCCTTGGCGCTGAGGGGTGATTGCTGACGCAAGTCAATCACGCCGCCGAGGGCGTTGGCGCCATAGAGCGAGGAGGACGGACCACGGAGGATTTCCACCGAGGAGAGACCGAAGATGCGGTAGCGTCCGATCTCGTAGGAACTGGAAAAGCCCTGCGGGAGGCGACGACCATCCAGGAGCACCGCCGTCTGGCTTGAATTCGTGCCACGGAGGAAGAGAGAACCCACGGAGCCTTCGCCTGACTGCTCGGTCGCGTAGACGCCCGGGGCACCGCCCAAGAGGCCGGTCAGCGTCGTCAAACCGGATTCCGTCGCGGCCGTGACATCGAGGCGACTGACCGAAGGCGAGGCGTCAGCTAACGGGATAGCTTGCCGAGTTTCGATCACGACGGTCTCAGGCAGACGGGTGGGCGCTTGAGCGAGGAAGATTGCGAGGATGCTTAACATACATATCTTCGTATCCGTATACGAAGATGTATGTCAAGGTAAAGGGGTGGAACTGCTCAGATGGGGCTGGAGAAACGCATCCGGATTGTCATAATGGTTTTAGATGGCCGCCGATATTTCCCAGCAACCTGACCTCGGACCAGTCCGCCAGTTCTCCATTTTTGTCGAAAACAAGGTGGGGCGACTTAACGAAATGATCGAGTCCCTCGCGGGAGCCGACGTCCACATCATGGCGCTTTGCCTGGTGGACACGACCGACTCCACGATCATCCGTATCGTCGTCGATTACCCCGAGCGGGCCGAACAGATCCTCGACGAGCACCACTTTGCGCACGATGACGTCCCCGTCGTCGCCATCGAGCTCCAGTCGGAAGCCCAGCTCAAGGACGTCACCGGCGTGCTACTCAAGGCCGAGATCAATATACATTACGTCTACCCTTTCCTCTTCCGCCCGAACGGACGCTACGGTCTCGTCGTCCGCACCGAAGCACAGGAACTCGCCGCCTCCGTTCTTTCCAGCCACGGTATCACCGTCCTGGGCCGGAATGATATTGCGCGCTGAGCGAAGCTCAGCGTGGGGCCGCCGCAGGGCGGACCAAGGTAGGGGCACGATTCATCGTGCACTCCGTAATAGGTGTTGGCGGTTAGCGGTTGGCGGTTGGAAACACAGCAAGGCGGGAGGGCGCGGCGAAGCCACGCCCCTACCCTCGGCCGCCCTGCGGCGGCCAGCATCAGGTAGGGCCGAGCATCCCTGCTCGGCCGCACGGCCGACCAAGAATGGTCGGCCCTACCCGAGACAATATCACCAGGAGGCGTCCTAACCCGGTTTGAACATGCGAGCAAAAGGTAATGAAGGTGGAAACGTAGGATGGTTCCGCCATGCGGCGGCCCATCCTTGATTGCATCTCCGCCCGAGATGGGCAAAGTTCCTCTCCCTTCGCATGAGCCGGTACTACTTCGCCTACGCTTCCAATCTGGACTCCACCCAGATGGAGCGCCGTTGCCCCGGCTCCAGTTACCGCGGTAAGGCCTTCCTGCCTAAGCATCGCCTGGCTTTCACGCATCCCAGCTCGACCTGGGGCGGTGGTTCGGCCGATGTCTTGGAAGATCAGGATACTCCCGGCGTCTGGGGCGCGGTTTACGAGATGACGGCTGACGACTGGAAACGCATGGATGACGCGGAAGGTTCGGCCTATAAGCGCATCAAGATGACCGTGCTCGAAGCTGGGCTCGAAGATTGCCCGCTCGACTGCCAGGCCTACAAGGTCGTCGACCCCACTGGCCCGCACCTGCCCTCGAAGCTTTACCACGAGAAGATCGTGCGCGGCGCCCTCGCCCGCGGCCTACCCGCCGGCTGGATCGCCTGGCTGCGCGGTCTCTCGACCAAGGCCTGACGTGGCCAAGCCGAAGCCACGCTGCTTCTGGTGCGGCGACGACCCGCTCTACGTCGCTTATCACGACGAAGAGTGGGGCGTACCCGTGCGCGACGACCGTCTGCTCTTCGAACAGCTCATCCTCGAAGGCGCGCAGGCCGGCCTCTCCTGGATCACCGTGCTGAAGAAGCGTGAGCATTACCGAAAAGCCTTCGCGAACTTCGACGTCCGCAAGGTCGCCCGCTTCGACGCCAAGAGGGTCGATGTGCTCATGAAAAACCCCGGCGTAATCCGACATCGCGGCAAACTGGAATCCGTCACGCTCAACGCGCGCGCGTTCCTCGAGATGCAGCAAGAATTCGGCAGCTTCTCCAAGTGGCTCTGGTCGCACGTCGACGACAAGCCGGTCGTCCGACGCTCGCGCACCCATCAAGCGACCTCGCCGCTCGCCGAGAAGATCTCCAAGGAGCTGAAGCGGCGCGGCATGAAGTTCGTCGGTCCGACGATCATCCAGGCCTATCTCCAAGCCGTCGGCGTGCTCGACGAACACCTGCCGGGGTGCTGGAAGGCGTAGAGACGAAGAGGCCGTTCGCCGCAGGGCGAACCAAGGTAGGGGCACGATTCATCGTGCACTCCTCTGCTGAAGGGCGCGGCAAAGCCACGCCCCTACCCTCGGCCGCCCTGCGGCGGCCTTTATCGCCCATCCACCGTCTTTCATCTTCGTGAGGAACTTCCCGTCCGCGTATCGCTCCAATACGGTGGACAGCGGGGGGCGGTTTCATCAATTCTGGCCCCTACCCCGCCCCCACCCATTTTCCATCACATGACATCCCTGACCCGCACCTCCCTGTCCCTAGCACTCGCGCTGGCGGCCGTGACCGGCCTCGCCCAAGACGCGACCAAGAAGCCCGACGCCAAGCCCGCCGCCAAGTGGGAAGCGATGGACTACGGACGCTTCCTCTCGGCCTCGATCGACAACACTCAAGGCAAGAGTCCCTTCGAGATGAAGGGCTGCGCGGCGAACAAGGCCGTGCTGGTGAACCTCGGCAACCGCGAAGCCGGTTATGCCTTCGACACCGAAACGCTCCGGGGCGCGGGCGCCTGGACCGGCGGCTGGATGCAGACCAAGGGCGTCGCCTTCGATGGCAAGCACGGCCCTAACCCCGGCCCCGCGGTCGGCGCCAAAGTCTTCTTCGAGACGAACCCCGGCCCTGGCTGGAGCTTCAACGGTACCTTTAACGAGACCCGCACCCTACCCAAAGGACCCGAAGGCGTGATGGCCAAGATCGCTCTCGGCCCGCTCCCGCGCGAGCACGCCAAGTATCAGGGCCTCTACCTCCACGGCGACCGCGTCGTCTTCGCCTACACCGTCGGATCCGCCGAAGTGCTTGAATCCGCGGAGATGGAAAAGGTCGGCGACGTCTTCGTGCTCTCCCGTTCCTTCACCGTCGTGAAAGGCGAGCTCGATTCGTCCGTCCGCCTCCTTGACCTCCCCTACGGCGGCAAGGTCGACCTCGCCGACGGTGCCAACGCCGTCGTACGCGTCGAGATCCCGCTGCCGTCCGCACCTGCTCCCGGCAAGAAGGCCGACCCGAAGGTCAAGACCAAGGTTGCCAAGAACGCCCCGGCCATCGTGAAGCCCGCCGACGAACTCACCACCGTGACCGTCAATGGCCTGCCGGCCGGCTCAATCCTCAGCAACAAGGGTAACTTCCTGTCGCTCAAGCTGACCAAGGTCGCCGCCGGCACCTCCTTCAAGGTCTCATTCGCCCACGGAGCCATCAATGCCGGCGACGTGCTGCGCAAAGTGCCCTCCAGGGTCGCCGCCGCGACTGACCTCCGCGCCTTCACCCAGGGCGGCCCTGCCCACTGGACGCAGGACGTCGTGACCGAAGGCGTGCTCGGTGAGACCGACCAAGCCAAGCAGATTGACACGCTCAAGTCCCGCATCGAAGGCGAGCAGGACTCTGCCCAGAAGCAGTCCCTCAAGGATCAACTCACCGAGCTCCTCGCTGCCCCCTACGTCGTCGACACCGTCACGGTGCCCGCCGAGAACCCGTTCGGCTCGTGGATTCGCGTCGGCGGTATCGACTTCTTCAAGGACGGTCGCATCGCCTTCTCCACCTGGAGCGGCGACGTCTGGGTCGGCAAGTTCGCCGACGACAAACTCAGCAAGATCACCTGGCATCGCTACGCCACTGGTATCTTCCACGGCCTCGGCCTGAAGATTGTCGATGAGAAGATCTACGTCCTCGGCCGCGACCAGATCACGCTCTTGCACGACTTCAACAAGGACGGCGAAGCCGACTTCTACCAGAACTTCAACAACGACGTCCAGGTCACCTCAAACTTCCACGAGTTCACGTTCGACCTCCAGACCGACTCGCAGGGTAACTTCTACTTCCTCAAGGGCGGACCCGTGAATCCGGGAGGCCGCGGCTGGGGTCCCCTCAGCGAGCACCATGGTTGCATCTTCAAAGTATCGCCTGACGGCCAGAAGTTCGAGGTCTACGCCACCGGCATCCGTGCCCCGAACGGTATGGGCGTCGGTCCTAATGGTGAGATCTCCAACGGCGACAACCAGGGCACCTGGGTCCCCGTCGACTACATCCACTTCTCCAAGCC
>JBIILC010000080.1:0-6352 GCA_044232865.1 Opitutales bacterium | reverse complement strand
GCGGAGCCAAAGCCTGCCAGAGGGTGCTGTTCGCCGGATCCGCAATCAATTCCTCGACCCTTTGCCCGCTGGATATTCGTACAAACATTTGCTCATTTTTCTGATTAATTCCATACGCCCGGATATCTTTCCAGACGAGAGGTAAGCGTTCGAGTCGGCCGATGATTCCATTCCTCCAACCGGCCTGCTGATCTTCATAACGATTAGGCTCGCCGTTCACGAGATGCCAGAAGGCGACATTCTGCTTCCCGCCGTTGGGCACGATATACTGGCCATATTCATAAGGTAGGAGCTCGCGCTCCCCCACCCTGCCGGGGACGGCGTATAGCCGCTCGGTGCGCACGCAGCCATTATTCACCCAACAAGAATCAGGATTATGCGACCCGGCATCGACGACCGATACTTTGCCGGGCTCCCAGTAAGCGACGTAGACGAGCATCTGAATGCCGCCGCGGGAGTAAAGGACCTGCTTAGCCTGGCTGAAATTAAGGATGCCCTGCGCGCTGGCCAGCGCGGCCGAAGATCCGGCGATAGGAATCTCCCGCCGCGTCCACCCGGGGACTTCCGGCAAGGCCGAACCAACATCGCCGGTGAAACCCCGCGGCCTCGCCGGGGCGAACTCAGAGAGGAGCACGAGCGCCAATAGGCCGGCGAGCATGATGCCGCCGAAGATGAGCAGGGCTTTGCGCATATCAGAGAATCCGCGCGGGGATACCGACGACGGTGACGCCCGCCGGGACATCTCGCACGACGACGGCGCCGGCGCCGACGGTGGCCCGACTACCGACTGATTTACCAGGAATGACGCTGGCTCGGCTGCCCATGAAGACGCGGTCCGCCACGCGTACATGACCGGTGATATCACACTGGGCGCTGAGCGAGGTCCAAGGTCCGAGCGTCGCATCGTGACCGATGGTGCAATTGAGGTTCACCATGGCGAAATCGCCGACTTCGATATCCACGGAAAGAATGGCTCCCGGGCAGACGACCACACCCTTGCCGAGCTTCACGCGGGCGCCGAGATGGGCCTGCGGATGGACGAAGGTCAGGAATTCCGCGCCGGCAGCGACGAGCGGCGCGACGAGCTGCTCCTTGAGCGGGGGCATGCCGAGGCCGGCGAGGTAGAGGTTATCGGCCGACGGCTTATGGCCAGCGAGCGGAGATACGGGTGCGAAGCTTCCGAACGGGGCAAGCGCGTCCAGATTATCGTCAAGGAAACCGGCGACCGTCCATGCGCGGCCGCAATCGGGATGCTGGCTAGCCCAGACGTAGAGTTCGCGGCCGAAACCGCCGGCGCCGACGATCAGGAGTTTTTTCATGAAAGGGAGGAGTTGAGATTAAGGATTTCAGCGACGGTGCGACAGGCCCGGACCTGCGCTCCAGTAATCTCGCGGTCATGCACATGCTCGAAGTGCGAGACGACGAGAAGGATCGCGAGCGAGTCCCACTGCGGCAAGGCGGCGAGGACCGTGGCTTCGTCGGCGTGCGCGAGCGCGTCGACATCGGACTGCAGGGCCTTAAGTTGTTCGGAGCGGGTCATCGGGGGAGGGAAAGAATGGGAGCAACGGTCAACGGGCCGATCTCGCCGGCGAAGGCGCCCCAAGAGAGGCCGACGCCGAAGCCGCAGCCGACAATCTTGAGCGGGCCAGCTTCGAGTCGGTCGGCGAGGCCGTGAATCAGGGCACAAGGAATCGAAGCGGAACTCTGGTTACCGAAATGTTCGACGACCGACATAGGAGTCTGGGCTTCGGAGAAGCCGGTCTTCTTCGCGAGGGTGGACAGGATGAAACGGTTGGCCTGGTGCAGGACCAGGGCATCGGTCGTCGCCGGGCTATAACCGGCGTGACGCATCACAGACTCGATCGCCCCAGGCACCTCGCGGAGGGTGAAGCTAAAGACGTCGGCGCCGTTCATGACGAGGTTGGCGTCATGGGTCCGGTTACCTTCGGCGTCCGTATGTTCGGTCAACGCGCCGGCGGGCTGGCGTGCCCCACCCTGCTGCACACGGATGGCTTCAGCGCCGGCACCATCGGCCCCGAGGACGAAGTGCAGCGGCGTGGAACGTCCGGTTTTCTCGATAAGCGTGGCCGAGCCGGCGTCGCCGAACAGCGGATCGGTCGAGCGATCGCCGGGATTCGTGAGGCGGCTGAGCGTATCGCCGGCGCAAAGCAGCACGCGGGCGGCGCCGCCGTGCGCACAGAGCAAGGACGCCTGGTGTAGCCCGGTAACCCAGCCGGAACAACCCATTGCCAGATCGTAAGCCGGGGCCGATTTGCTCAGGCCGAGGCGACCATGCAGGAGCGAGGCGTTATTGGGCTGCGGGTAATCCGGGGTCTGGGTGACGAAGATGATCGCGTCGATGGAGCTGGCGTCCAAGCCCATCTCGGAGAGCAGGCGGGTGGTCGCATCCGCACAGAGATCCAGGGCGGTGATACCCGGCGTGGCGACGAGACGCTCACGAAGTCCAATCGTCTTCGCCGTCCGCTCCAGCGCGGCGCGGTCAACGCCCGCAGCCAGTCCGTCCGCGATAAAATCGCGCACGACCGAGCCCGCCGTCACGGCGACGCCGGCGAGGCGGATATTGGAGAGAGAGGAGTGCATGAGCTAAATTAGGGGGCAAGTTGGCAAGTGGGCATGTGGGCAAGGGGCGAGACAGTGGGGCTCATACGCAGTGCAAAGGTGCAAATCGGAGCAGAGCTCCTGTGCAAAAGTGATTTCTAGATTAGCTGGCAGGTTGACCAGTTGACCAGTGGACAAGGGAGACAACGAACCAACTCAAAGGGGGCCCGGAGACCGGATGATGTCTTGTGGTAGGGGGGCGATTGCCATCGCCTCCGTTTGAGACCGAAGACGGGGTGTCGTCGGATCTTAGCTAAATCGATTAGACTTCACTATCACCCAGCGAACGGACGCGACGCAGTCGCGCCCCTACCTGATACAGCTATGTCGTGACGCGGTCCCGACCCTACCTATTACAGCCGCGGGGGCCTGAAGCCGGCTGCCGAAGGCCGAACGACTGACTCCCGAAAGGCCGATGTCCTGGTGGCCGTCACCTGTCACCTGATATTTACCTCTCACTTTTGCACTTAGGACAGCACGTGGTGCTGTCCCTACCTGCTATCGCCCCGCAAACTGCCTGACCCAAGACTCCAGACACAGAATACCGAGGAGCGGATAAGCGGCGTCGATTTCGCCGCGCTTATCGGCTTCGAGCAAAGCAATCGCGCCGGAGCCGCTAAAGAGTCCGGTCGCATCGAGTCGGCCAGAGTCGGCGAGCTCACGCAGGCGCTTGCCATAAGCTCCGTGGATGAGTTGGCGTAACGGTAGGCCGAAGCCGGACTTGGGTCGGGTGATAATCTCGTCGGGCAGCACGCCGCGCATGGCCTGGCGGAGCACGAACTTGGTCTCGCGGCCGCGGAGCTTGAGTCCTTCAGGTAGTCGCTCGGAGAAGGAGACGAGATCCGGGTCGAGGAACGGCACGCGGACTTCGACGCCGTGGGCCATGGCCATCTTATCGGTGTAGTTGAGGTTATGGTCCGCGAGAAAGTGGGAGCGCTCGAGGTGGAGCATCTGGTTGAGCCGGCTGACTCCCTTGGGTAGTCCGTCCATGGATCGGAGCAACAGGTCAACGGGGCGATGCGTACCCATGCTCTCGCGTAACAGGGGGCTCAGCGCGGGGGATAACGACTCCTGTCCGATCCACAGGAAATAACTCGCAAGGCGTTCGGCCGGCACCGCATCGGCGTATCGGAAGAGCTTGGAGAGTCGACGACTGAGCGGAATGACCTTGGAAGTAGAAGCGAAGCCGCGGCGGAGGAGAGCTCGCGCCGAGGCCGGAGCCCAGCCCCAATAGCGCTCCGAGCGCAACGCATGGTGCCGACGGTAACCAGTAAAGAGGTCGTCGCCACCGGCGCCTGAAAGGAGCACTTTCACGCCTTGGCGATTCGCATAGCGGCAGATGGCCTGCGCGGCGAAGGCGGCGACATCGGGCGTAGGCTCGTCGAGCGTCCAGACCAGCGCATCGATATCATCGATAGCGCGGCCGTCGAAGTCGGCCACCTGCAAAGTCGTCCCGAGATTCGCGCTCATGCGCTGAGCAAACGGGAAATCTTCAGCGAAACCTTCGGCGGAAAGCCCGGCGAGTTCCGCGGCACCGATGGTGTAGCAAGGGTATCGTTCGGGGGCGCCGAGCGACTTCACCGCGTAATGGGCGATGGCCGAGGAATCGAGTCCACCCGACAGGAATCCACCCAGCGGGACGTCGGAGACGAGCTGACGTCGAACGGCTTGACCAAGATAATGGCGGCAGGCTTCGACGGCGTCCTTTTCCTTGAATGGCTGGATCTCCTGCGCGTAGTGCACAGGGGCGAAGCTAGTCGTATGCACGCTGCCGTCGGAGTGCCATTCGGCGAACGTGCCGGGTAGCAACTTACGGACGCCTTTCGCCGGCGTGAGCTCGCCGGGCGCGTAGAGGAGCGTGAGATAGGCCGAGACCGCTTCCGGATCGAGGCTCCAGTCGACGCCAGGTATGCCCTTCAGCAACTTAAGCTCGGAGGCGAAGACCTTGCCCTCGGGGGTCGACGCCCAATAGAGCGGCTTCACGCCGGCGGCATCACGCGCGAGCAGGAGCTTCTGCTCGGCCGGAACCCAGGCGGCAAAAGCGAAGATGCCGTTGAGCCAGGGCAGGCATTCGGTGCCATAGCACGCGAGGAGGTTGGCCAGCACCTCGGTGTCGCTATCACCCCGGAAGACGATACCGCGCCGCTCAAGTCGGACGCGGAGTTCGCGATAATTATAAATCTCGCCGTTGAAGCTGAGCACCACGCGCCCGGACGCATCTGCCATGGGCTGCGCGCCGGTCGACGACAGATCGAGGATCGCGAGCCGGACATGCGCCAAACCGGCCTGCGCGTCATGCCATTCGCCAGAGCCGTCCGGTCCACGATGGCCTTGGGCGCGGTTCATCCGCCCGAGCAAGGTGGGCTCGAAGCGACCGACATATCCGGCGATACCACACATGGTCAGGCGCGAGCGGGAGCCTCCGCGTAGATTCGCATGGTCGCGCGGGCCAAGGCTTCCCAATCATGGACGTGATGCGCGTGTACTTGACCGGCGAGCCCCTGGGCACGGGCGCGGGCGGAATCCGCAAGTAATGGTGCCAAGGCCGCGGCGAGCGCGTTGGCACCCTGCTCGCACTGCACGAGGGCCTTCGCCGCCGCGGCCTCGGCCATATAGCAACCGCGGCTGGCGACGACGGGCAGTCCAGCCGACATGGCCTCAAGGATGGCGAGTGCCATGCCCTCGGATTCGGAGGCATGGACGAAGATGTCCGACGCCGCATAGGCCGCGGATTTGGCGTCCTCGTCGAGGAAGCCGAGCCAGTGCACGCGGGCCGCGCATCCGCACTCGCGGACAATGCGGAAGAGTGCCTCACCATAGTCAGGCTCGGCTGTGGGCGAACCGGCGATGAAGAGATGCGGCGCAGAAGCGCCCAACAGGCTGAGCGCTTGAATGATGTCTTCTAGCCGCTTCTTGGGCGTGATGCGGCCGATGAAGAGCATCACGCGGTCTGCAGGGTCCAAGCCGTGCTGGCGCCGTAAGGCGAGGCCCTGCTCCGGCGAAGCAACCGTGACCGGACGGATGCCATTAGGAACGACGTGAATCGGCGCGGTGATGCCGAGCGAGAGGAGCTGATCGCGCTCCAGCGGCGTGAGCGCAAAGACGCCAGCGGACTTGTTCAAGTTTGGGCAACTGAACGAGCGGATGTAGAGGCGCTTCTTGAGAGACTTGAGACTCCAGTCCGAAAAGAGGGCCGGATCAAGGGCCCCATGCGGATGATAAAAGGCCTTCAAGCCATGTTCCGTAGCGGCGGCGCCGACCTGCAGGTTGAGTGGGTTGAAGGTATTGTGCGCGTGCAGGATCACCGTCTTCGGTAGGGTTGCGATCTCCTGCTTGAGCCGGAAGGAACGGGCCAGGCCCAGTAAAGGGTTGGAAGCGAAGTAGCGGATCGGCAGCTCGTCGAAGATTTCGGTCGACCCGGCGCGGAGGGCGTCCGGCGTCCAGATCTCGACGTCTGCGCCCAATCGCCGCTGCGCCGAAGCCAGCTCGAATACCATCTTTTGCACACCTCCGGCATAAGCGCCAGGAAGGCATTCATAGACGAGGTGACGGATGGGGGGCATGAACAGAAGAGAGGGCTGAATGGAGCAGAGGCAGGCCAAGATGCAGTGCAAAGGTGCAAATGCGGCGAAGCCGCGTGCAAAAGTGCAAAGGTGATGGTTAGGGGTCGGGGTAGGAGAGAAAGACGAGAGGCAGTGCAAAGGTGCAAATCGGAGCGAAGCCCCTGTGCGAA
>JBIILC010000160.1:0-2758 GCA_044232865.1 Opitutales bacterium | reverse complement strand
CTCCCTCACCCCGAGCACGAACGCGTGAAGTTGATCGTCGTCCCGAACCTCGCGCGCGTGATGGTCTTCGACTTCACCGTCTGAGCAGACTTAGGCTTCGTCGTCTAGCCCCTTGCGGTCAGGGATACGGCAGCCGATGGGGCTAGTAAGGGTGGCCTAGTGGGCTGCGAAAAATGTTTGTGAGCACTCGGCCACCCTCACACTCTTAAGACATGGCACCCCCCATCCCACGTCGCGAATTCGTCTCCACCATGGCCTTGAGCGGACTCGCTCTAGCGGCCGCCCCCTCCATCCTCCGCGGTCAGTCCGTCCCGTCCAAGATCAAGGTCGCCTTGATCGGTTGCGGCGGACGTGGCACCGGCGCGCTCGGCCAGTTCATCGCGGCCTGTAAGATCCTCGGCGCCGAGGCCGAAGTCGTCGCCGTGGCTGATGCCTTCGAAGACCGCGCCAAGCGCCTAAACGACACTTATAAGCTTCCCGCCACGAAGGTCTTCGTCGGTTACGACGCTTACCATAAGGTCATGGCCACTGATTGTGCCTTCGTGTTGATGGCCACGCCCCCGGCGTTCCGTCCGGTGCACTTCGCCGCCGCCGTCGCCGCCGGTAAGCATTGCTTCGTTGAGAAGCCCGTCGCCGTTGATCCGCTCGGCGCCCGTGCCATCATCGCCACCGGCGAGGAAGCCAAGAAGAAGGGCCTCGCCGTCGTGGCGGGCACCCAGCGTCGCCATGACGCCTCCTACATGAAGAACAAGGCGCTCATCGACGCCGGCGCCATCGGCGCGATCCGTGGAGGCGTCGTCCAGTGGAACGGCACCGTGCCCTGGATCCGTCGTCGGGCCAAGGATGACAGCGACGCCGACTACATGAACCGCAACTGGCTCAACTTCACCGAGCTCTCCGGCGACCATATCGTCGAGCAGCACATCCATAACGTCGACGTCGCCATCTGGTTCCTCGGTCGCACCCCGGTCAGCGCCCTCGGTTTCGGCGGCCGCGCCCGTCGCGAGACCGGCAACATGTTCGACTTCTTCAGCGTGGATTATGACTTCGGCGATGGCGTGCGCATCCATAGCCAGTGCCGCCAGATCACCGGCACGGCAGGCCGGGTGGGCGAGTTCTTCACCGGCGCGACCGGCTCCTGCTTCGGCGCCGGCAAGATGTTCGGTCAGAAGCAGGTCGAGATTCCTGCCATCAAGCTCGATACCGACGACTCCATGGTCCAGGAGCACGTCGACCTCATCCGCGGCGCCTTTAACGGTAAGCCGCTCAACGACGCCCGCCAGATCGCCGAGACCAATCTCGCTGTCATCATGGGTCGTATCTCCGCCTACACCGGCGAGATGGTGAAGTTCGACGACCTCCTTAAGCACGAGAAGTCTCCTTACTATAACCTCAAGTCCTCCGTCAGCCCGCTCGATTTCGAGAAGGGCACCGTCAAGTTGCCGAACGAGGTGCCGACGATTCCAGGGAAGGCCTGACGCGACCCTAGGTCGCGTGGGGACATGCTGGCATGGTGAACTGCTGCGAAGCAGTTTAACATGTCTTAGCCTTGGCGGACCTTGGGGAGGAGGGCTGCGGCTTCGGACCAGCTGACCTCGTGAGGTAGACGCTTGGACGAGGCGGCGAGGGCGCTGGTGACTCCAGCGGCTTCGCCCATGGCGACGGCGTTGCCGGTCACGCGGTAGCTCGCATGGGCGATGAAGTCGCCGCTGATGCAGCGACCGGCCATCATCAGTCCGTCGACGTCTCGGGCGATCAAGGCCCGGAGGGGGATGTCGTAAGGCTTCACCTTAACGCCCATGTTCGAATAGGCCGACTTCTCCTTGGTCAGCGCGTGGACATCGACGGAGAAGGTGGCGCGCACGACGGCGTCATCGTGTCTGGCTCCATTGGCGACGTCGTTCTTGACCACGGTGTAGCGGCCCGCCAGACGACGGCCGTCTCGTACGCCGATCTGCTCCGCGGTCGCCACGACTTGCATGCCTTTCCAGGGTCCGCCGAGGGAACGGAGGCCGCGCACGAGGGAATTCACTTCGGCCCGGGCTCGTAAGGTTGCCGCGGTCACGGCTTCGGCGTCGGTCGCATTCACGCCATACTCGTGATTGAGCATCGCTAGGATGAGGTTCCCGCGAACCGGGAAGAACGTGGGCGCTTGGTAACTGGGGTCAGAGCCGGCCCGGCGAAGCTCGGCCAGCAACCGCTTCTTGTGACCGTACCGGTCGTTGTTTTCGTAACCATCACCGAAGCGCACGTAGGCGTTGAGCGCGGCGACATCATCACAGGTCAGCAGGGCGCACATGCTCATCGGCTGGCAGGGGCAGGCGTTATCGACCCCGAGTTCAAAGCTATTGCCGGCGAGGGCGCCGACATCGCCGTCGCCGGTGGTATCGATGAGCGTCCGTCCCCGCCAGGCCTGACGTCCGGACTTGGATTCCGTGATGACGCCGACGACTTTGCGTCCATCCTTGATCACGGAAGCGACCCGCGTGTGCAGGTGGACTTTCACGCCAGCGGCGAGGCAGAGTTCTTCGAGCAACAGCTTCATCTCCTCTGGATGATAAGAGAGGTCATTCACCCCGCGGCCGTTGATCGCATCTCTCTCACGCAAGCGGCGGACGAGTTCCTGATTGAAGCCAGGCTTGTCGAAATCAAGCAGGTAGCCGAGCAAGGATGAGGTCCAGACGCCTCCCAGGGAACCATGCGTCTCGATGAGACGGACCTTGGCGCCCGCCCGGGCGGCGGCGATTGCCGCCGTGAC
>JBIILC010000126.1:0-3546 GCA_044232865.1 Opitutales bacterium | reverse complement strand
TCGAAGAGCTTGAGGGTGTGGTCACGGAAACGGGCATTTAGATTCTCCAGTCTACCAGCTTCAGTGGTGTAGGTGCGGAGTTCGAAGACGCCTTTGCCGAAGGACTTTGCTTCAGCCAGTACGGCGTAATCGGTGGCCGTGAGAAAAGCATTCTCGATACGTTCAAGCAGTTTGCCGTCTTTCTCGGAATCCTTGGCGGCAGCCTTCCAATCCGGGTCAGCGCCGAAGGCCTTGAAGGATGCGTCACGAGAGGCGCGATCCGGGAACGCGATGAAGTAGACCAGCTTGTTCTCCTTATTGTCGACCGGGACGAAGTAGCCCAGGTTCGTCATGCCATGCTTGGTGAAGAGCTTGAGCGTATGGTCGCGGAAGCGAGCATTGAGGGCGTCAAGCTTGCCGGGCTTGGCGTAGTAGACACGCATCTCGAAGAGACGGGCATCCGGCTTGTCGGCGGCGACGGCAGTCACGGCGAGAAGGCCAAAGGTGAGGAGGGAGAGCAGGGACTTCATATTATTTGAGGAATTGGGAAAGGTTATCGCGGGTAATGAGCTGGAAGGGAATCAGGGTTTCCTTTGGGCAAGGCTGCTTCTTGGCGAGCAGGATGGCAGCGTCGACCGAGCCTTTACCTTGGCCGACCGCATCCTGGAAGACCGTGGCATCCAGTCGACCTTCTTTCACCGCCGTCAGGGCCTGAGCGATGGCGTCGATACCGATAACAGTGACGTCCTTCTTGAGGCCGGCGCGCTCGAGGGCGAGCAGGGCGCCCATGGCCATCTCGTCATTGTGGGCGAAGATCGCGGAGAACTTGCCCTTGTGGGCCTGGATCCAATTCTCGGTCAGGGCCATCGCCTTGGCGCGATCCCAGGAGGCCGTCTGGTGATCGACGAGCTTCAGTCCGGGGTATTTAGCGAAGATCTCACGGGCCCCGGCTTCGCGCTGAAGTTGGGCCGAAGTACCCATGATACCATGGAGCATCAGGACGCCGCCTTGGCCGTTAAGCTTCTTGGCGATGGCTTCCATCGCGATGCGACCCGCATCGAAGTCATTAGAGCCGATGTAGGAATCGCCGGCCGACTTCGTCACTTGATTGACGAGTACCAAGGGGATACCTGCCGCCTTGGCGCGATCAACCGCTGGGGTACTGGCCTCGAGTTCACAAGGGTTGAGGATGATCGCGTCGACCTTCTGCGCGATGAAGTTCTCGACTTGGCTGAACTGTTTTTGAACGTCGGACTGGGCGTCGACCATGACCAGTTTCACGCCCGACTTCGTCTTGGCATAGGCGACGATTGCCTCGGACATCTTGGCGGTGTATTCCGCCGAGAGGTCACGGGAGGAGAAGCCGATGAGGATTTCCCCCTCCTTGCGAGCTTCGGCTTTCTTGCAACCAGTGACGCTGGTGATGGAGAGTGTCAGGGCGCAGACAGTCAGAAAGGCCGAGACGGCTTTGCGAGGGGTAAGACGCATCCCAGACTTTTATGAACGGGCCTGACGTCGGTCGAGCCAAACCGCACCCACGATGATGACGCCTTTGATGACGGCCTGATAATACGAGGAAACGCCCATCAAATCTAAGCCATTGTTGATGACGCCGATTAACAAGACGCCCAGCAAGGTGCCGGTAATTGTGCCGACCCCGCCCGCAAGGCTCGTCCCACCGATGACCACCGCTGCGATCGCATCGAGTTCGTAGGCTTGGCCGGCATTGGGCTGACCCGTCGTAATGCGTGCCGCCAGAACAACTCCCGCGAGGCCAGTGAGGAGTCCGCAGAGTCCATAAGCGAAGAGCTTAACCTTTTCGACCGGCACGCCAGCGGCCCGGGCTGCGTTCTCATTACCACCGACGGCATAGATGTGGCGACCAAGGCGGAAGTTGCGGAGGAAGAACCAAGCCGCGGCGGCGACGCCAGCGAAGCAGAGCACGGGAATCGGGATGCCGAAAAGGTCTCCGGCGAGAGCGGTCAGTTCGTTCGACATGTCAGCGACTGGGCGACCTCCGCTGAGAATGAGCGCAAGCCCGCGTGCGATGGTCATCATCCCGAGGGTGACGATGAACGGAGCCACGCCCCCGCGGGTCACGAGCACGCCGTTGACGAGCCCGCAGGCAGCCCCGGTGAGGAGGCCGACAGCGATGGGTACGAAGACAGAATGGTCGCCAGGATGAGCGAAGGTCGCGCAGGCGACACCGCTCAGGGCCACGACCGACCCCAGGGAGAGGTCGACGCCGGCGGTGAGCAGGACGAACGTCACGCCGACCGCGAGGATGCCGTTGATCGAGATCTGGCGGGCGACGTTGGTGAGGTTCGCGACGCTCAGGAAGCTGTCGGTCGAGAGTGACAGGAACAGCCCGACGAGCAGGATGACCAACAAGAGGCCGAAGCGATGAAGCAGATTACGATCGAGGGTGAGCATGGCGTTATAAAGGCATGGCGTGGCGGAGCACGGTTTCTTGGTCGGTCGCGGCGGCGTCGAGCGTAGCGCTCACGGAGCCCCGGCGAAGGACTATAATGCGGTGCGCCAAAGAAAGGACTTCGGGGAGCTCGGAAGAGACCAGCAGGATGCCCTTGCCGGCGCGGGCTAGTTTCTGGATGAGGGCGTAGATTTCCGCTTTCGCCCCGATATCGATTCCGCGGGTCGGTTCATCGAGGATGATGAGTTCGGGGCCGCCAAGGAGACAGCGAGCGAGCAGAGCCTTCTGTTGATTACCTCCGCTGAGTTGGGTGATGGGCTGGACCAGGCTGCTGGCCTTGACCGCGAACTCCGTCATCTGGGAATCTGCCGCGGCGGCTTCGGCCGTGTGATCGACCAACGGTCCACGACTGAAAGCACGTAAAGCGGAAAGGGTGATGTTTTGTCCGACGCCTAGGGCGGGAATCAGGCCGAGGCCTTTACGGTCCTCGGTGACCATCCCGATGCCGGCAGCTAGGGCGTCCTGCGGGCTGCCGATAGAGAGCGGCGAGCCGTTGAGGCAGATCTTTCCACTTGAGGCTGGCTGCAGGCCGTAGATTGCACTGACCACTTCCGTTCGGCCGGCGCCCATTAGGCCAGCGAGGGCGACCACTTCGCCCCGGCGAACCTGGAAGCTGACATCACGGTAGGCCGGTTCACGAGTCAGGCCGGTGACCTCCAGCAGGACGTCGTCGGAGGGCGGTTGGCGAACCGGGAAGACGTCGGCGAGTTCTCGCCCGACCATCATCGTGATTAACTTGGCGGGATTCAGCTCCGACGCCGGCGCCGTGCCAACCAGACGGCCATCGCGCAGGACGGAGATCCGGTCGGCCAGGCGAAAGACTTCGTCCATCTTATGAGTGGTGTAGACAATGGCGACGCCGCGAGCCTTCAGGCGGGCGATGGCACGGAAGAAGGAGGCGACCTCATGGTCAGAGAGCGCTGCGGTCGGTTCATCCATCAGGATGACGTCGGCCTGGCGCCCAAGGGCCTTGGCAATCTCGACCACCTGAGTCTGGGCCACGGTCAGCGTGCGCATCAGGCGGGTCGGACCGATATCGGATTCAAGTTCGCCTAAAAGTTCTTTGGCGCGCGCCA
>JBIILC010000036.1:0-16976 GCA_044232865.1 Opitutales bacterium | reverse complement strand
GGGTAGGGGCGCGACGGCGTCGCGTCCGTTCGCAGAGCGATCATTGATGTGTTGGGCAAGCAATCCGACCCTATGACATCTGTCCGCCCACGGACGCCACGCAGTGGCGCCCCTACCAATGCCCTAGCTAATCATTCGGTCTCCGGTCTCCCTTTGAATTCATCATTCCCGCCACCTGCCACCTGGGGCTGCCACCCGCCACCCGAAACGATGCATCCCACTTTTGCACCTTTGCACAGGCCGCAGGCCGATTTGCACTTTTGCACCTAGGACAGCACGTGGTGCTGTCCCTACCTCCCATTTGCCTTCCCCCTCTTTCCCCCCACCCTACCCCTAAGTCAGCCTACCCCTGCCCCCACCCCAGCCCCTTCTCTCCCCATGTCCTCCCGTCGCCTCATCATCGCCTACTTCGTCTTCGTGCTCATCGCCATGACCTGGGTATCTTGGTACGCCTGCGTCACTCCCTCGATCTCTTCCCTGCCCGAATACGCCGGCAAGGGTCTCAATGTCATCGGCGGCTACGTGACGGTCTGCTCCGAGCCCTGGGGCCTGGCCACGATGTTCGACGCGTACTTCGGCTTCCTCGCCTTCTGGCTCTACGTCGCCTGGCGCGAACAGACCGTCGCCTCGCGCCTCGGCTGGTTCGTCGCGCTGATGCTCCTCGGTAATTTCGCCATCGCTGCCTACGCGCTGATTTGCCTCTTCAAGGCCAAGGGTGAGACCGACCTTGGCAAGGTCTTCTTCACGCGTAAGGTCGCCTGAATGGGACGCGTCTCCGATTGGCTGCGCCGCCGGGTGCGTGATCCGCTTGTCGCGGAACTGCGCCAAGGTGCGAACCCGGAGGCAGTCTCGGCCGCGGTCGTCATCAGCTTCGCCATCGCGATCCTCCCGTTCATCGGCTTGACGACCCTGCTCTGCCTGGCAGCGGGTCGGCTCTTCCGCCTTAACCACGTGGTGATGCAGGTCGTCAACCACACCGCCTTCCCCTTGCAGGTGCTGCTCATCGTGCCATTCGTTCGCCTCGGCGAGACGCTCTCGGGGTCGCGGCATTTCGTCCTCACCCCGGCGGCGATCATCGGCGAGTTCAACCGTTCCATCCCCGATTTCCTGGATAAGTTCTGGCTGGCAGGCCTGCATGGGCTCATCGGCTGGGCCGTGACGGTCCCGCTCGCCTGCTGGCTCCTACACCTTATCCTGCGGAGGACCTTTCGTCGTCTCACCCCAAAACCTCCCGCCCCATGAACCCCCTCTTCGAACTCGGCCTCGATTTCCTGATTCTCCTCGGCGAAGCCTGCGTGTTCTTCGCGCTCTGCTGGCTCGTCGCCAAAAAGATCGATAACTGGTCCATCGTCGACGTGGCCTGGTCCTACGGCTTCGCGCTCGTCGGCCTGCAGATCCTGGCCATCCACTTCTGGGTCCTCCCCCTCGGCGGCCAAGGCCTGCTGATGGCTGGCGCGACGGTGCTCTGGAGCCTGCGCCTCGGGACGCACCTCGCGGGTCGCGTGCTCGGGCACCTTGACCAAGAAGACGGCCGCTACCTGAAGATGCGCGCCGAACACGGTGACCGCATGCCGGCCCAAATGGCCACCTTCTATTTCATCCAGGCGCTCGTCCTCGCAATCCTCTGCCTGCCGCTACTCTCTTCGAATCCCACCGGCGCCTCCGGACCAGCTCAGACCATCCACTGGGTCGGCCTCGGCGTGGTTTGCCTCGCCCTGCTCATCGAGACGCTGGCCGACGCGCAGTTGGCGGCCTTCAAGAAAGACCCAGCCAACAAGGGACAGGTCTGCGAGAGCGGGCTCTGGGCCTGGAGCCGCCACCCGAACTATTTCGGCGAATGGCTGGTCTGGGTCGGCTTCCTGTTGATGAGCTATAATAGCACGTACCGCGGCATCCCCGGCCTGCTCTGCGTGGGCGTGATGTATTATTTCCTGACGCGCGTGACCGGCATCCCGCTCACGGAGCAGCAGCTCCTGACGTCGAAGGGGCCCGCCTACGCCGACTACCAGGCGCGCGTGCCGGCCTTCTGGCCACGCCCGCCCCGTCGCTGATTTTTCCGCCTCGGTGGATTGCCAGCGAGCCAGACGCCGTGCAAGGTGTGGGCATGCCGCTAATCGATACCCTCATCGAGAAAGACTTCCTGCCGGACAGCGTGATCCGCTGGGGCATCCGCCGTCTGCTAAAGCAGCGCCTCTCTGACGAACGTCCGGAGTCCGCCGCCGCGCGCTTCGCGAAGGTCGACGCCTTTGCGGCCGAACTGCGCACGCTGCCGGTGGCCATCGAGACCAAGGCGGCGAATGAACAGCATTACGAGGTGCCCGCGGCGTTCTATAAGCTCTGCCTCGGCCCGCGTCTGAAATACTCCTCCTGCTATTATGAATCTGGCAACGAGACGATTGGCGAAGCCGAGGAGACTATGCTGGCGCGCACGTGCGCTCGCGCGGAACTCGCGGACGGCCTCGAAATCCTCGAACTCGGCTGCGGCTGGGGCTCGCTCACCCTTTGGATGGCCGAGAAATATCCGAACGCCCGCATCACCGGCGTCTCGAACTCGGCCTCGCAGCGCGCGCACATCGAAGGCGAATGCGCTAAGCGCGGCTTCAAGAACGTCCGCATCATCACCTGCGATATGAATATTTTCGCCGCCGAGGCGTCGCGCTTCGATCGCGTGGTGTCGGTCGAGATGTTCGAGCACATGAAGAACTGGGGCGAACTCATGCGCCGCATCTCCGGCTGGCTCAAACCCGGCGGTAAGCTGTTCTTCCACGTCTTCACGCACAAGGACATCGCCTACCATTTCGCGGCCAAGGACTCGACGGACTGGATGTCGCGCCACTTCTTCACCGGAGGCATCATGCCCTCTAACTGCCTCGCCAGCCGCTTCCAGGCCGACCTGAAGCTCGAGCAACAGTGGGAGGTCGAAGGCCGCCACTACGGTCAGACGTCCGAGCATTGGCTCCAGAACACCGACCGTCACCGTGAGGAGATTCTCCGGATCTTCGCGCAGACCTACGGTGAGGATCGGGCGAAGGCCTGGTTGGCCAACTGGCGCGTGTTCTTCATGGCCTGCGCCGAGCTCTGGAACTTCCGGGGCGGCGCCGAGTGGATGGTCTGCCACTACCGCTTCGCCAAGCGCGCGGGCTAAGTCCGCGTTTGCCTCGGGGCGTCCGCGTCGTTTGCTCTGCCTCATGCAGAGCTACGAAGAGAACGGCGTGCCCATGGAACGATGGAAGGTCGGCGCCTCGACTTATGAGACGTGCCTGACGCGCGGCGCGCGCCTCCTCCGCTGGAAGCTCGACGTTCCCTCCGGTCACCGCGAAATCCTCTTCTGGCCCGAAGGCGCGCCGATGGACCTCGACAAGATTGGGCCCGTCCGCGGCGGTAACCCGATCCTCTTCCCATTCATGGGCCGCAACTACGCCGACGGCGAGAAGTTCGCCTGGAAGGCCGCGGACGGCGTCAAACGCCCGATGCCGCAGCACGGTTTCGCCCGTGATGCCGCCTTTGAAATCGTCGAAAGCGGCCCCAAGCACGCGGTGGTGCGGATGATCCAGGACGCACGCGGCCGCAGCTGCTATCCCTTCGCTTACGATTTCCGGATCCGTTTCGACTTCCTTGAGCTCTTCCTGCGCATCACGTTCGAATTCGAGAACCGTGACGCCCAGCCGCTGCCGTGGTGCGCCGGCCACCACTTCTACTTCACGCTGCCGTGGCACCAGGGACTCAGCCGCCGTGATTACGTCGTGAAGATTCCCTCGAAGAAACAGTGGCGCCACGCCGCCGACGGAAAACTGATTCCGTTCGCCGAACTCAAGGGCGCCGAGGCGATCAGCTTCGACAACCCGTATCTCTCCGACTGCATCTTCACCAATCTCAAATCCGCCACGCTGAGCTTCGGTCCGAAGTCAGGCGAAGAGGACATCTCGATCAAGGTCGGCGAAGAAGCGATTCCTGGTAGCTGGGCGAGCGTCGTCACGTGGACGCCTGATCCCGAAGCGCCGTTTTATTGCGTCGAGCCGTGGATGGGCCCACCCAACAGCCCTGAGCACAAGAACGGGCTCCGTTTTGCGGAGCCCGGTCAGGTCGACACCTTCGTCACCGAAGTGTCGTTGATGTAAGCCGTTCGGCTTACTTGCTGCTGTTGCTGTTGAGGGGCAACTTGCCCTTAGCCTTGGTCGGAGCAGACTTCGTCGGGGCCGGAGCAGGCTCAGGCGTCAGGATCGGAGTCACGACGGTAGGACCCGCGGAGAACGGAACGAGGTCCGAGGCGGCGCCATCGGTGACGGGGGACGGACCCTTTTCAGGGCCCATGCAACCGACGATAGCGAAGGAAAGGAGGGAGAGAACGAACAGATTGCGTACCATGGCAGTGAGGTTAGGTTGCGGGGACTCTACCCGCCATGCCCCACCGCACAAGCGCAGATTCTGGCCCCCTCACCCTCTTCGTCTGCACGGGGAATTTCTACCGCAGCCGCCATGCCGAGGCCCTTTTCAATTGGCATGCCGCCCGCATGGGGCACCCCGCCCGGGCCTTTTCCCGCGGCCTCCTCACCTCCCTGGTGGCAGATGAGCCCACCCTGATTTCCCGGGACACCGAGCGGCGCCTCCGCGAACTCGGCATCCCCCTCGACCTGACCGGCCCCGCGCCCACCCAGCTCCGCCGGGAGGATCTGGAACGGGCCCATCGGACCATCGCCCTTAAGAAGGACGAACACCACGCCATGATGCTCCAGTCGCACCCGGAGTGGGCCGATCGCATCGAATACTGGGCCGTGCACGACATCGACTTCGCCCATCCAGAGGACGCCCTGCCTCAGATCGAGGCGAAGGTCCTCGAACTGATGCAGGGACTAAGGTCCTAAGCGTTTGACGCTTAGGCCGCCGAACCGGCGTCGGCGCGACGCAGGGACTCGAGATGCGAAGCCGCCTGATTGAGCAGGCCGCGCAGTTCGACCATCGTTTCCTGGGCCACTTCGGCCTTGGTCGTGGCGGCATCCTTGAGAGCTTCGGCGCGGAGCGCGAGTTCCTTGGCGAGCTCGTGGGCGGCGGCAATCGTCTTGGCCTTGACCTCGCGGGTGCGGGCGTCGAGGCGGGCGGCGAGAGAGTCGATATCACGACCGAGGGTGCGGCTCTTTTCCTTGAGCTCGGCCGCCATGATGCGGGAATCCGGCACGCGGCGCAGGTCTTCGGTGAGGCCGACCTTGGAGAGCGTCCAGATGATCCACTTGGTCGGGTCGAACTGCCAGGGCTTCACGCCATTACGGTAGTCGTGCTGGAACTCGTGGTGATAGTTGTGGTAGCCCTCGCCGAAGGTGAGGAGAGCGACGGCACCGCTGTCACGGGCGCTGTGGTCCGTGGAGTAAGGCTGGCGGCCAATCATGTGGCAGAGCGAGTTGATGCAGAAGGTGCCCTGCTGGACGATGACCGTGCGAAGCAGGCCGGCGATGAGGAAGGCGGCGAGCGCGGTCATCCACGGATTGGCATTGAGCTCGGCGGGGACGAAAAGGACGCAGTAGGCGTAGCCGAGAGCGGCCGGCATCACGAAGCCCACGAAGGCGCCGATCCACTGGACGTAGCGGTGCTGCCACATGACGAGGGGGTCGGCTTCGAGGTCCTTGACGTTGGTAACGGGCGGCTTCGGCTTGAGACGGAAGAGGAGCCAGCCGATATGGGCGTAAAAGAAGCCCTTGGAGATATCGTAGGGATCGTCATCTTCATCCACGTGCTTGTGGTGGACACGGTGGTCGGCGCACCAATCATGGGCCGAATTCTCGAAGGAAGCGGCGCCGAACAGGAGGACGAAGAGCTTCACCGGCCACTTGGCCTTGAAGGAAATATGCGAAAACAGGCGGTGGTAGCCCAGGGTGATGCCGAAGCCGGTCGCGTAGTAGTAAAAGACGAACATCGCCCAGATGAAGCCCCAGCCGTGGACCTTGTTGGCGGCGTCAGCCGGGAGGTTGTACTGGGTCAAGAGGAACCAGGGGACCACGGTCAGCGAAAGGAGAGCCGTCACGATCAAGAAGATGGAGGTCACCCACTCGATGCGGTAGATAGGGAAGTTTTTGAACTTCATAGTAGGGGGAGAAAGTAGACCAACCCCCCTATGAGGCGAGAGCAATCAACTGCCCTAAATCGCCTAAAAAGTGCGTCTAAATTCGCTTTTTCGGGAACCTTATTCTCGAAAAACGCGCGGTGACGATTTGCTTAGTCGCGACGGCGGCGACCAATCGAATTCTTCACCGGAATAATCCGCACGGGCTCACGCGTCTTGATCCAGAGATCGCTCTCCTTGAAAAGTTTTCCGGAAATGCTCTGCACCGCGTCGCCGAAGGATTCGACCGGCACGCGCTGTCCCTTGGGTGATTCGTTGAAAGCCTTGGCGACCTCGACGATCTTGGCGGTGACTTCCTTGGGATCATCATCCTCGAGCAGCTGGACGACCCAGCCGGTGAGATCCTTAGGCAGACCTTCCTCGGGTTCGCTGACCAGGACGAGCATCTGCTTCTTGGCCGGCTTCTCGCGCTCGACGGCGTCTTCGGCCACGACATCACGCAGCTGGTTGAGGATCTCGGCGGCGAGGCGTACATCAACGCCGCTCGACTTCAGGATCTTCTGGACGGTTTCGAGATCTACTTTGGCCATAGACCCCCAAGAGACTCCAACCACCCCAGCGAGGGAAGCAGGAGTTATTCCCAGCACGGGAAAGCCAGCATTTTCAGGTCCCAGGTCTCGGCAACCAGGAGCCAGGTTCAGGTGTTCAGGTTCGGGTACAGGTTCAGGACCTGAACTTTGCCCCGCACCCGCACCTGTACCTGATAACCCGTACCTGAGACCTGAGGGCTGAGACCTGGGACCCGAAAATGTATCCCCCGCAGCATCCTCCCGGTTTCCGGTCTCCCCTTGAGCCCTGTATCTAGGGTGGGCTGACCACGCTTAGTCAGCCGCTGGGTAGGGGCGCGACGGCGTCGCGTCCGTTCGCAGAGCGACGATTGATGAGCCGGGTAAGTCATCCGACCCCATGACATCTGTCCGCCCACGGACGCCACGCAGTGGCGCCCCTACCTAATCCGGCGGATGCGATGTCATCGCATCCCTACCCCCGCCACCCGAAGCGGATACAGCTATGTCGTGACGCGATCCCGACCCTACCCATGACAGGTGATAGCGGCTGGCGGTTAGGAAATGCATTGCCTGACACCCGAACCCGAACCTGAAGACCTGAACCTGACACCCGATGGCCGAGACCTGGGACCTGAGAATGGATCCCACTTTTGCACCTTTGCACAGGCCGTAGGCCGATTTGCACTTTTGCACCTAGGACAGCACGTAGTGCTGTCCCTACCCTCCACCCGGGGCCGCCACCCGCCACCTGAAGTTTGCATCATCTATTCCGCCCTCTATTCAGTCCTCCATTCAGCCATCCGTCATCTGTCATCTGTCATCCGCCCGCTTGCCTCCCTCCCCCCTTTCCCTCTTAACCCCCCTCGTGCCGGAACATACCAAAGTCATGGGCAAGGAGTGGGCGGACGCCCGTCGGGCGGCCAACGTGACCCGCCTGGCCGCGACGCTGGCCACCGCCTTGGCCGGACGGACGGACATCACCTTCGAGCTCGGTTGCGGCCACGGTCACTGGCTGGCCGCCTACGCCGCCGCGCATCCGCAAGAATTTTGCGTGGGCATCGACCTGATCACGCACCGCGTCGAACGCTCCGTGCGCAAGCAGACGCTGGGCAAACTCGACAACGTCATCTTCCTCAAGGCCGAAGCCACGGAATTCCTCGAAGCGCTCCCGCCCGCCGTCGTGCTCCGTAAAATCTTCATCCTCTATCCGGATCCGTGGCCGAAGAAGAAGCACCATAAGAACCGCTTCATCCAAACCTCCAGCTTGGACCTCCTCGCCCAACGCGCCGCCGCCGGCACCCGCTTGCACTTCCGCACCGACGATCTCGATTACTCGGAATGGACGCGCACGCACCTCGCCGAACACGCCGCCTGGAAGTTGAAGGAAGCAACCACGTGGCCGTTCGAGCAAACGACGTTCTTTGAAGAGCGCATGACGGCGAAGCGGGATCTCGAAGCGGAAAGAGTGCCGTAAAATCACCATTTTGTTCCGATTGCTAGGGTGTTCTTTCCCTTGCGTCTCCACCTTTCATAAGTTGTCATAAACGCCGTGAAGTCCTTCCGTCACACACGCATCACGTTTACCATCGGTCCGGCCACGGAGTCAGAGGCCCAACTGGAAGCGATTATCCACGCCGGGGCCAACGTGGTCCGCCTTAACATGGCCCACGCCGACCATGCCTGGGTCCGCACCACCGTCGAACGCGTCCGCAAGGTCAGCCGCCGCATGAAGAAGGAGCTCGCGGTGATGATGGACATCAAGGGCCCTGAAATCCGTACCGGTGCCCGCAAAGAGTCCACCCAGCTCACCGTCGGCCAAGTCGTCGATGTCACGGGATCCGACACCGCCCCGGCCGACGGCGAGATCCTCGTCATCCCCACCAATTACCCCAAAATGATCACCGCCGTGCCCGTGGGCGGCGTCGTCCTGGTCGACAACGGCCTCATCCAGCTCCGCGTCCTCGAACAGAAGAAGGACCGCCTCCGCTGTAAGGTCGAGCAGCCCGGCCCCCTCGGCAGCCGCCGTCATATCAACCTTCCCGGCGTCAAGGTCGACCTCCCTGCCCTCACCGACAAGGATCGCGCCGACGTGGCCGTCGGCTGCGAAGTCGGCGTCGACTTCTACGCCCTCTCGTTCGTCCGCGAAGCCGCCGACGTCTACGCCCTCCGCACCTTGCTCGCCCAGCATGAGTCGAAGGCCCACATCATCTCGAAGATCGAGGACCAGTCCGCGATCGAGCATCTCGGCTCCATCCTTGAAGCCACCGACGCGCTGATGGTCGCCCGCGGTGACCTCGGCATCGAAATCCCTTACGAGACCTTACCGCTCATCCAGCGCCGCGCGGTCGCCATGGCCATCGCCTGCCGCAAGCCGGTGATCGTCGCCACGCACATGCTCGAGTCGATGATCCAAAACCCGGTCCCGACGCGCGCCGAAGTGACCGACGTTTCCAACGCCGTGCTCGAGATGGCTGACTCGGTGATGCTTTCCGGCGAGACCACCACGGGGAAGCACCCCATCCGCTGCGTCGAAGTGATGAAACGTATCGCCCAAACGACCGAGAACGAACTGCCCCGCGTGCTCTCGCCTGAACAGCCCAACGAGACCCCGAAGATCAAGCTTCTCCGCGCCGCCGCCGGCCTCGCCCAGGACCTCGGCAACACCGGTATCATCGCGTTCACGCGTAATGGCGACGTGCCCCGCACCCTTTCCTCACTCCGCTCGGTCGGCTGTCCGATCTACGCGTTCATGGAAGAAGAACATGTCCACCGGAAGATGAGCCTCCTTTGGGGCGTCGAGTCCTTCCAGATGAAGTTCGAGCCCAAGGCCGAGGATAATATCACACTCGCGCTCATCCGCCTGCGCGATGAAGGCTACTGCGTGCCCGGCCAGATGCTCGTCATCGTGACCAACGTCATTCTTGGCCCGTCCGTTATCGATTCCGTCCAGCTCCGTATCGTGCCGGCCAACGAAGCACCGAAGGTGTGAAGGTAGGGATGCGATGACATCGCATCCGAGTGTAACGAGGTAGGGGCAGCACCGCGTGCTGCCCTAGTTGCAACCCTCGTTTCGGGTGGCGGGTGGCAGCCTCGGGTGGCAGGTGGCGGGATAGGTAGGGGCGCGACGGCGTCGCGTCCGCTGCATCGAGGTAGGGACAGCACCACGTGCTGTCCTAGTTGCATCCATTCTCAGGTCCCAGGTCTCGGCCATCGGGTATCAGGTTCAGGTCTTCAGGTTCGGGTTCGGGTGTCAGGCAATGCATTTCCTAACCGCCAACCGCTATCCGCCAGCCGCTATCACCTGTCATGGGTAGGGTCGGGACCGCGTCACGACATAGCTGTATCGAGGTAGGGACAGCACCACGTGCTGTCCTCGTTCGCCGCAGGGCGAAGCATGGTAGGGGCACGATTTATCGTGCACTCCTTCTGAGGAGGGCGCGGCGAAGCCACGCCCCTACCCTCGGCCGCCCTGCGGCGGCCAGCAGCATCCTCCCAGTTTCCGGTCTCCCCTTGAGTGTGCTGTCTTCCCCATCCGCTAACCGCCAACCGCTAACCGCTAATCTGAAAATACCTTCGCGCCAACGCCTGCGTGCCGGAATCGCCTTCGCCGGCCGCGACGACTTCGCCGTAGAGTTTAGCCGCGAGCTCAAGACCCGGCAGTTTGAGGCCCTGCTCCTTGCACACGTCGAGCGAGAGGCCGATGTCCTTCACGAAATGCTTCACGTAGAAGCCAGGAGCGAAATCGCCCTTGAGCACGCGCGGCGCGAGATTGAGCAAGGCCCAGCTCGAAGCACCGCCACCCGAGATCGAGCGTAATGTGGTCTCGAGGTTGAGGCCAGTCGCGTGGGCAAACGCCAGGGCTTCGGACATCGCAATCATGCCGGAGGCGATACCGATCTGGTTGGCGAGCTTGCAGAGCTGACCAGTGCCGGGGCCGCCTTGTAAGACGATTGTCTTGCCCATCGCGGCGAACAGCGGCGCAGCGAAATCAAAATCCTTTTGCGCGCCGCCTACCATGATGGTCAGCGTGCCTTCGCGCGCGCCACGGTCGCCGCCCGAGACCGGAGCATCGAGCGGACCGAATCCTTTCGCCGAAGCCTCCGTGGCCAGCGAACGAGCGAGCGCCGGGCTCGACGTGGTCATGTCGATGAGCACACAGCCGGGCTTGGCGGTGGACATGAAGCCCTGCGGGCCGCGCCAGACTTCTTCAACGTCGTTCGGATAGCCCACCATCGAGATCACCGCATCGACGCCTTTGGCGGCCTCAGCCGGCGAAGCGGCCCACTTAGCGCCCAGGGCGAACAGGTCCTCCGCCTTGGACTTCGTGCGCGTGTACACCGTGACCTCATGGCCGGCCTTGAGCAGATTAGCCACCATGCTCTTGCCCATCACTCCTGTGCCCACGAACGCGATTTTCATGGGCGGGAGTGAAGGCGCTAATGACTCGTTTGCAAACAGGTAGGGATAGCACCACGTGCTGTCCTCGGTGCAAAAGTGCAAATCGGCCTACGGCCTGTGCAAAGGTGCAAAAGTGGGATGCAAGTTCCAGGTGGCAGGTGGCAGCCCCGGGTGGCAGGTGGCGGGGGGGGGCTTTGAACTCAAAGGGAAACCGGAAACCGGATGATTGGCTGGGGTGCCTCGAGGTAGGGGCGCCACTGCGTGGCGTCCGTAGGCGGACGGACGTCAACGGGTCGGATGACTTACCTGGCTCATCAATCATCTCTTTGCGAACGGACGCGACGCCGTCGCGCCCCTACCCTGCTTCGCAGCCGTTCACCATGCCAGCAGTTCCCCGCGCGCGCTTCGCGCGCTAGCCCCCTACCGCGTCAGCTTCGCCGTCGTTGAACTTCAGGCGTAATTTGCGGCCCTTGGTCACGGCTTTGCTCGTCGAGATGACGGTACCATCCGTATCGCGGACGATGGAATACCCACGCGAAAGAATGGATTCAAAACCCGCCGAGCGCAGGCGATGGCCAAGCTGGTTGAGCTTCTCGCGCGTGACGCCGAGGCGGGCCTTGGGCGAAAGACGGTGCAGCTCACTGCCGAGCTCGGAGAGGCGATGGCGATATTCCGCGACGACTTCCTGAGCGGCGCCATCGAGGCGTTCGTTCAGGAGATCGAGGTCTTGATAGAGCGACTGCAATTTCGCCTTGGGCGAATGCTGGGCGAGCTCTGAGGCCAGGAGCTTGAGTCGCTGACGGAGCTTGGCCTGGCCGGTGGCGATGAGCTCAGCGGCGGCCGTCGGCGTCTCGGCACGCTTGTCAGCGGCGAAATCGCACAGTGTGAAATCGGTCTGGTGCCCGACGGCCGAGATGACGGGCGTCTTGCTGGCGCGCACCGCGCGCACGAGGGCTTCGTCATTGAAGCCCCAGAGGTCCTCCATCGAGCCTCCGCCGCGACCGACGACGATGAGGTCGATGCCGGAGATCTCGTTGGCCTGCTTGAGTCCGTTGATGACCGAGCCAGGGCAGGTCTCGCCCTGCACGCGCGCCGGCACGAGCCACGCCGTACCACTCCACCCGCGGGTTTTGAGCACCTCGATGAAGTCATGCCAGACCGCACCGATTTCCGAGGTCACGAACGCGACGACCTTTGGGAATTCCGGCAGCGGGCGCTTGAGTTCGTCCTCGAAGAGGCCCTCGGCCGTCAGCTTCGCCTGCAGCTCTTTGAACTTCTGAAACAGGTCACCCTCCCCAGCTGGCTTGATGGATTCGATGATCAGCGAGAACTTGCCCGTCTTCCCGTAGAAGTCGGCCTTCGCCTTCGCCACGACCTTCATCCCATCACGGAGCGGCGTCTTCAGCCAGCGGGCCTGATAGGAATAGAGGACGCAATCCACCTTCGCCTCGCTGTCCTTCAGCGCGAAGTAGTGATGGCCGGAAGGATAGGTCTTATAACCTGAGATTTCGCCTGTCACCTCCAACGTCCCCATGCCGTTCAGATGTCCCTTCAGGACATCCGCTAGGTCGGAGATGGTGAGTGGTGCCGAATCCATGCGCCGAGGTTCGGCGATTCATACCCCAAGGGCAAGTGGGATGGTTAAATAGGAAAATGAAGTCAGCTCAGCCTCTTCTGTTCTCTGATCTGCAGCCCGTACGCCGTGAACTTGGCTTTGATCTCATCCCGGACTCGGCGGAATTCGTTGAGGATCTGCTCCTCGGTGCCCTGGGCATGAGCGGGGTCGTCGAAGCCCCAATGGAAGCGGGCCACCTGGCCGGGATACATTGGGCAGACCTGGTCGGCGTTGCCGCAAACGGTGATGACCACGTCGATCCGGCGCGGCAGGAACTCGTTCATGTGCTTCGAGGTATGGGCGGAGATATCCACGCCAGCCTCAGCCATGACCTTGATTGAAAGGGGATGCACGTAGCCCGCCGGCCTGGAGCCCGCGCTGAAGACCTCGGCCGCACCGCCGACCGCCGCGCGGAGGAACCCTTCAGCCATATGACTACGACAGGAATTACCGGTGCAGAGGACAAGGATAGCGGGTTTGGGACTCATCGTGGCGAGGACAGGAGGATTAGAGGACCGGAGGGCCGGAGGGCAAGGAGGTAGGGGCGCGACGGCGTCGCGTCCGTTCGCGGATGGATTCGGGAGGTCGATGAGCCTACCTAAGACCCGAGGACTTACCCGACGCGGTTTCGAACGGATGCGATGTCATCGCATCCCTACCCGTTCCCGCCACCTGCCACCTGGGGCTGCCACCCGCCACCCGAAACGATTTCCCACCCCCAATACTCGAGACTCTAAACTCCATACTCGAAAATAAGTCCCCTGGTGCCACAGTCCCGCCCATGTCCGAGCCACTTCTGACCCTTCGTGAAAGCAAGACCTCCCCGGTCGGCTCTCGTTTCCAGGCCATCTGCGCCCTGGGAGAAATCGCCACCAAGACCGCGAAGACCGGTTCGACCTACTATGAAGCCGTGATCGCCGACGCGACCGACGACATCAAGATCCGCGTCTTCGGCGACTCCCCGGTGAAGCCGGTCCTCACGAGCCTCAAGGCCGGCGCAATCGTCCGCGTGGGCGGTACGGTCAGCGACTTCAACGGACGCCCCGACCTGAAGGTCGATTCGCTTACGCCGATCACCGACGCCGAACGCGCCGACCCGGCGATCATGGGCAAGCTCACCCCGGTCTCGCAGCACGACCCAATTAAGATGAAGGCCGACCTCCTCGGCATCATCGCGCGCATCCCGCACGCTGGCCTGCGCGCGACGGTCGAGTCCGCCTTTGAAGAGTATGGCGAACGTTTCCACGAAGCTGTCGCCGCGCTCGGCATGCACCACGCCTTCCGCCACGGCCTGCTCGAGCACACGCTGCGAATGGCCAAGTGCGCTGAAGCACTCCTGCCCCTCTACCCGAAAGTCGACCACGCCCTCGCCATCGCCGGCATCGTCCTGCACGACATGGGCAAGGTCCAGGAATACTCCCGCCTCGAACCCGGCATGGCCAAGGCCAGCTTCACGCGCGCGGGCAATCTGCACGGTCACCTCGTCCTCGGCGCCTTCATCGTCCGTGCGCACGGCACCAAGGTCGGCCTTGAAGCCTCGCTGATGGAACGCCTCGAGCACATCCTGCTCAGCCACCACACCATGCGTGAATACGGCGCCTGCGCCACGCCCTCGACGCCGGAGGCCGTCTTCGTCGCCCGCATCGACGACATGGACGCCAAGCTTTCCGCGGTGGAAGAAGAACTCCGCAAGGCTCCCCCGGGCGCCGAGTTCATGCCCCTGCGCGCGATCGATGGCCAGCTGCTGATCACGCCTCCGAAGACCGGAGCGTAAGCCATGGACGTCCGGGAGCTGGATTTCGACCTCCCGCCCGAACGCATCGCCGCGGAGCCTGCGCCGCGGCGCGATGGCTCGCGCCTGCTCGTGGTAAGACGGGCCACGCGCACGATTGAACATCGCCTGTTCTCCGAACTGCCCGACCTACTTCCGCCCGGCACGGTGCTCATCCGCAATAATGTCACCGTGCTCAAGGCCCGCCTCTTCGGCGTGCGCCCGACCGGCGGCAAGGTCGAGTGCCTGCTACTTCGTCCGACCGCCGACCCACTTGAATGGTGGTGCATGCTGCGCCCGGGCAAACGCGCCTCGGATGCTTCCGGATTTTCCGTCGACGGACGACACGCCGTCGCGGTCGAGACGAAGAACGGCGAATACCGCGTGCGCTTCACGCTGCCCGCCGGCGAGACCGTCGGCCAGCTGGCCGACCGCGTAGGCGAACTCCCGCTCCCGCCTTACATCGTCGAAGCACGCAAGGACCGCGGGCTCGCGCCATCCGATGACGCTACGCGCTATCAGACCGTGTACGCGGATCCTTCCTCCGCCCGTGCCGCCGCCGCGCCGACGGCCGGCCTGCACTTCACGCCCGAACTCCTCGCGATGCTGAAAGCCCGCGGACACGACGCCTTCGACCTCGTGCTCGACGTCGGCCCGGGGACATTCCAGCCTGTCTCCGTCGCGAACCTGAACGAGCATATCATGCACTCGGAGGCGTATCGCATCCCAGCGGCGACGATGCAGGCGCTACGCGCACGGCGTCCGCGCCTCGCGATCGGTACCACGTCGGTGCGCGCCAGCGAAGACGCTTTCCGCAAGACGCATGGCTTCGTGCATGAGGGCGATTTCGTTTCGGACGCTTCGCTGTTCATCCGCCCGGGCGACACCGTGGGCTGCTGCGAACACCTGCTCACCAATTTCCATCTACCCCGTTCCACCTTGCTCTGCCTCGTGGCAGCGTTCCTCACGCCGGGTGATCCGTCCGGCCTGACCTGGTTGAAAGAAATCTACGCCGAAGCGATTCGCGAAGAATATCGGTTTTTTAGTTACGGGGATGCGATGGTCATTCTGTAAACAGGATGACTAGGTTTTAGCGGTTAGCGGTTGGCGGTTGGGAGAGACAAAAGCCTAAGGGAGACCGGAACCCGGATGATTGGCTGGGGAGATTTATGCCCGAAGCATTATTTTCCGGTTTCCGGTTTCCCTTTGAGTTCCTGTATCGAGGTAGGGCCAAGCATCCCTGCTTGGCCGCACGGCCGACCAAGGATGGTCGGCCCTACCCGCGACATCCCGTTCGCCGCAGGGCGAACCATGGTAGGGGCACGATTCATCGTGCACTCCTGATTAAGGTTTAAGCGGAAAGCGGTTGGCGGTTAGCGGTTGAAGATACACCAAGACAGGAGGGCGCGGCGGAGCCACGCCCCTACCCTCGGCCGCCCTGCGGCGGCCCAGACCTATCATCGGTCATCATCTGCCTCTCCCAACCGCCAACCGCTATCCGCCAACCGCTAAAACCTATTTACCATTCACCAACCACCTCATCGCGGCGAGTTCACCTTCGGACTTCATTTTTTCGAGATACTGCGACTGCGTGGCTTCGTCGGCGGAATCAAACTTCTCAGGAAAAGCGGAAGCCAAGGATCCTATTTCCAGTAAGTCCGTCTGGAGGGTCTCGAGGCGCTCACCGGCGGCCTGCCCACCCGGGCCGGCGAGCGTGAGCGGGTCAAGCTGCTGGAGAAATCTCCGCTCAATGGAGATTCCCAGCAAACGATCGATCATGTAAGGGCCCTGCTCCTGTAGGCGTTGCCCGAGCGTGAGGCCGATGATGACCGTGGGTTCGACGGCGTCAAAATCGGCCATGCGGATTAACTCCGTCTGCAGCTGGATGAGGCTCTCCGAGGCCTCCCTGATCGGCTGGCCCTGGGCCCACTCGATCGAAAGCATTGCCGAGACCGCGGCGGGCTGAGGTCCATAGCCCGCATCGAGGAACGCTTGTTCGGAACCTGCGACGATCTTCTGGGCGTAGTCGGAGTAGAGCGGATTATCCAACGATTGAATGAGCGCGGCGCCGGCAGCGCCGATATCACCCGAGGCGAATGCCTGATGGGCGGCCAGATAATCGCCGAGCGAATTTCCGGGCGCGGCTTCACGGAATGCCGCCAAAGCAGCGGACTTCTCCGCCGGCGTCTCGCCACGAAGCGCGAGTTCGAGCTGTGCGGCGGGATCCTTGGGGTCCAGTTTCGCAGCTTCGCGGGCGTAGCTAAGGTCCTTGAGCAGACGGGAAGCCGCAAGGAGGTTCACGGTAGTGCGACCTTGGTTCTTGAGGAACGCTTCGACCTCGAGCGGGTTGAGCTTCGGCACCTTGCCGGCCATGATGTCCTTGAACGTAACCCCAGTGCGCTTGGGCGGGCCCTTCAACTGCGGGATGATATCGGCGGCCGAACGCAGCTTGATCGCGGGTTTCGCGGCGACTTCGGCGGGCTTGCGGAGCAGCTCCCATTTCTTACCACGCACGACCCAGACGCCCACGGCCACGAGGCCAAGGACGACAGCAATCTGCGCTAAGCGGCG